>SHXX01000049.1 GCA_009693165.1 Chloroflexota bacterium
GTGGTCAACCTGGCGTGCGGGTGATAGTGTTGCATCCCAAGGCCTCCCTGGCGGGTGTGGTGTCAGTACCCAGCACCGTACCGGGCGAGGCCTTCATCCCATTCTCCCCAGCCCCTGTACCCAATGTCGTGAGAGACGACACCTAGGCGCGCTGGAACGCTCCTGCTTTGGGCACCCCTCTTCATTTCCCTGAGTCCACAGGGTTGGTGCTGCCGGCGCACTCGTGGCGTTTCCGTGTCAGCCGAATTGCGAAGTCGGTGTGAGAGACTGAAAGACTGTGGACCTTCAGGCGCTCCTCAACCCGCTCGCCATCAATCCCTTCGACCTCTTCCCCACATCGCCCGATGCGGGGACGCTCATGGACGCCGCCGAGCGGTTTCCAGGCGGACCGGTGGCCCTTGTCTTCGTGCTGTTCTGGTCGCCGTGGATGGCGGCCATCGGCATCCCTGCCGGCCTGATCCTTGCCCGTCACGCCGGGATCAATCCGTTGGTGACGTTGGGCCTCTACGCGCTGACCGACATCATGGCGGCGATGATCACGCATCCCCTCTATGCCGTCATCAAGCGGTTCGGCGGGCGGGTCGCGGTCCTACGCACGATCGGCCGTTGGTACGTCCGCCTAGCGATGATCGGGGCAAGGCCACCGCGCATCGATGACGTCCGGAACGGCCCGATCTGGCCGGCCCTCTTCCGCATCGGGGTCGTCGCGTTCGGGTTCGATATCTACCACGGTGGCATGGTCATCGCCGGGTTGCCAGTCCCTCGCCTGCTTGGGTGGGCGGCTGCCCTCGCCGGTGACCTCATCTGGTTCGGCGTGCTTTTCGCGACCAGTTCGGCAGCGGCCGCTGTCACCGACAACGACAAGACCGTGGGCATCATCACGGTCGTCGCGATGATTGCCATCCCCAAGATCGCCGAGTGGATCTTCCCGGCGCTTCGGGGTGCCGCAGATCCCCCGAAGCAGCCCGTCCAGTCGGGAGATGCGGTGGGTTCGGCCCCTTCGGTCGCGTTCGCCGGTTCATCCCGTGGGAAGCTGGCGCTTACCGGGCCTCATCGGGATGCACTGCCCGCGACCGGGGTCGGCGGCGGTCGGCGTTCTGCGAGGCGCGGATCAGGTGCTCGACCTCGGCCTCGTAGTCATTGACGTCAATCTCACCGCGTGCGAACTGTCCCGTGAGGATCGCGAGCATCTCGTCGCGGTACTCCGTGTGGGTCAGGTTCCCGGCAAGGTAGCGACGCTTCAGGCCATCCTCGGGGAGTTCGGCGGTGCGCTGCCCATCACGGCTTTCGTGTTTCGATCGTGATGCCCGCCAAATCAGCCAAGCGGGGAGGCCGATCATTCCGGCCGCGACCGCACCCGCGATGGCCAACCCAAGCAACAGGACGACAAGCGCAAGCACGGCGATGACCGCCACGAAGGGCAAGGCAATCAAGCCAGCCACGACGCCGATCACTGGGCCGATGACCGCCGGAATGACCACTCCGAGAAGGATGACTGCGACGACCGCACGCCACACGAACCGGCGCAGCGGTCGTGAGCGACCCTTCCTCTTCACCCCCCCAGTCCTTCTTTGACAGGTCCCTTGAGTGCGCTTGGACCGACCCGATGGCCCACAATCCAAGACCGAGTCTACGTGTCCGCCGTCCTGCATCGCACCGCGGGCGTGTGCGGCGGTACCATGCGACCTTAGGGGTACGAGCGTCATGATGATCCTCGCTGGGCGGACGGTGATCTTTGCGTGGGCCTTGGGCATCGCGTATGTCGGGTACCTGCTTGTCAATGGTGAGATTGGCGTGATGACCGCGGCTTTGGAAGCCGGCCGGACGCTTGACGTCGTCCTGAACGCCATCTTCACCACCTTGGTCGCCGCGATGGTGGCCATCACCGTTGGGCTGTTCCTGTTCGTTGGAGTCGCGAACGAAGGCAGTTAGAACTGCCCGGCCCACGTGCGCCTGCGTCCCGCCCGTTGTCCGTGCCCTAGCTAGTGGCGAGCCCAATCGGTCCGACAAGGTGACACAGGCCACCATTGACGTTTCGCGGCCACGATGCGGCTGCCAGTTTGACGGAACCCCAACACGATGTTTCCTGATCTCTGGATTGCCGTCGTTGCGATCTCGCTCGGCGGCATGATCGGTGTTGTCCAGGGAACCCTTGGGGCAGGTGGCGCAATCCTGACCTTGCCGGTCCTCGTCTACGTGCTTGGCGCACCAGTGCCGGTCGCAACCGGGACGAGCATTGCCGTGACCTGCCTGAATGCCTCGGTCGGAGCGTTGCAGGCGTGGCGTTGGCGCCGTGCGCTTCCGAGGGTGAGCGTCGTCCTTGGCACCGCTGGCATTCTCGGCACTTTTGCCGGGGCGTGGATGAACCACCGGACTCCCGAAGTGGTGGTACTCGGCCTGTTCGGCCTCATCATGCTTGCGTCAGCGACCAGCATGGTCCGGGGCGGAACCGGATCCGACGCGGTGGCGCCGGCCCCGCCGGTCTTTACGCCCGTGTTCATTTCCAAGGTCGTGACCGTCGGTCTTGGTGTCGGAACCCTTACCGGACTGTTTGGCGTCGGGGGAGGGTTCTTGCTCGTGCCGGCACTCGTGACCGTGCTCGGTGTGCCGATGCGTATGGCTGCCGGGACCTCGATGATGGCGATCACGCTCAATTCCCTATGGGGTCTCGCGGCCCATACCGGCCTGGGCGGCATCGATTGGCTTCTGGTCGCATTGCTCGGCGGATCGGGCATCGTCGGGGTCGTCGCCGGTGGGCATTTGGCGGGACGCTTGCCCGAACGTCACCTCCGGCGGGCCTTTGCGGGCCTGGTCTTCGCGCTCGCGGCCTACACGCTTGCGCGCAACGCGGCGGCACTCGTCGACGCGATTGCTGCGTGAACCGGTCGTCCCGAGGTTGATCCGCGCCTCACCCTACGGTCTCACCGGTTGGTGGCCTGCGCCGTCGAAAGCTTGGCGCCACCTTTGCGCGAGAGGAACGATCATCAGGGTGATTGCTCCGAGGACTGCAAATGAAGCGGTCAACCCCACCATGTCGGCAATGGCGCCATAGATGATGGGTGCGGACGCCGTTGCGAGCAGGGTCGTGGTGTAGAAAAGGCCATAGGCGCGCCCCCGTTGATCCGGGTCGACAAACGGCGCCACAAGTCCGTAGAGAACCGACGATGTGCCGTTGAGGGAAAACCCGAACGGCAGGATCGCCCACAGGATCGCGGCCTTCGGCGCAAAGGGGATGAGGATCAGGCCCGCCGCCGTCACGGTCTCCGTCACGATGATCGTCAACGTCGGTCCGGCTCGCGTCGCCAATGGGCCGCACAGGAACTTGCCGGCCGCTCCGGCACCGAACAGGACGGCGAAGGCGACACTGATCTCCGACGAGGAGAATGCGGCGCGGTCGAAGACGAACGGCAGCAGTGCCAATGCTGCCCCGCGAGCCGCAGCATCAAGCATGCCCGTTGCCGTCAGGGCGCCGTAGGCACCCGGGTTTCGGATACCCCATGCCCGCAGCCTCCATGAATCCCGATGCCAGATCGAATGGCTCCGGCGCGTCCCTGCATCCGGTGTCGACCCGGATAACTGGTCTCGCATCGCCTGCGCCACCGATCCTCGCGTCACGGGCACGGCCAATGCGTAGCCGATGGCGAACACGAGGCCAGTGATCCCCAGGGCCATCACTCCCCCCCGCCATCCGTAGTAGTAGGCGCCAAGTCCGCCGATGAATGGTGCCGCAATCTTCCCGATATCCCCGGCAAAGTTCAACGTGCCGATCGCCTGTGGCCTTCTCGTCTCGCCGAACAGGCGCGAAACCAGGGCGTTCGCCACCGGATGCTGGGTGTTCCCGCCGATCCCTGCCAAGGCGGTCCATATCAGGAGAGGGATGAAGGTCGCAGTGGTCGCCATGGCGATCAAGCCCACGCTCACCCCGCCAGTGCCAACGGCCAGCAGCAAGTGTTCCCCCACCGTCTCGGCAAGCATCCCGGCCGGGACTTGCAGGAGTGCCGAGGCCCCGCCAAGGACCGCCTTGACCGCGCCAACCTGCCCGTAACTCAGGTGCAGGTCGCTGGCGATGAGTGGCAGGAGAGGGTAGATACCCGCAAACAGGGCGTCGCTGACCGCGTGCATCGACGCCACACTGGCAAGGTGCCATCCTGAGCGGGATCGGAAGCCACCCACCCCGGGTGGTCGTTGGACCGGGTCCGTGGCGGTTGGCGGGGTCAGTGCGGACATCCGCGTACCGTAGCGCACCGCGTTACGCTTCTGTCGTCAATGCCCCCAGTGTCACTGTTGCGCTGCCTGTTCGCCTTGGCGCTTGCGTGCCTGATCGGAGCTTGTTCACAAGCGGAACCGGGGCCTCCCGCAGCCCCGGTCGCTGTAAATCCGACCGCGACTGCTGCCGGCGCACCCCCCGTTGATGTCACGCGGATTGCGCGTGACGCCACGTGGGCGCCTGGGGCGCTAGCCGACCATTTCGGGAAGCACGGAAGTGAGGGTCCGTGGCCGGACATCGGTGCCTACGACCGCAGTGCCCGGGACACGATCCGTAACGGGCAGGCTTTCACCTACATTGATCGCACCGCGAACGTCCGGCGACGCGGTTTCTACGTCGTATCGGGAAACCGTTTCACCAGTGTCACCGAAGACCTGCGTCGCATCACCACACACTTTCGCACAGACAATGGTGAGCGCTATGTCGTCCTCCTGCCTGAAAGCACGTACCGCCCATGACGCCTGACGGCATTCCACCCGGATCGCGTACCAGCCGCGCGATCATCGATCACCTTCTGGATGCGCGAGGCATGGACCGTCCAGGGCGCGCGCTCTTCCTGGTGCAGTCGGAGGGTGTGACCCTCCCGGGGGATCTGGAGGCGGTAAGTGGCTACGTCCTCGGACGTGACGGGCGGGTGCACCGGTGGTGGCTATCGTGGTCTGAAACCGGGAATGACTACGAGCTGTCTCCATGGGCCGAAGTGCCTGACCCAGTTGACGCCTTCGGCAATGATGCCGGGTTTCGCGACGCGTGGTCGGAGGTCTTCGGGAGGATGAGCGACTGAGCACCATCCGGCGGGGTAGCGGTCGGTGGTCGGGGGTATCATTCCCCTGAGGGTCCGGTATGCTGCCCCGGCTTGGGTTCGTGCCTTCCCTTGGCTCGGAGTCCGTTGGGCGCGATGATTGCCAGAAGGGTGCAATGGTGAGTTCTGTCTCGAATCACGGGGTCGCGTCTGCGGCAAATGCCGACACGAGCCTGCCTTATCCGGATGACGACGTGCACGGCAATGTCATGCGCGCGCGGGTCAGTCTCCGCAAGGCGGCCGCCCTCTTCGCGGAAGCCAAGTCACTGCTGGATCACGGTGGCGATCACGCTGAGGCCATCACCATGATGGGCAAGGCGAGTGATGCCATTGGGTCATCCACGTACTTCCTCAGCGTAGCCATGAGCAAGCAGGGCGTCGGCACCGGCCCGAACCTCCGCAACCTGACCCCGTAGGCCGGTCCTCGGCCATCCCTGCCGGCCAAACCGGTAACCGTGCGAGAGGCTTGTCATGGCGACCCTGAGTGGTCAAGCGAGGCCCGGCTTCCCGATTTCCGGGAACGGTACTGCTATCCCTACCCCTTTCGGCCGTCGCCTCGCCGCGGTATTTGAATTACTTCCCACCACCACGCCGTCCTGGTCGACGGCGTGGTGGCAGGACCTGGTTAGCGTCGTGTTTGGTGCGTGGCTTGCCGTCGGTCTCTTTGTCGATGGGTGGGCGCACAACGCACTCCGTGGCCTCGAGACCTTCTTCACACCGTGGCACGCCCTGCTCTACTCCGGGTTTCTCGCGTGCGCACTCTGGTACCTTGGACTGACCGTCCGTGCCCGTGTCGCACTGCGAATGCCGTCCATGGGTGCCATCCCGGTTGGCTACGGGTGGGGTGTCGCTGGTGTGTTCATCTTCGGCCTTGGCGGCCTTGGCGACATGACCTGGCACCTCTTCTTCGGGATTGAACAGGGCATCGATGCCCTGTTCAGTCCCACCCACCTCCTCCTTGCCATCGGGCTGATCACCGTCCTCGCCGCCCCAATGCGCGCCGCATGGCGAGGCCCGTCACCGCGCGCGGGGCACACGATCCGTTCGTTCCTGCCGGTGATCCTCAGCATGACCCTGACGCTCGCGGTCATCGCATTCTTCTTCATGTACCTCTGGACCCCGCTGCGTCCGTATCACATCGTCAAGTCGATCTATTTCTCACGATTTGCGAACGGAGGGGACGTCCGTGCCTCGTACATCACCTCCGGCGTCACCGGCATGCTTGTCATGACCGCAGTGATGGTCGGCGGCGTCCTCTGGCTCCTGCCCCGGTGGCGACCGCCGTTCGGCACCGTGACCGTCCTGTTCGGCTTGGTGGCGACGCTCATGAGCGGCATCGGCGCCTTTGAACAGGCCTACCTGATCTGGCCCCAGGCGCTCGCGGGACTGTGTGGCGACATCGCGATCCGCCATCTCGATCCGTCCCCCGTCCGCCCCGTGATGTTCAGGGTCTTCGCGGCCTCGCTTGCCCTCGTGCTCTGGATTGGCGTGCTTGGCACCGACGCCGTCTACCGCGGTCTTGGGTGGTCACCCGAGGTGATCGGTGGGAGCGTCGTGTGGGCGACGCTGACCGCGCTGGGCATGGCAATGCTCATGACGACAGGCACCGACAGCGGCGCAGTTGATCCTTCCACGCTCCCCTCTCCCGTCGCAACGGGGGAGGGGTAGGGGGTGGGGGCCGCCAGTCGCGGGGTCCGGGTAGTAGCATCTACGGATGATGGACACATCGGAAACCAGTGCCGGGGAACAGTTGCTACGCAGTGACGAGGTGGCCCGTCTCGCGGTCATCATCGCTGGCGACGTCCGACTTCATGTCCAGTCCGTCATGCAAGGCCCGTTCGGGATTGCCGGTGCGCAGGCTGTCGCGCCGCCAACCCTCGGGATCGGTGGCAGTCCCGGAGGCTTTGGTCCGGACGCCCCGGGCGGTTTGAACGGAGGGGTGCCGCAACGCTTCATCGCCGCTGGTGTCGCCCTGACCGTCGCCTACACCGCCCTTGGCGAGGCCGATGGTGCACGGGTAGCCGGTGGCCTTCGCTGTGCCTCCGAGATCCTTTTTCCTGACGATCCGGCCGGCTTTGCACAGGTCGAGCGCGCTGCTGGCTTTGCTGTCAGGCATCTCGAACCAATCGAGGAACCGATGATCGCCGACGCCGTCCGCGCCACCGAGGCCATGCAGCAACGCGTCTTCGCCGCCGCCCAGTCCCTGGACCGTGCCTTCCAGGCTTCCATCGATCACCTCACCACCGCGTCGCTTGATGCCCACTCTTGGCGACAGGTCACGGGTGGCCTCGGCCCCCGGTCGGGCCTCATCACCACCGCCTTCGGCCCGTTCCTGCCCGGTCTCGTGCGTTGGGCGTTCTATACCGCAGTCGCACTACGGTTCATCCGGATGGACGACTGGGCGTGGGTCGGCGCGTGCCTGATCGGTGCCCGCACCGACGTCCAGCGGGGTGCCGATGGCATGAACGTCATCCCCCCGGTCATGTAGTTGCAGCCCAGGTGAAGGGATCGGCGGGGGAACGATCAGGGTCGATGGGGTGGGAAGCCTCGTTGGGGGTGGGGGCCGCAATGATTGATGGTCGATCATGCCCGAGATAAAACCGCCGCGCCCCGGCACCAATCGGTCCGCGGACATCCCTGCCCGCGCCCTCCCGCGCCCTGGCGCCTACTGGCGTCAACTGCCGGTCCTTGCCTGCGCGATGCTTGTCTCGCTGTTCTGGTTCCTGAGCGATGCGCCACTGACCGCCCGTCAACTCACCGTGTTCGCGGTAGCCACTCTCGTGTGCGCCGTCGCCAGCATCGCCCTCCTGCAAGCCGGGCAAGGATCCCCGGACCAGGAACCCGGCACTCCAGTGGATAATCCTGATAGCCACCTGCCGGTCAGTTCCCCATTCCTTTCGCCACCGGGGGAAGGGTTCGGCCACGCGAGGCTCTCCGTCAGCGTCGTCATCCCGACCTACCGGGGACGGGAGTACCTCGTGCCGTGCCTTGACGCGGTTGCATCCCAGACCAGGCCGGCCGACCAGGTCATCGTCGTTGACGATGCCTCTCCCGATGACACCGCCCAGTGGGTCCGCGATACCTATCCGTGGGTCGAAGTCGTCGCACTGCCGACAAACCGCAAGTTCGCCGGAGCCGCCAATGCGGGAATCCGCGCATGCACCGGGGACATCGTGGTCCTCCTCAACAACGACACCGAGGCCGAACCGGGGTGGCTGGCCGCCCTGGTCGCCCCGCTCGAGACCGACCCGGAGGTCGGGTTCTGCGCCAGCAAGCTGCTCCTGTTCGACCGTCGCGATCACCTCCACGCCGCCGGTGACGGCTACACCGTCGGCGGGGTCCCGGTGAACCGCGGCGCCTTTTCCAAGGACGACGGCAGGTTCGACGACGACCCATGGGTATTCGGCGCGTGCGCCGCCGCATCGGCCTACCGGCGGCAACTGCTCGCCGAGACCGGTGGATTCGACGAATGGCTGGTGTCCTATCTCGAGGACATTGACCTGAGCTGGCGCGCCCAGTTGCGTGGCTACCGGTGCCGGTTCGTGCCTGAGGCGCGCGTCTACCACCATGTCAGCGCGACCGGCGGGCAGGTGCGCCCGAGTTACTGGTGCGGTCGCAACTTCCTTGTGGTCCTCGCACGCGACATGCCTGCACCCCTCCTGCGAAGGCACTGGCGCGCCATCATCGCGTCACAGGGACGCATCGTGCGCGACGCCGCCCGGCACTGGCGGGGCGACGCGGCCCGTGCCCGCCTTCGCGGAGTACTTGCCGGCCTGTGGCACCTGCCCGGTGCCATCGCCCAGCGACGCGCCCTCCACACCGGGTCACGCGTCGACCTCGAGGTCCTCGACCGCCTGCTCGACCGTGCATGACCGCCTCACCGTCACACCGTGGTCGCATGGCTCCGTCACGGTCAGAACATCACCACGCCGTTGTCGACATTTATCGACTGTCCCGTGATGGCGCGACTGCCGTCCGACACCAGGAAGCTCACCAGTGGCGGAATGTCGCCGGGAACCTGGGTCCGGCCGAGCGGCGACCGCGACGCAACTTCCTTGAAAAGCTCACCCGGTGCCTTCCCCATGCGCCCGCCACGCTCACGGTCGATCAGCTCCCACATTGGCGTATCCACGTTTCCGGGGCAGAAGCAGTTGACCGTGATGCCGTGCGGTCCGAACTCCCACGCCGCGCTGCGGACGAGACCCAGGATCGCCGACTTGCTGGACTGGTAATGAGCCTGGTAGGGCGACCCGATCTTCGCCGCGATCGACGCGGTCGCGATCAACCGGCCACCCTGGTCCTGCTTCACCAGATGGCGGGCCGCCGCCTGAAAGCAGAGGAATACCCCGCGGGTGTTGACGGAAAAGGTGCGATCCCACTCGGCTACCGGCATGTCCAGGATCGGGTTGATTGTCAGGATCCCCGCATTCGCGATCATCGCATCGAGGCGGCCGAAGTGGCCGACGACCGCGTCCACCATCGTCGACGGCCCATCATCCCTCGTCACATCGACCGAGGTTGCCCACGCATCACCACCGGCAGCGCGGATGTCGTTGGCAACTGACTCGGCACCATCCACGCGAAGGTCGGCAACCGCGACTCGCGCACCATCCATCGCCAGGTGCATCGCAATCGCCTTGCCGATCGCGCCGGCTGCCCCGGTCACGATCACCACCTTGCCCGAAAGCATCTGGTTCGGTTCCATGTCGATCCCTCCAGGCTCACGCCTCCGCTCAACCCTGCCGCCGCGCCCACTGGCGCGTTTTTCCCACAGGCTGCGGATCGTCATCACCACTGCGGCGATAGTCGCGCACAGGGTGTTGCGGGAGTGCCGGCACCCGCCCCGCGGTACACTCGCTCGCGCAGCCTCCACCCCCATGGGGCAGGTTCAAGATGCGCGTCGCTATGCTACCGGTCTGGTGGGCATCCCGGCGGTCTCACCCCCTTGTCCCGTCGCAACGGGAGCAACGTGCCGGGGGGTCGGGGCCGTATCCCCGGAGATCAGGCAGAGGCAACAGGTACGGGCGCCAAGGAGTGGGGCAATCAATGCGAACATTGCCCAGGGTTGGGGACGGACAAACCCCGACGCAGGTGGGCATGAATTGCTCCGGTCGCACGCACGGATGATCACTGGAAGGATCGTGGGATGAGTACGGGAAGACTGGCCGGCAAGGTGGCAATCGTTACCGGTTCGGCGACCGGTATCGGTGCGGCGACGGCAATCGGGCTCGCCCGCGAGGGTGCCGATGTCGTCATCAACTACTCGCGGTCGCAAACCGAGGCCGAGGCGACCCGCGATGCCTGCGCCGCCTTCGGTGTCCGCACCCTCCTTGTCCAGGGCGACTGTTCCGACGAGGCCCAGGTCAAGCACCTCGTCGCCGAGACGGTCAATACCCTCGGCGGCGTCGACATCCTGGTCAACAATGCCGGACGCACCCGGTTCGTTCCGCTTGCCGACATCCATGACATCACCGACGCCGACTGGAACGACATCCTGAACCTGAACGTCAAGGGCGCCTTCTACGCCTCACGCGCCGTCGTCGCATCCATGCGCGCCCGCGGAGGTGGTCTGATTGTCAATGTTGCCTCCATTTCCGGTCTCACCGGCGGGGGCAGTTCAATCCCGTACGCCGTCTCCAAGGGCGCACTCATCACCATGACGAAGTCCCTGGCCAAGGGGCTTGCCCCGGACATCCGGGTGAACGCCGTCGCCCCGGGCATCGTCACTACCCGGTGGGTTGCCGGGCGCGAGGACCATGTCGAACGCTATGGCAAGGAAACCCCGATGGGCCGCGCGGCCGGGCCTGAGGATGTCGCCGGCGTGATCGTCGGGTACGCAACCCACGGGATGTTCCTGACTGGCGACATCACCGTCGTCGACGGCGGACGCGAGATGCGCTAAGGCGACCACCCGTGACCTGTGGCAACTCCTCCGACATCGGACGTGGGAGCGGATAGGCACCATCAGAGAGGAATGAGGGAATGACCAAGGCACATATCGACGTGCCCGCACTTGTCCGGAACTACGTTGGCGGTCACTGGGCCGACCCTTCTGGCGGACGCGCCCCAATCACCAACCCGGCTACCGGGCATGCCATCTCCGAGATTGGCCTCTCTACCCCAGCCGACGTTGCGCATGCGGTCGAGGTTGCCCAGGCCGCCTTCCCGGCATGGCGCGCCACGCCCCCGGTCGAGCGCGCGCGTCCGTTGTTCCGCCTCAAGCACCTCATGGAGGCCCACTTCGAGGAACTCGCCCAACTGATCACCCTCGACCACGGCAAGACCATCGACGATGCGCGAGGCGAGGTCCGGCGGGCAATCGAGAACGTCGAGGTTGCGTGTGGCATCCCCACCCTCATGATGGGCTACGGCCTTGAGGACGGCGCCGCCCGGGGCATCGACGAACACATGATCCGCCAGCCACTGGGGGTCTTCGCCGCCATCGTGCCGTTCAACTTCCCGCTGATGGTGCCGTTCTGGTTCTGGCCGTACGCCGTCGCCTGTGGCAACCCCTACATCATCAAGCCCTCCGAGCAGGATCCCCTCGTCCTGGTCCGCATCTTCGAACTGATCGACCAGTGCGGCTTCCCGGCCGGGATCATCAACATGGTCCAGGGCCAGCGTGACGCCGTCGATGCCCTCCTCGATGACCCCCGTATCCAGGGGATCAGCTTCGTGGGATCGTCACCGGTCGCCAAGTACATCTATTCCCGCGCCTCGGCGAACGGGAAGCGCGTGCAGGCGCAGGGCGGGGCCAAGAACGCCCTCGTCGTGATGCCCGATGCCGTGCCTCTCGTCACCCCGGCCATCACCAACATCATCGGGTCGTGCTTCGGTGCCGCCGGGCAGCGGTGCCTGGCTGGCAGCATCCTCCTGACCGTTGGCGACGCCCACGACAAGGCTATGGACGGTCTGCTTGCCGTCAGCCGCAACCTCAAGGTGGGCGATGGTGCCGATCCGGCGATCGATGTCGGCCCGGTCATCTCCGGTGCCTCGCGCGACCGCATTTTCAAGGCGATCGATGACGGAGTCGCCTCGGGGGCGCACCTGGTCCTCGATGGGCGTCATCCATCCGTCGCCGGGCCGGACGCCGGAGGGTACTTCGTCGGTCCCACCATCTTCGATGGCGTCAAGCCCGACAACGCACTGGCCCAGACTGAGATCTTCGGCCCCGTCCTCTCCGTCGCCAACGTCCCGACCCTGGACGCCGCGATCGAATGGATCAACGCCAGCCCGTTCGGCAACGCTGCCAGCCTCTACACCGGCAGTGGCAAGGCCGCCCGTGATTTCCGCTTCAAGGTCGTCGCCGGCAACATCGGCATCAATGTCGGCGTTGCAGCCGCCATGGCCTTCTTCCCGTTTGCCGGCATGAAGCAGAGCTTCTTCGGAACCCTTCATGGACAGGGTCGCGATGCCGTCGAGTTCTTCACGGACAAGAAGGTCTACATCGAGCGGTGGTTCTGATCCGTCACGTCTGCCTCACCCCCTTCACCCGTCGCAACGGGAGCCACGCCCACGGGGTGGGGGGCGTCGCACCGCGGAACTTGTTCCCCGGTCCCACGCCGGAGCCACGCGGTTGGGGGGTCTGGCGGGATACGCCCCCGCCCCCAACCACTCTCCCTGTGGCCGGCCTGCCCGGGGGGTGGGGGCAAACACCAGCCGCTTGGTGGGTGTCGTGAGTCGAAGCACCCCGGCCCTCGCGCGCCTCCGTTGGCGCATCCAGCGCCATCATGCCGTGCGCGAACTCGAAGTGCCCATCCACGGGGTGGCTGTTCCCTACCGCGTCCTTGCCCCAGCCGATCCGGACGCCGTACTGGACCAGACCGCACGCGCCTACGCCCGCCGTGAGACTGCACAGGAAGGCAAACCTCCGCCATCCGGGTCGCCACCGTCGGGTGGATGGCACATGCCCTACTGGGCAACCCCATGGGCCAGCGGACTTGCCGTTTCTGAGGCGGTTGTTGCCGAACCCGGCCGCGTCGCCGGCGCCCGGGTCATCGAACTCGGGTGCGGCCTTGGCATCACGGCCATGGCCCTCGTCCGCGCCGGTGCACGCCTCACCGTCGTCGACTGCTGGGGCGAAACCCTCGCGTTCTGCCGCTACAACGTCCTCCGCGCAGGCACGCAGAACCCCCCGCACGTTGCCGACGCGCACGCCGGGGGCCTTGCCACCCCCACCCCATCGCCTCATGATTTACATGCGCTTCGCTTGGCGCACCCTGCCCCGCCGGGTTCACAGACGCATCGCGTTCCGGATGCCTCCCCGTATCCCGCGGGCACCATCCGGACGCGGCTTGCCGATTGGCGGACCGACGCCGGTCGCGACGCCCTCACCGCGGGTGGCCCCTACGATCTCGTCGTCGCAGCCGACGTCCTCTACGAACCCGAGGACATCCCGGTCCTGTTCGCGCTCCTGCCCCGCCTTGTCGTACCCGGTGGCACGGTCTGGCTTGCCGAACCGGGACGCACCACGAGCCGGAAGTTCGTCCATGAAACCGACGATGCCGGCTGGGTTCGCAGCACCAGCACAGTCACGCGTGATCCGTGGCCAGCCGACGCCGGTCGTGCTACCGTCAGACTGCACCGTTACTCGGCAATCGGCGCATCCGTCACCTGATCTTGATCCGTCAAGTCGACGGAACCTAGCGGGTCAGACCAACCGACCCGATATGCCGTACGAGGATGTGGATCCGTCCCCATGGTGCGAACAGGTCCTTGATCCACCGGTACCCGCGCCGTTCGTAGATCTCGCGGGCGTAGATGTTTCCCTCGTCCACGCCGATGGTCATCGCGCGGAAATGCCGGGTTCCGGCGGTCCGTTCAGCCGAGGTCAGCAGGCCCCGTGCAATGCCACGGTGTCGGTAGTACGGGTGCACCACCAAGTTCGAAATGTGGGCAATATCCGTACCGTCGGCCAAGTGACGATCCTCGGCGGCCCATTCGATCGTAAGCGTCCCCACGAGGTAGCCGTCGCACTCCGCGATCCAGATCTCCCGGCGTCCCTCAACCATCGCGCGGAACTGCTGCCCGACGGTGTCCGCCGTCCAGCCACTTGCGCGACGCACTGCCACGATGGCGTGTTCCTCCTCGAGCAGCGCGGGTCTGAAACGCACGTCTGCAGGGCGATCGTCAGGCAGGCTCGCGGTCCCGCCCTGCTGATCTCGAGGTGAACGAACCTGAGTCATCGCATGGAAGTCTTTCGACCGTAGCGTAACGTTTCGCGTACCCCGCACACGCGCGGCCGTCAATCATTGCGCCGAACCCGGTGAGTTCCAGCCACATCGTATTGCTTGTCGTAAGAGAAACCGTATACACTTGACGGGGACGTGATTGATCGCTCATCGAGGGAGAGATCACACTCCGTTGCATAGTGGAGCGAGGAGAGCAAACATGCCTGACTTCAGCAAGGCAGTAATTGGAACAGTCACCGAAGACTTGAGTGAATATCTTGCATTTCTCAAGAAGCGTGTACTCAGCGAGGTGTGCGAGGTACCCCTCAAGCCCGGCGAAACCACCCGGAAAGTAATGCGCGCCTTCAACAAGGCCGCCGACCAGCTTGGGATCCGCCTCGCACGGATTGTCTCGAATGAGGATAGTGTGCGCTTCAAGGTCGTGCCCCAGGAGCGACGCAAGGTCAACCTCTCGCCTGAGGCCCGCCGTGCGCGCGTCGAGAAGGCGAAGGCCACCCGGGCCAGCAAGCGCCACTGATCCCGGTGAACCGCACCCGCCTCCAGGAAGCGGTGCTATTCCTTTCCGGCCCCGCGCAGGATGCCCTCGACCAGGTTGAAGTCATCCTGCGCGGGGCCGGCCTGTTGGTGACCCACCGTTCCGATTGGTCCGTCGCATTTGCGTTCGCTGACTGCTCTCCGGATGCCTCCGATGCCTCACCGCCAGTCGCCGGAAGCCATTCGCCCGGACCGGGGACCTTGCCTCCGGGCACGGGGCAGATCGCCGTGGTGCCAGTTCAGGTGGCACCCGGCATCCTGCGCGGATGGCTGACCTTTTCCACTCCTGCCCCTTCGCCACTCGATTGCCATGCGTCGCCCAATCCCGACGGGGCCGCATCAGGCATCTTCGACGCGATTGTCGATCCGGTCCGCGCCACGTCAAGACACCTGCAGTCCATCGTCACGGCGGCGGAGAAGGCCTCGGCTGCCGAAGCCGATTGGCAGGCACGGGCGTCGAACATCCGCAAGGCGCTGACGACGACCGGATTGCCGACCGATGTCATCGAGGCGCGGTTGCACTATCTTGAGCTGCGATGGCGGGAAACACACCACCGGGCAGGTGCGGTGATCGAGGACGAACCGCCGCCGGCGTGACATCAAACCGGGCGGCGGGCAATTCGTTCTCAGGCCTTTGGTGAGGCATCCTCGGCATGCGGTGCGTCGGCGTGGGCCTCGGCATGCGGTGCGTCGGCGTGGGCCTCGGCATGCGGTGCGTCGGCGTGGGCCTCGGCATGCGGTGCGTCGGCGTGGGCCTCGG
>SHXX01000050.1 GCA_009693165.1 Chloroflexota bacterium
ACGATCGTTGCCCGCTGCTCGGCGATTGTCGCCCGGAGCTCAACAACCAGTGCCTGCAAGGTGGCGACCACGGATGGCATCACTCAACAGAACGGGCAACGAAACCCACCCGGCACCCTTACCCCGCCATGACCCCGTGAACGGTTACGCCTGACGGTCTGGTTATTTCCTGGGTGGACCCGTTCTGGATCGATACATCAGAGATGCTTGTTTTGCGAAAACATTTTCGGAGACTTGGGGCAAGTCGATCACGGATACCGGAGGGCACCGAAGTGACAACGGAAATCAAAGAGATACGGGTAATTGAGAACGTGTTGCGGCGCCGTCGCGCCCTCCTTGTTAGGACCTTGGGACCGCTCGCACTTTTCTCAATGACTGGCTGCGGGGAGACGGGCGACAACGCCACGACGAATGTCCAAGGAGGAGCCGCACGTGCGCCCGGCGCGCCTCCGCCCAAGCCGTAACCGCGTGGGAGGGGCCTATACGCAATCGTATTGGTCGCGTCTGTTCTAGGGTTGGTCATTCGAAACAACTGGCAAGGTTTCACTGCCTTTGAACCCAACAACATCAAGCCATCCACGTCGAAACGCAATCACCACCGCTTCGGTCCGATCAGTCGCGTGCAATTTGCGAAGGATTCCGGTCAGCCTGTTCTTGACCGTCTGATCGGAAATTCCGAAGTGGCTACCGATCGTCTTGTTTGAAAATCCGCGGGCGATGGCATCGAGGATTTCAATTTCACGCGAATTCAGTGTTCCTACCCCAGCAGGATCATTATTGAAAAGATCTCCTTGTCTATGCCCGTTGTGTCCAATTGCGACGGGAATAGTCGCGCGGTGTGTCAGGTCAATTCCAGGCATCGCACTCGCCCGAACCACTGCCTTGATCAATCCCGGCCCATCTGTTTCACGCCTAAGGCACAGGGAAATTCCAGCCTCCCGGTAGCTGGTGAGTTCGCTGACGGTCGGACCGTCGATCAACATGATGAACCGACACCTGCGATCCTCAACCCCGTCACGTCCGACCACGGCCGGCCATTGTCCATTGAGTTTCCCGACAAGGACGACATCAGCCACGCCTGTTTGTGACCAGTAGTCTTGAACCGTGCCGACTGCAAAAGCAAGGATCACGGATCCGGCCCCCGAAATGATCTGGGAGGCTCCGGTTCGGAACAAGACATCGTCGTCGACAAGACCAACGCGAATGCTGGCACCTGCACTCTGGGCCGCCTCGGCACTCATGAAAGATCTACGTCTCCCGTGAACGAACTAAGCCCGACCGGATTCACGGTTCTTGCTGAAGTCACAAATCAACCACCCCAGGTCGCGTTGCCTAATTTCATGCACAACGAAGCATCAAGCGAAACGCTATCTCGGGACAAGAAAGTTCCGGACGGTCGCTTGACGCGGTAGCGAATAGTAGCCCCGCCAACGAACCGGTGCGAGGCGTCACGTTCGGCACTTTCGCCGACCCGGACCCGTGTGCGCGTGACCGGAAATGTCACTCAACTGGGGCTCTGCCCGGACGATCAACCCACCGACCATGTTGACGAATGAGGGATATGAGCCGATGGTCGGCATCGAATTGCGGAACGCCTTTCTCCACACATTCCTTGCCGACATACAGGTTGACCTTTCCCGGGGCGCCGCCTACGTACCCGAAATCCGCATCGGCCATTTCACCCGGACCGTTCACGATGCAGCCCATGATCGCGATCTTTACACCCTTGAGGTGCCCAGTCTGTGCTTGGATCCGCGTCGTGGTTTCCTGCAAGTCAAAGAGTGTGCGGCCGCACGAAGGACAGGCAACGTACTCGGTCTTGGTGATCCGTGCGCCGGCACCCTGAAGCACGTTGAATGCCAGTCTCGCGCGGCCGCCGTTGCTCAAGTGCTCGACGGCACCCCGCACTTCAATCGCGTCACCAATGCCATCGCAGAGCAGCGAACCGGCGCCGACACTTGTTGAAAGCAATGCGTCACACGGGTCTCCACCAAATTCGCACCCAAGCAGCAGTGGGTACGCGGTAATTGAATGGTCACGAAGCATTTCCAGTTGCCTGCCGACCCTTACTAGGGACGCGAAGGTCAGCGCCCGAATGCTGATTGCCAGATCCCGACAGCCTTGGGACGATGCCCATTGAAGCCGCGATCCAAGCGCTTTCACCGCGTTTTGCGTTTCATCCGGATTGGCATCAGACACAGTAATCTCGAGAATTAGCGGTCGTCCTGTCGCGCTGAGACGCTGCATCGCATCGTTAGACCACTCCACAGCTTCGAAGTCGCTGATTGGAATGATCAGTGCGTCCACAAGGGCACCGACCTCCACCGCGAACTGGGGCGATACATTGGAGGTGCGGGCGACCACTGCGATAGGTCCAACAGACCCTGACCCGTCCGTAACGGTCTCCACAACCCTCGACAGCACGTCCAGACCAGAAGCGTCTCGAACCTCAACCGAAATCGCATCCGGTCGCGGTGTGATGTTTGGGTCTGCAGCTGCTAAATCGCGAACATGCGACACTGCGTCGGGGTAGTTGGATAGGTCACCAATCAGTGGATGAATAACCAAGGCCGGGCTTGACCCACCCACGCGATGGTCGCCTAGGGCAACGACACTCGAGTGACGGCGCTCATAGGCAAACGGCGACCCAGTGGAAAGCGAACTGTCCGAATGGCCTACAGGTTGTCTCTGGTCAAAAAGCTTCGCCAGCGCAAACGCGACGGGGACTTCCGCCTCAGGATCTTCGGTAAGCGAAACCCTGATGGTGTCACCGATGCCGTCGTCAAGGAGCGAGCCGATCCCGATCGCACTCTTGATCCGACCGTCTTGACCGTTTCCAGCCTCAGTTACGCCCAAGTGGAACGGATAGTTCCATCCCATTTCGTCAAGCCGTGCCGCGAGTAGCCGGTAGGCGTGGATCATCACTTTTGGATTTGATGCCTTCATCGAGAAGATCAGATCATGGTAGCCATACTTCCGACATATCGCGGCAAACTCAAGGGCGGATTCCACCATGCCAAGAGGCGTATCACCAAAGCGGTTCATGATGCGGTCTGAAAGGGACCCGTGGTTGGTCCCGATCCGCATTGAAATCCTGCTGCTTTTGCAACGCTCGACCAATGGCGCAAAACGTTGCTCAATCCTTACCAACTCGCCGTCATAATCGGAATCCGAGTACTCTCGAATCGCGAACCGTTTACTATCTGCAAAGTTACCGGGGTTGATCCTCACCTTTTCAACATGGAGGGCTGCCTCCATCGCAGCGGCCGGGTTGAAGTGGATATCCGCGACAAGTGGAACCTTGCATCCTGCCCCACGAAGTCGATCGCGGATCCGTCCGATGTTTCTGGCATCTTCCACCGTCGGTGCGGTGATCCGAACGATCTCACAGCCGACCGCAGCTAGTCTCAGCGCCTGCGCAATGGTCCCCTCGGTATCCAAGGTGTCGGTCGTGGTCATCGACTGAACCCGGATCGGATTGGTCGATCCAACGCCAACGTCACCGACCATTACTTCGCGGGTCACTCGCCGGACAAACCCAAACCGCGAAGCGACATACTGGGACGGCAAGGTCCCTCGCCGGGTAGCAAGTTGTGCAATGGCAAGACTGGCAGGATTGCTTTGGATCGTCATCGCAGGTAGCCCTTCTCGGGTTCCGTGACGCGTCTCTGGGAACCGGGTCCCAAAGTGGGTGGACTGACAGAAACGGGCAGGTCAAACGACCTGCCCGACCTGAAAATAGTACCGCCAGCGGGATTCGAACCCGCGATCTTCACCTTGAAAGGGTGGTGTCCTGGGCCTCTAGACGATGGCGGCTCAAACACTCCAGCGAACCGGGTGCGTTTTGACAGCGAACCAGTCAAGGCCCGACGTCCAGACGCAAGGATACCAATTGCCGCGCGGAAAGGAGGCGGGTCGAAGGGTCTGACAGTATTGATGGAACGGGGTGGCCTGTAAGCCGCATTCTGTACCAACCACAAACCGCTCCGGAATGACCCTTCGCGTTTCGTGACCGGTGGCGATCATCTCTCTTGTCCCGCGGGTTGCCCCGGGGATCCTTGCACCCTACCTGGGACTCGGCGGGCCGCGTCAACGTCCCTGCATGGGCTTGCTCCGGGTAGAGTTTGACCCTTTTCACCCCCTGGCCAACTCATTCACAAGGTAAGGGCTACCTCGCGCCAAAGCCGGTCGGGTTGTCGTCTCTGTGCCACTGGTCCTCGTCTCACGACGGACGGGAGTTACCCGCTACCCTGCCCAGTGGAGTGCGGACTTTCCTCACTCCGCAACGACGGACCCGCACTGGTAACCCAGAACACTCCGCCCCGTGGTCGTGCGATCGCCCGACCACCCAATTCCGACGCGAGTGTACCTGTCTTGCCCTTGAACAAATGAAAGTAATTGGAGCGAGTAGTTACCAAAGGCGTCTACTGGCTGGAACTGCTGTCGGCCCGATTCGTCTCGACATACTCAATGCTCCGACGGTAATCGTCTTCACTGATCATCTGGCGCGAAATGTAGAAATTGAGCATCTGGGTGAGTGTGAGAATGCCACCAATATGCAAACCTGCCGACCGAAGTCGATCTCCGCCACCTTGGGCGCGGTCGATTAGCACGATGGCGTTATGCACGATCAAACCGATATCCTGCAGCGCCCGCTGGGTCTCGAGCAGGCTTCCACCGGTCGTCATCAGGTCGTCGATGATCAACACCGTCTCGCCTGGACGAAATCGCCCTTCAATCCGCGTACCGTGATCCATGTCCTTGGGAGGAATGCCATAGATCAGTGGGACATTACCCGTTAGCGAGTAGGCCGTCGCTAAATGCAGTCCCCCAAATGGGACCCCCGCCACCAAGTCGAAGGGCTGGATCCGCCGCTCACGCCGCGCCAGACCCGCATCAATCTCGTTCTTTATGAGCTGAGCAACCCGGGCGAGGATGCGCGGTTCCCGCAGAAACACCTTTGGGTCAATGTACACCGGCGAACCAACGGTGGAGCGTCCTAGCGTGAAGGTCCCGAACTTGACACCACCAAGGCGGAAAAGTGCTTCGGCAAGCCACAGGTTGGTGACATCATTGGTGTTCATGCAAACGTCATCGCTTCCGTTGACGCGTGACGATCGCGTCGGGCATTACGACGAGTCTAGCAGTAGCCTTCCGAATGGCCCTTGGGAAAATCGGGCGGAACCTACCAGATGGAAATACGGTAGTCAGCGACGATAACCACGCAAAGGGCCGTGAGATAGATCATCGAATAATGGAACAACCAAGACGCTTTCGCTGACGACGGGCGTCGCATCAGGTCAACCGCCAAGTATAGAAAGTAGCCACCGAGTAGCGCTGACCCGACCAGATAGATCACTCCGGCACCCCCGAAGCCAAACAGCAGCAATGAAACCGCGATCATTTGAAGCGTGTACAAAACAATCTGCCGTCGAGTTTCTGGTTCACCCCGAACCACCGGAAGCATTGGAATGCGGGCGCGCGCATATTGCTGATGGATAAGCAGAGACAGCGCCCAGAAATGAGGCGGTGTCCAGAAGAAAACCAGTGCGAACAGCAGCCACGGCGTGGCGGTCAGGTCTCCCGTGACGGCTGCCCATCCGATAAGCGGAGGAATTGCCCCGGCCGCGCCACCAAGTACGATATTGCTCGGCGTCGTGCGCTTGAGCCACAACGTGTAGATCGCTACATAAATGAAGATTGCAACGGCCGTGAGGAATGCTGCCAGAGGATTAGCAATTACCCACAGTAGCCCAACCGACGTGACTGACAACACCACGCCGAAAGTCAGAGCACCTCGGGGGGAGACCAATCCAGCGGGAATCGCCCGCTGCTGGGTCCGGGACCCCATGAGCGCGTCGATATCACGATCAACGAAGCAATTGATTGCGGCAGAACCGCCCGCCGCCATCGCGCCCGCAAGCAGGGTCACCATCACCAACCACCACGCAGGAAATTCTGGCTGCGCAATCAGCATCGCTGCCAGAGTTGGCATCTCCAGCAACACGATCACTTTCGGTTTCGTCAGCGTCAGGTAGGCCTTGACGACGTCGCCGAAACTCGCCTCTCCCTGAACCTGGGACGCAGGACTCACTGGCCCCGACATCTCGGGCCTTTCGGTCGCTGCGCCAAAGATGCCCGACGCAGCCTCAATCAGCGGTGATCCAGTTGTCATCTGTCCGTCAAAGGTAACAGGGTTGCCCGGCAATCCACCACCCGATACCTGCGTGCCCACGTGGGACGAGGGTCACGACCCGAAAGCAACGAAGGTAGACGCCCAGGCGCACATCGTTTCGGTCAAATCAGGGATGATATGCAGGCGCGGACCGCCGCAGGGGCTTGACACCCTGCGCGACCGTGCATGACCATCTAGGAAGAGAAATGTCCGCCACGGGTGGTACGTGCTTTCGCGCATGAACCACTGCCTTCGGTGACAATATCCGAACCACACCAGAGGGACTACGCCTGTGTTTGGCACCACCGACGCCACCGCCCCCGTGATCGTCCTCGCTGCTTGCGCAGCACTATTGCTTGGCCTAGCGAGTTACCACTTTCCTGACCGCGGGTTTCCGGCCCTGGGCGCAGCAGTTCTGGTCACAGCCACTGCCGTGCTACTGCTCGGTGGCGCCGTGGGGAACCTGAACGCACATATCGGTGCAAAGGCAACTGGCGAAACGGATGCCTTGGCGTCGCTCGGCCTCGGTGTGGTGGTAATCATGACGATGGCCCTGATCCTTGCTTCGCGAAGCCGGGGTTGGGGAACTGTGGTTTGGTGGAGTGGGGTTGCCTCCACGGGTCTGGCGATACCCATGCTTGCGTTGGGTGAGCCATCACTGGCGCTGGGTGCACTCGTGGGCGGGCCAGGACTTCTGATGTTCGTCGCCCACCGCCATCCGTCAATTCCAGCCAGCTTGTCAAGCTTCGGCCTGTCCAGTGCGTCAGGGCAAGTGACAAGCGATCAGGCCAGCGCGGAGCAAACACGGTACACACGGATTGCGGTGACGGTGACGGTCCTCACGTTAGGACTGATCTGGCATTCCGGTGGAGTGCCTGCGCGACCGTCCACAGCTGAGGCGAAGGTCGAAACGGCATTTGACGCTGACCTTGCGAAGCAGGGCGCAGTCCTTGCCTCGGACTACGGTTGCAAGGGATGTCACAGTGTTGATGGCAGTGCCGGCAGTGGCCCCACCTGGAAGGGCATGTACGGAGGCAAGGTGCGTCTCGCAACCGGTGTCCAGGTAGTTCGCGACGAGCAATACATTCGCGAATCAATCGTCAACCCAGACGCCAAGGTCGTGGCGAATTACTCATCCGGCACGATGGCTGCAGCCCTAGGTTCAAAGCTCCAGAATGAGCTGAGCGTCGATGCAAATGTGCGGGCTCTAGTGGAGTACTACAAACTGCTCCGCGCTGGGGTGCCTCCCGCAGACGACGGAGGTACCGTACCGGCTGGTGGCATGACCGGAGCGCCTGCCAAGTAGGCTTCGCAGACCCGAAAGCTTTCTTCTACAGCACGTGTTCGAAAATCCGAGATTGCGTCGGCAGGGACGTAGTCGAGAACTTCGATTGTTAGCCTCTCGAGGTCGGACAAGAAGCTCTCTAGCCGCTCAGCATTGCCCGTCGGGCGGACCACAGTCTGCCTGCCAGTCCGGTCTTGACTAGCACTCGCTCGCGGGTTCCTCGCCTCAGGCTCATTGTTTCGACCTTCTGATGTCTTCCTGCTAACCGTTCCAGCGTATCGGTACCTTGCAGGCGCATCGGGCAATCCGGCCTGGTGGATCACCATGTTCACGAACCGGACGGCATCCCCACGCGGAATCGTTGGTATGAGCGTCTCCCAGTCCGAGAGCTCCCCCATTGTCGAGATTTCGGTAAATGCTGCGGTGAGCGATCCGGTTGTGAAATGAACTTCATCGAGCGTTGCATGAAGTGCCCACTGACGGTCTGCCCCGGCCTGCCCGCCCTTGAACTTGCTATTGAGACCGAAAAACGGACGATAGATCGTCAAGGTCCACTGCTCGTCGGACACAAGATGGCACAAGTACCCAGCGACGAACGCACGCATCGCACCATCGAGAGGCAGTGTGCCAATCCTGCTTGAACTAGCAATCAACTTGAGCACCCCGCTGACATCGTCACCCGGGACCCACCAATGTGTCGTCGCTCGTGGAAATCCAGCAATCTTGTCAACATCCGGGCACAGTGAGCCGACAAGGAAAGCAACCCGGCTCGAAGCCGAAAGCGGTAATTTGCCAACCACCGAAGAGGCGAGGCTTAGATGCTCAAACGGAGATGGCATGGAGCCACAGTATGGCGCGAGCCTTCGCACCGTCGTCTAGAGGCCGTACCACACCCACCATCAATGACTGCCCTCAGGGCCAGTGAACCCCTGGAATGAAACCCGGCGTCCGTTTCATGTACTCCGCGTACCCCGCGCGGGTACGCGCGAGTTGCGCGTCAAGCATCCTGACCCCAGACACACGGATTAGCAAGAACGTCATCAGTGCCGGCGCGTAGATGGTCAAGAGACCTTCGAGCCCGAGGTCTAGCGTGCATATCCAGAACCCCCACCAAAGCACACTATCTCCGAAGTAATTCGGATGCCTTGTGAGCCCCCACAGACCGGTATCCAGCACTTGTCCCATCTTGGAGGGGTCCCGACGAAACTTCGTCAACTGCCAGTCCCCGACTGCCTCAAACACGAAGCCGATCAGGAAGAGTGTTGCTCCGGCGATGTCGAACGCTGAGACTTCATCAGGGCCACTCGCTGATGCAGCCCATTGAAGTGGGGCGGACACAATCAAAACCAGAGTGCCCTGCAGTAGGAAGACCTGAAAAAAACTGAACCACCAATACCGGTCCGGCCCGTACCGCTCTCTGAACGCGGTGTATCTGACGTCCTCAGGCTTGCCAATCGAGCGGACCAGCAGATGAAGACAAAGCCTGATTGCCCATATCCCGACTAACGTCAGAAGCAGGAGTTTCCCAGGCGTCAATCCAGTCATCACGACAGTGTTCGCCGTAATCAGCAGGAAGCCGATTGACCACCAAGGGTCGATGATGCTCGCATCCCGCCGGATGACGCTCACAATCCACAGCACAACCATCATGAGAAGCTGAAGACCGGCGTTCGCCAAGAAAATCTCCATGAACCTACCTCAATCACTGGCCAACCAACAAGCATGTCAAATGATGGATATATATAGCATTTCACTGCCTGAAAATAAAATGCTCCACCAAACTCCATGGAGAAATCCAACCCAATATGGTAGGTGGATTATAGCGGTATTGCACGTCCTTGCTCGAAGAAGTAGGTCTTGGCGGTTTGAAACAACCAGTCACGATCAACTCGGATGGCAACTCGCACCGTTCCACACGTCTCACCAGCCTGACAGCTTGATCGCATGGTTCGTTTCAAAATACTCGCTGCACAAGCGCACTAGCGGCTTGCAGAACCGGTCATGCGAACAAGGATCAGATGACCCACAACCGAAGAAATCGCAGTAAGGGCAACACCCCAGGCTATGTCGGCCGGGACAAGAACCACTGGCCACCCAGTTATCACTGCCCAGTTCGTCAGTTCATACGTACCATAGGCAACAAGCCCGAGCGCCCCTCCCCGGTTCACCGCATCCCTTACCGTCTTTGCACCCAGTGACCCGTAAGCAGTCGTCGCGACGACGTACATCGTGTAGAACAGTGCCGCCGCCACGACATCCGGTTGGGGCCGCAAGAGAGGACCGAGTTGAGACTTGTACAGGTCAAGCGCAATGACACCGAGCCACGTCAGGTCAAGAACAAGCATGACGACAGCGACCGCAACACCTGAAGCAACGATCGCACCAAATGTCGGTGTCAGCCGAGATGCACGGGACGCTTCGTTCGCTCGTGACACGACCGCACTCTCTGTGCGCGCACCACCGCTCATGCGTGGCTTCTTCCCACTTGGTCGCCCGGCCATCATCGCTCTCCTGGTTCAAACCATGCCGTCGATTCAGTCATTGACCGCCACAAAGGTCACATGATTCCGAACGACGTACGGATGGCACAACCATACTGGTTACACAACGTCGCCTAAGAGGGGTTTTCTTACATTATTCGCCTGCCAATCTAATCTATCGGAAGCCTTACGGGAGCGGTTTGGGATCCAGGCGGTCGCTTCAAGTGTCGCGAAGCTGTATCAAGAAACCTGTCCCGGGCAACAGAGTGGTCGACAATTGGCCTGGGATACGTATCGCCTAGCCTGACCCTCGCAGTTCTAAGGAGAGCTTCAGGGGCATCCCACGGATGATGAATGTATTCGGACGGCATGTCACGAAGTTCAGGGACCCACTTCCGGACGTAGGCTCCGTCGGGATCAAATCGCTCGCCCTGCGATACCGGATTGAAGATCCTGAAATAAGGTTGTGGGTCGCACCCGCAGCCGGTCGTCCATTGCCATCCTGCCGTGTTCTGCGCGAGGTCTCCGTCAGTGAGATAGTGCAAATAGTGGCGTTCGCCACGCCTGAAGTCGATCATCAGATCCTTCGTAAGGAAACTCGCAGACACCATTCGAGCACGATTGTGTACAAATCCTTCCGCGCGGAGTTGTCTGGCAGACGCATCGACAACCGGATACCCAGTGAGGCCATCGACCCAGGCGCGCCAGCCAATCTCGTCATCGCGCCACGGAAAGCCCGCGAAGTCCGGCTGGAACGGCGTAGTCACGATTGACGGCACGTCCCAAAGTGTGCTGTAACTGAATTCCCGCCAGATGAGTTCGCTCTCGAACGAATTGCCGCCTTGAGTCTCACCAATGGCATCCCTGGCTTCAAGCCAGACACGCCGGGGCGCAATCGTCCCGAATTTCAGATCGACCGAAAGCCGACTAGTTCCCTCGATCCCCATACGGTCACGGTCAGACTTGTAGGTAGATCCGGCATCCGTCAGGAACCGCTTCAACCTGGCCTCGGCGGGAGCTGAACCAGCCTTGAGCAGCGCAGGGTTTCTCTCAATACCCAGATCCCTGAGATCGGGCAGTGGGTCACGGTAATCAAGAATGTGGTCCGGGACCCGTGTAAGCCGGGCCGGCGTTCCAACCGCAGGGGCTTCCGAGACTTCGCGGCGCCAGGACTTTGCAAACGGGGAGAAGACCCCATACGGCCTGCCTGCTTGCGTCCTCAGCGAGCCAGGAGGATGCACCGTCTCCCCTCCAAAGAGACGGAACTTTTCGCCTAGTGCTGTCGCAACGCTGTGGTCCCTGCGTCGAGACCCCGGCTCTACAGCCGCTTGCGCAAACACTGCATCAGCGTTCCATTCACCAGTTAGGCGAGGTACCACGTCCGTGGCGCGACCCCTCACGGTCACGAGAGCGGATCCCAACGCCTCCAGGTCAGAAGTTAACGAGGCAACCGCGTCAAGAAAGAACTGGAGTCGGTGTGGAGGTCGGTTGGACTTACTGACTTGGCCTCCTAACGTCGTTTTCTTGTCACTGGCTCCGAAGTAACTCTCCTCAAGGATGAGGAGAGGAATGACCTCGCCCGACGCTGCCGCACGCACCAGCGGTTCATGGTCTCTTACTCGCAAATCCTTGCCCCGGAACCAGACAATCGTCCTCATGGCAACTAGGCGCCGGCACCAGCAACCCTCGACGCGCTCGGTGGCACCGCGCATATGTCTTCGAGGCACCTACCGGTCATTCGCAGCCTGTTCTTGGCAAAAAGCAGGTAACCGACATGAAGCGCTTCGCGCACGATCGGTAACCGGGTGAGGGAAACCAAACGCCCGAACCCGACTGCGGAATACAGTTGCCGGAACACCTCCACACCTTCGATCATCGTTCCATCCGGAAGTCGACCGTGGATGCGCTCCATGAACTGGTTCCAGGTCAACCCGGTATCTCCAGTATCAAAACTCGGTGAAGCGATATCCGTGAACCGAACGCGGCTTCGCTTGTCGAGCCTGAGGAGCATGTTGATCTCACGTATGCAGAGGGGACAATCTCCATCAAAGAAGACCTCGATGTCAAACGACGAGGCCCCTAAGGCAGAGGTTTGGATTGGAGCCACCGCGCCTTTCACGGCCTCTGACGCATCATGACCAGCGTGGCGTACGCCACGCCAAACCTCCCCGATCAATTCGCCCGCAATCTGGATCCCGACCTCCAAAATTGACGACTGCCGAGGCGCAGGTCCACCGTCCAGCATATGTGCTGTAGCCACCCGCCGATGAGCGAAGATGCGTTCAAGGGTTCGCCGGACAAAAAGCAGGTGGGCAATATCGCCCAGAAAACCGAACGGCACCGCGTAGTCGACCACATCGCGCATGATGGTCCGGTTTCCATCTGCCTCGAATTCGTGCGTGTGCTTCCAGAATGCGTAAGGCCCGGATACCTGCTGATCGACGAACCTGGCCTTGGCAACGCCGTCGACTGGGTCGGTTGCTGGTGGTTCCCAATTCGATATGATGGTCCGCCACCGCATTGGAATACCAAACAAACCCAATGCGTATTCAATCCGGGCACCAGCGACCATCGTGATTGGAAGCGGCGTCAGTATGCGGAAACTCAGGAATGAAGGAGTCAACGCTTCAAGGTTCGCCGCATTGGAAAAGATTCCGAATACCTCATCCAGGGTGCGATCAACGACCCCTACTTGTTCGATGCGGTGGAGTGGCTTGGTCGACTTCAAATCCATACTTTCCCGCGGCGGACACGGTCTCGCTGCGAAGGCACCTTATCGTGAAAGTGTGACGGGCAGCCCACGACAAGCTAGGCAACTTGACAGGTTCCACGGTTACAACGGCGTACCGCACGGAGACACCCATATTGCGCGAAATGCCATCCCCGATTTCGGGGGCAAGGTATCGGAGGCGGGCGTGCAGTCAGTTGGATACGGTTGAGCGAATGACTGAAGCAAACCGCAGAGATCTCGATGAACTGGCACCAGATGGGTCCCAGTCCGTTGGTTCTGCCCTGGACAGGATCCGGTGGGGAGCCGTAACCGGCCATGACCGAACCAAGGACGGTCAGTTTGTGTATGCCATCGTCACCACACGAATCTATTGCAGACCGGGATGCGGATCACGCGCCTCACACCGAGAGAATGTGCGGTTCTTTACGGACGGAACTGAAGCCAGGAAAGACGGATACCGGGCCTGCAAACGCTGTCTAACGGATGAAACCCCTGATTGGGCAACCCGGACGTTGAGCGTATCTCGAATGTGCAGACTAATGGAGAATTCTTCGCTAACCCCAACCCTTGCCCAGCTTGCCCAATCCGTTGGCTATAGCCCTTTCACTCGCACCGAATGTTTCTTGAGGTCACTGGTGTCACCCCGCGCGCGTACGCAGTCTCCACCCGGACGGCCGCGCTAAAAACTGGGCTCGGTGCCGTTGGCAAGGTCCGTGATGCGATCCATGGGGAGCGAAGAATTTCCGCCAGTCAGCTTTACGGTGACATGCCCCGAGGGATGGGAATGCTTCCTGCCACCTTCGTGAAAGGCGGGAAAGGAGTGACCATCCAGTCTGCGACGGCGCCATCGGACCTTGGAACTGTCCTGGTGGGCGTGACCGACCGCGGGATTTGCGCCATCCTGCTTGGCGATGATCCAAGTGGGCTTGCTCATGATCTGCGCCAGTGCTTTCCAGCTGCAACGATTATTGTGGCGCAGGCCAATCTCGCAACCGCGATTGCTCAAGTTGTGAGCCTGATCCACGAACCTGCAACGGCAACCACCTTGCCACTGGACATCCGGGGCACTGCTTTCCAACGCAGGGTTTTGCACGGACTCCGCGAGTTACTCCCGGGTGAAACGGCTGCGTATTCACAGCTTGCAGACCGCGTCGGCATGCCGATTGCAACACCCGCGGTCGCGAATGCATGCGGGGAAAAACCGATCGCCGTAGCGTCCCTTGCCACCGAGCCGTACGGAGTGACGGCACCCTTGGAGGCTACCGTTGGGGACTGGAGCGAAAGAAGTCGTTGCTCCATCGTGAGCGAGCCATCAACTCAGGAGGGGTTCGCACCTCAAGCCCGTGGGTCACATCGCTTCCCCGCGCATGGCCTCAGGACCGAGCGCGCCCTCGAGGCTCCGTACCCACGCGCGTCGTTCGGCCGTCTCGACCGCCAGTGGTGACCTGACCGCGCGGAACAAATCGATCGCCCCGGCTGCGGAAAGTCCTCTCGCCACCAGCACTGAGGCGGCGACGAGCCCAGACCGACCGAACCCAGCACGACAGTGAATTACGACACTCTGACCGGCACCAGCTGCCGATACGATGCCTTTCACAAGGTGGATGAACGCGTTCCGGTCTCGTTCATGCGGTGGGTGCATGTCAGCGATTGGAAAGAATTCCGGGCGAGTGCCGTTGGCGACTGCGCACGCGCCAAAATCGGATAGTCCGAGAGCAGCGTATTCCACTGGTTCCTTTAGGGAAACCAGGCAATCGGCACGGAAATGCGTGCGCAGTCGCGCCAAATCCACTCCCAAGTCCCGCAACCAACCGGACGAAAGGTCCCGCTTTCACGGACCAAGGGTGAGGCCAATTGCGCCGACCATTCCATGCACCTTCGCCGGGAGAAAGTCGACACGTATCGATTCAGTTTCGGATGTCCGGAGTTGCATGGTGATGCCCTCACAACCTGGCACGCTCACCCGTTCGCTTGGACGTATTCCGGGTCCATCCAGAAATGTTCCCAGACGTGGCCATCCGGGTCCTCAAACCCCCACCCAAACATGAACCGTGGTCGTCGGGGTAACCGTTCACGGGGGTCAGGTGGGGACGCGCAACTGGTGACTGGTCCTGCCACGTCCGGGGCAGCCTGGGGTCAGGCGGGGGCGGGGAGGAGCTGGGGGACGGCAAGGCCGGCCATGCTCGCAGTGCAGACCCCGGCCAGGGA
>SHXX01000006.1 GCA_009693165.1 Chloroflexota bacterium
ACGATCGTTGCCCGCTGCTCGGCGATTGTCGCCCGGAGCTCAACAACCAGTGCCTGCAAGGTGGCGACCACGGATGGCATCACTCAACAGAACGGGCAACGAAACCCACCCGGCACCCTTACCCCGCCATGACCCCGTGAACGGTTACGATGAGATGAGGGCCATGCTGCGACGCAACAGACGAAACCTAGGAGCCAGCTTGAGCGCCCTGATCGTCCTGACCCTTGGTGAAGTGCCGTTTGTTAGAGCACATCAGCCAATGCACAACCCCGGGTCACCTGATCGGGCAACGCCGTTCGACATTCCCGACCCCACGGTTTCCCGGGCCATCCGGGGTGTCCTTGCCCCGGGGGGTCGCGACTTCTACACGTTGCCGCTAGCACGCCCAACCGCGATCACTTTGTGGCTTCTCACCCCCATGGTGGAAGCCTGCAGGGGCTTCGAACCGGTTTTGCGCATCTGGCCGGAGGGGGTCAATCCGTCGATGACTGACCGGTGGGACGGAAACCGTTGGTTCCAGGCGGTGACCTCAGTCAGTCCGGACCCGGACGACGGGAGTACGACCCGCGCAAAGGCATCGCCGTGGGGAAGGTTCGAACATGGCGGTCAGCGGTCCAACTCCGGGCCGTACCTCAAGCCAGTACTGGGTCCCGGCGTGGTCGTGGTAAGCATTGAGGCTCCGCCCGACCGTGGAGGCGCGTACACCTTCGCGCCAGGTGATCTCGAAATTCCGGGTGGTTGGGTTGACCCGGAAGTGCAGGCGCGGTGGCGTACATGTCCCGAGGCCTGGGACAAACCCTCCGGCGAATGACCAGAGCGTCGTCTCCAGCCGCTTCCGGAAATTTGCACCGCCCGTGCGGATAGGATGGGTCGGGTGCCGGAGACTGCCTGCATCCCACGCAGCGGCACGGAGGACGGCCAGTGATCATCGACGTGCACACGCATACGCCCCGGTACCGCACGAAGGCGGACGCCGAAGACGCACCGCCTTCTGCGACGGCGAACGCCCCAATGCGTCCTGATCGTCCGGACCCGTCTCGGATTACCTGGGACGAATACGTGGAGGCGATGCAGGCGGTGGACCGCGCGATCGTCTTCAACATTGCCGCTGCTCCAGAGGGAGATCCATTTCCGCCAGGGCTTCCCGAGGATGGGATTGTGAAGCGCGAACAAGCGCGTGCGGTCAACGATGCCACGGCCGCGATTGTCCGTGCCTACCCCGGGAAGCTGATTGGGTTCATGAGCGTCCATCCCCGCGACCCGCAGCTGCTGGATGAGATGGACCGTGCAGTTGGCGACCTCGGGTTGCGCGGCATCAAGCTTGGGCCGAATTACCAGAACTTTGACCCGCTTGGTGACGACGCTTCCGTGCTCTTTGCCCGGGCGCAGGAGCTGGGCCTGCCCATCCTCCTGCACCAGGGGACAAGTCCGGTTCAGTTCGCCGACCTCGACTGGGCACACCCGAGGCATCTTGACCGGGTTGCGACGCGCTTCCCGAAACTCCGACTGATCCTCGCGCATTTCGCGCATCCGTGGCAGGTGGATGCGCTCGCGGTCATCCGCAAGCACCCGAATGTCTGGGCCGACATTTCCGCCCTGCACTATCGACCGTGGTCGTACTGGACCTCCCTGCGCTTGGCGACCGAATGGGCGGTCCTGCACAAGCTCCTCTTTGGCAGCGACTTTCCCGTTGCTACCCCACAGGAGACAATTGATGCCATCCCGCATATCAATGACTTGCTTGAGGGCACGGCGTTGCCCAGGGTGCCCGTCGATGAACTGATGCAGGTGGTTCACCGGGACACGCTTGACATTCTCGGCCTTGATTAGCGCGTTTGCACGGCTTGGAACCATGATGCGGTTCCGAGGATTCGGAATTGCGAGACCCCCTGCTCCGAAACCGGAGAGGGGGTCTGCTCTTCACCGTGTGGGGCGGACCCGTCGCCGTGGTTGCCTCGGACCCGCCCCGCCGGGCCAGGTGGTCCGGATGCGTGCCTCTTGCACCTCATCGGTGTACCAGCGTACCGCCATGCCACGGTGTGCCACGCATCGGCAGCCCCACCGGTCGGCGCCGTAGTACCCCGCTACCTTTCACGCCATCATGAGGCCGACCGCCAACACCATGGGCACCGGGTTGGTGCTCGCCGTACCCGCCATCATGAAGTTCCAGTTCATGATGGCCCGAAGAAGGCTGCGATGCCCGTGAAGAAGCCCAGGACCAGGCCGATGCCGATCAGCATTTCACCAACGACGATTAGTTTCGCGAACCAGGTGGAACTCTCGCTGGCGATCAGGAAATTGAGGAAGGACCGTACGTGATCACCGGCTTGGCGTGAGCCGCCGGGATTGCAGCTGCGCGTACCCAGAAACCCATTAGCGCCTCGCCAGTAGTCGTTCACCCCGGGTCGATCACCTTGTGGTAGGCGGCTGTGATCCACTCGTTGCCAACGTACAAGCGGATGGCCAACCAACCCCAAGCAGCGATCGTGTTGCTGAAAAGCCAGCGGGCGATCGGTGGATCCTCCACCATCACGTACTTCCCAACTTGCCGAGTAATGATGCGGTCCATTGCCGTGCACCTCCTGACCATAGTGTGGCCGGTGCACAAGCCGGGCGGTTCAGGGATTCCCCTGATTGCCCTTCATGCGTCTGCCACACGGATCCGGACCGTTCCCCATGCGGATCCCTGTGCACACTCAGGTTAGTGGCGCGGTGGTGGATTGGCTGCGAGGGCCTTGCGATATGCGTCGGTAATGCGATTAACCTCAGCTGCGTCGACCTCGATTTCGCCTCGTTGCGCTGCCCCTTGAAGTCCGAAGACTGCGTAGAACCGGGCATCCTGAGCCATGGTCTCGTGCTTCGGCACCATATGCAGGTGGAAGTGCGGCGAACTCTCGTTCATTGATGCGGTGTAGATCCGCAACGCACCAGTGACTTCCTCCAGGACCTTCTCGAAGTGGCGCAGGTCCGGGCCGAACCGGGCGGCCTCGTGGTCGTCGAAGTGCGCGATACCTGGCGTGTGGCGGTGGCTGAGAATGGTCATCCAGCCGGCAACGCCGTAGGGTGCGGCTGCGTGCCAGATCAGCCACAAGTCATCCTCGTAGAGGGCGCCCCCCTGGATTTCGGCTTCGCCCGAGGCAATCTGGCAGACGGCGCAGCCCTCAATCTGGCTTGGGTGCTTCATGTGTCACGATCCTTCCATACCGTACGCGACAACCGCTTCCGCTTCGAGTGTGCACAACACGGTACACCGCGCGAGGTGGGCCGGGCATTTCGCGGTGTCTCCGATGGGTCGCAACCGTGGTGAGTGGCTGCACTGTGTTAAGACTCCATGTCCAGTCCGCTGTTGCAATATCGCTCGATTGTCTGGAAACTCGTGATGTCTTCTCTATCGCCGGGGTTGGGTGCTGATCGCTTGGAAGGAAAGACAGGTTGATGGACGCACTACGAGTCCTGATCGTCGTCGTGGCCCTGATTGCCTCGGTGGTTGCAATGCCTGGGGAGGCATCGGCTCACCAACCGCGAATGCCGGTTGGTGACGACGTGACCATCCTTGATCCTGAGGTCTCAAAGGCCTACTACACCACTCTCGATGGCCGTGGGCACACGTACAGAATACGGGCGACGGTCCCGTTCGACCTCTACGTCTCCATCACCGTGCCCGCCATCAGTGGGCAAGGCACCGATATTTCGGCGGTCATCGCTCGGAAGGATGGAAACGGCGGAACTGTTGCGACGCTTGATGGTGTTGCCCAACAGTGGACGAAATTCTTCGAGCCGTTCGGTTTCAGCGACTACCTGCAGGGACCTGAGTACCGCGGGCGTGCCGAAGCCGGTGAGTATGACATCCGGGTGTCAAGTCCGCGGAATGACCAGAAGTATGTCCTGGTCGTCGGTGAGATTGAGGCCTTCGATTTCAAAGAGACGATGAATGCGCTCGAGCTCGTGCCGCTGATCAAGCGGGACTTCTTTGGGGAAACCCCGGCCACCTTCCTGTTTTCCCCGATGGGGTTTGCCTATGTCGCGGCTGTCTTTGCGTCATCGTTTGGCGCGGGAGCACTTTTCCGAAGACTGCTGCGACGCGTTCGCTGGGGCGGATCCCGGCGTCCGACCCGGAACATCGGTTTGCCCGACCGAATGGTTCGAGTGGGTATTGGGCTTGCCTTGTTCGCTTGGGCGGTGACAACCACGTGGGACCCAGTCACCCTCTTCATATCCGGGTTCTGCTTGTATGAAGGCATCGCACGGTGGTGCGTCCTGCATTCCGCAATTGGCCGGAATACGTGCCCGGCATAGGGGGTGACCTCGAGGTGACGCAGATCTGATCATCGTCGGCGTCGCCGGCGGCGGGTTCGGGCAATCGCAACCAACAGGACCGTCATGATGAGGTGGCCTACGACATCAGCGGCCGTGTTGTCTCTTGGTTCAGTAGACAGATATGAGATCACTTGTCCGTGCGGCTCTGCCGTCAAGTCGACTTGCCTTACCTCCCGCGCCGACCTAGATTATTCTGACGGTCGCGGGTCTATCTAACCCACTTCAATGCTCCGAAGGCATCCCTAAACCAGATGTGAGGGGAACCCTCGAGGTGGATGAGCTAAACATACTTGGCATCAGCCGTTGCGCTCCGCCAGCAAACCCCAATAATTTGGACCAGTCCGAACAGTGCGACCACACTTTTGAAATCCGGATTGTTCTCAAATTGCAGTTACTTCCTAAGGCATGTTTCCGCTGGGGGGATCAGAGCTGACCACTAAGTTGCACTCGTGACGTCAGAAAGTCGTAATCATGGTTGCGACTACACTGCAGGTGGGAAAGGACGAACCAAAGACAACCCTCCGCGACAACCGACGTGACTGGGATGTGCGTCGGCGCTACGACAGTTCATTGGAAGATCGAAATGTTGTTACTGATTTCCTAGCTTTCCAAATCATGATTACGCCAATGATGATTGGCATTTTCTTCCTGATCATACTTGCGGCGAACACCGTGTTCGGCTTCATGGGGCTCTTCAAGTCGGACATTGGGAGCGTTCGATGGTTGGGAGTCCCTCAGTTGCTATTAGGGTAGATCCCGATCAGAGTATTCTGTGCAGTCTTGATCCTGCAATTCGGCATTCATGGCGAACTTGTGAAACTGACTGATCTATCGCGTGTGACGGATAGAAACTGAGCACGCAGCGGCAACGCGACGCAGACAGTCCGAGGACCTGATGCGCCTCGCTAATCCGAGCCAATCTGCGGACCGGGAGGCATCCAGACCGATGCCTCCCTACCGTCCCACTTACTTTCCAGTCGCCTTGGGCAGGTCAATTTGCAATTGCAATGGACCCATCATGGTGCCGACAGTGGTATCGACGCTCTTCTCGCCCGCCCAAATGGGGGTGACCTCTTTCTGGAAGACATTCTGGTAGTCGAGCATCTTGAAGTTGTCGGGAACCGCGAGGGGACCAGGACCTCCGTCAGATTCAATGAAGTCCTTGAACACTTTGAACAGGGGTCGCTTGGCAAATTCCTCCCATGAATCCGGCCGGCTTCCGGGGATGTTTGTCTCGGGCATCATCTCGACGCCCTGTTCCTTGCTGACAAAGTGCTTCATGAGGTTCCAGGCGATGTCGGGGTTCTTACCCTTGGCGTAGAGGGCCCACATATCGACGTGGCCCTGCGATCCGCGCTTGCCGCCTGGCCCCTTGGGGATCAGGACGGCTTCAATTTTGAACCGGTCCGCGACTGCAGCCTGATCGGCGCCGCCCCACATGCCGGTAGTCCACATGGCGATGTCGCCGTTCTTGTGATCGACCTTGTCCGCAGGCATAGGGTGGACCTTGTGCTTGTGCCGCAGGTCGTAAAGCCACTGGAGCGCCTGTTTGGCGGGGCCTCGGTCAATCGCCGGCTTCTTGCCGAGAGACGGAGGGTCGAGCATCTCGCCGCCGAAAGACCTGATGAAGCAGAGGACGGGCGGGTAGGCCGTCTCAGTGTTGATTCCCCAGATACCCGGTTTCGCCGCCATCACCTTGCGCGAGATGTCAACGAGGTCATCATAAGACGACGTCAGCGTCGGAGGCTGAACTTGTGTGGTCTCGAAGATGTTGACATTGTAGAAGAGCCCAATATGGCTTGGATGCATGAGGTTGGGCATGCCGAACAGCTTGTTGTCGACGAGGCGGGCGGTTTCGATCGCACGGGGGAAGTGTTGCTTGAGGTCGTACTTGTCCTTGGTCGTGTAGGTCTCGACGTTCAGGAAGTGCCCCTGTGCCGCAAGCTCGAAGTAGGATCCGACACCGGTGCTTGCCCACACAACATCCCCAAGATCGCCCGCGGCAAGCATGGCGATGAGTTTCTCGTAGCCCGAATCCTGGGCCAGTTCAACGGTGACATTCGGGTTCAGGTCGCTGAATTTTTTGGTTCTGACCGGGATGTACTTCTCAGTGCGGTGGTTTACCCGAAGAGTGACCGGCGCAGCTGCCTTGGTCGGCGCGGCCGTTGGTGCCGGAACCGCGGCTGCGGTCGTTGGTGCGGGTTTCGCCGCCCCGGCGGTTGGTTGAGCCGGTGCGGCCGGTGCTTCCCCGCCGCACGCGGATATCAGCAGGCCGAGTGCGGCTGCGGACGCGTGAAGTATCGAACGCCTTGACTGGACCGTGACCGGATTCATGGGTGCTTCCCCCTTCGCATGAGGGGCAGCGTATCCGCAAGTGAACGGCATGTCAATCGGGGCTACGTGCAGTATTCGGTCGTGCGTATGACCTTGTGAATTAGGCAACGGTTGCGCGGGAACCGATCCAGTTCGTGATCGGCGGACTGCTACGTGAGGTTCCCGCGCACCACAAAGGTCACCGGTCTCTGCAAGGATGTCCAGAAACGCCTCGGCTGTTAGATTCGCCCCGAACCTGAACCGGGAGGTTCGTCCGTGATCACTGACGATTGACCTGCACCACATTCACGCACAGCCTTGGGCAAGCCGACCTCGTTGCGATGTCACAACAACGCCAGCTCCGCACCACATCCACTCACCCCACCGCGTAGTGGCGCACGGCATCCATGTCAAATTCGCAGCCGAGGCCGGGCACGTCGGGCACGGTTGCGTGTCCATCGGTGAAGGTCATCGGTGTCTCCACCAACATGTGTTCACGCACCCAACTGCCAACAAGGTCACTCGGCAGGACGCACGCGTGGGCAGCCGCGCAGGCGTGCAGGTATGAGTGTTCGGCCACCCCAAGGTCCACACCTGATCCATGCCACACGTGTGATCCATAGGCCGAGGCCATGGACGCCATCCGCACGAAGTCGACCATTCCTCCCCCGAGATTGAAGTGGTCGCATGCCTCTGACTTGATCGCGTTTACGACATCACGCGGATTGCCAAGGTGCAGTGCCAGTGGAACATCGATCGCTGCCCGGATTTGCCGGTACCAGTCCAGGTTCCACTTGGGCACTGGATCCTCGTACATCGCGATGGTCGGGAAGCGTGCCAACCGTCGCGCCAGGCCGATTGCCTCGACCGGGCGATAGAAGCGTTCATTCGGGTCGAGGGTCAGGGTGAACCCCGGTCCGGCGGCATCGAGGATTGCCTGGATGCGTGCCTCCCATGGATCGTCGATCGCGCACTTCATCTTGAGACCGTGGAACCCGCGTGCCTTGGCCTCGCCAGCGGCCCGGCCCGCATCATCGGGCGTCATCTGCCCAATCCAATAGTCCATGGCCACTCGGTCACGGACCTTGCCTCCGAGCAGTGCGTGCACCGGCAAGCCAAGATGGCGTCCGACAAGGTCGAAGAGCGCCATCTCGAACGCATCGTAAGCCGGGTTGATGCGCCCGGTTCCGTGCCGGCCCTCGTGCGTGCGACCGGTCGGCGTTCCCTCGGCCCGCCCTGGGTCGATCGGCAAATCTTGCAGCGGGATCCGCAACGGGTTCAATCCGATGAGCGACTGAGCAGCGGATGCCACGGCGGATCGGCCAACGCCACGGCCGGTCTCGCCGATGCCATAGACGCCTTCATCGGTCTGAAGGCGGATCAGGTGCTTTGGAACGTGGTCCCACGTGGCGGCCCCGAATTCGGGACTGTTCACGGTTCCCGGCCTTGCGCGCACCACAACGGTCCAGATCTCACATCCGGTGATCTGCATGGAATCCCCCTTGCCGTGCAGGATAGCCGCATGGCGTGGTGCGCAGGCGCCTCGGGCCGGTAGGCATGAAGGGGTCGGGGTAGGCGTGCGCGGCGTGCCAGGCAATCCATGGAAGGCGCCCACTAGACGATGCGGGCATCACGAAGGGATTGGCGTACCGTTTCGGCCAGGATGCGATAGCCAAGGACGGTCGGATGCAAGCCATCCGGGCCGATGTACTCGGGATGTTCACGCACCGGCCACTTCGTCCACACGTCAATGAGGGTGACTTGGTGGCGCGCGACAATCTCCCCAATCGCACCATTCCATTGGTTCGCGACGGTACGACGCTGTGCCGCGGGCAACCCCAGGTAGCCTGAGTTGTCCGGCGAATCCGGGACGTTGCCTACTGCGATCTCGGCCGACGTCTCGGATTTCAGGCGTGTCAGGAGGGCGTCGAGGTCGGTTCGATAGGCGGTCAGCGGAACACTGCCGAGGATATCGTTGACTACCAGCCAGATGGTGATGAGGTTTGGCTTGGCCTCGATTGCGGGGCCGGCCTCAACGATCGCGGCTTCGCGCAATCGGATACCGGGGATGCCGAGGTTCACCACCCTAGTCGCTGGTGGAAGCAACCGGCCAAGGACCGGCACCCACCCATCGCGCGACGGCTGTTCGACCCCTACCCCGGCAGCGTCTGATGCGCCCATTGCCACGTAGGTGACTGGGCCCTTGATCCTGGCGTCCGCTCCCGCTGGCGCAGGTGCCGGCGCGAAGGGGGTGCAAGCAGAAATGGCCGGAAGTGCCAGTGATGCAATTCCGCCCATTGCGGAGCTAGCAAGGAAGCTTCGCCTCGACCCGTTCCGCGTTCCGTTTGGCATCACTTCACTCGCTCTCACCAATCAATACTAGCCGTGGAGTATCCCGGAATTGCGGGTACCGGGAGCAACCGCTGTGTCCGCGACTTCCTGCCGGGAAATGTTGCGGGCTCGAGATTTCGTGAAGCCGTCGGGTCTCTGGCACAATCCAAGGGTCTGCTAGGTGGTTTGCATCTGGCGGCACGGATTGGCTGGCGGTCAGGCGGGTTCCGCGCGACGACGCACACAGGGCAAGGCAGCCACCAATCGCACGACCGGGCAGGGGAATGGCTCGGGGCTGGGATTTTTAGCGTGCACGGAGGAGTGAGGCACTTGAAGAGTTCGCTTTCATCGTTCATGAAGCGTCCGCTGCTTGGCGCGTCGGCTGCCCTGGCGGTTGCCGGGTTGGCAGTGACGCCCATGCCGGCGGCCATGCAGGGAGCGCCCTGCAAGGTTGCGCAGGTTTACACCAGTCCCTCGAATGACAAGGGTTGGTCGTGGTCGCACGAGCAGAGCTTCCTTTCCATCAAGAAGGACCTGCCCAATGTCGACCTCACGATCCGCAAGGACAGCGTGCCGGACGACAACAAGCAGGCCGTGATCGACCTGTTGGAGAGCATGGTTGCCCAGGGCGCGAAGGTCGTCTACACCACGAGTTTCGGCTTCATGGAACCGACGCGTGAAGTCGCGCGGAACCACCCTGACGTCATGTTCTTCCATGCGTCGGGCTACCCGGATCCGTCGGACCCGCCGAACGTTGGCTACTACTTCGCCACCATTGAAGAAGGTCGCTACATCACCGGCGTCGTCGCCGGGATGGTCGTGCCGTCCGGAACCAACATCGGCTACGTAGCCGCCTTCCCGATCCCGGAAGTCTTCCGTGGCGAGAACGCGTTTGCGCTCGGCGTGGCGAAGACCAACCCGCAGGCGAAGATCTTCAACAAGTGGACGTTGACGTGGTTTGATCCGAAGCTCGAGAAGGACGCCGCCGAGGCAACCCTTGGTGCGCCGATCAATGCGATGCTGGTGACCCAGCATCAGGACTCGACCGCTGCGCAGGTCGCCGCCGAGGCTGCCGGCCGCTATGGCATCGCCTACCACGCCGACATGAACGAGGCCGCCCCGAATGCGACCTTGACCGCTGCGACGTGGAACTGGACCGTTCACAACAAGCCAACCGTTGAAGCCGCGTGCAGTGGTGCATGGTTGCAGGGTGGGAAGGTGGTCATTCCTGACCAGTGGCGCAACTGGAGCGGTTCGTTCCAGGACGGGACCGTTGGCGTCGCACCGCTGAACGAGACTGCCCTCGCCAAGCATCCGCGGGCCACCGAAATCAAGGCGGCGTATGATGCGGAAGTCGCCGCGTTCAAGTCCGGCGAGAAGAATATGGTTACGATCTTCACTGGCACGATCAAGGACAACACCGGCAAGGTTCGCATCGACGGCGCACCAGACATCGGAAAGTTGTACGACGATAACGGCATGTGGTTCGTGAACAACGTCGTCGGTTCCACCCAGCCCTGATGAACAGGTGACCGGGTGGCGGTTGCCGTTTTCAAGGTCGCGATCATTTCGGGGCACTCCTAGTGGGTGCCCCGAGTGTTTTCCAGCTATGATCGCCCCATTGGCCCTATGGACCGGCGTCGGGTGCCCCCCCGGTGCGCGGCACCCGCGTACGCGCAGTCACAGATATCGACTGCCCATCGATGAATGCAACGATGCCTGAACCGATTTCGGTGGTGATGAACCCCGCTCCCGCGGTTGGTTCGCGTGGAGTTGCGGCCGTTTCCCTGACGGGCATTGTCAAACGGTTTGGCGATGTCGTGGCGAGTGACGGTGCGGACTTCGAGGCCGGTCCTGGCGAGATCCATGCACTTCTGGGTGAGAACGGTGCGGGCAAAACCAGTCTCATGAATGTCCTGGCGGGGGTGTACCGCCCTGATGCTGGCACGATCCGGATTGACGGGTGTTCGGTATCAGTCGGATCACCGGAAGCGGCGAAGCGTCTGGGCATCGGCATGGTCCATCAGGAGCAGCGCCTTGTCACCAGGTTCACCGCACCGGAGAACATTTCGCTTGGCCACCGCTTTCCAAGGTGGTTCACCTTGCGTCGCCGCTTCCGTGACCTCTCGGGCCGTCTCTCGGTGGATTTCGGGCTGCCAATCGATGCTGAAACCCCGGTTTGGGCGATGCCCCTTGGCCGGCGCCAGCGCGTCGAGGTGGTGAAACTCCTGTACCACGGCGCGCGGATCATCATCCTCGACGAACCAACGGCAAATCTCGCGCCGACCGAGGTGGAGACCTTCTTTGATGCCTTGCGCGGTCTTGTCCGTGAAGGACGGACAGTCATCTTCATCACCCACAAGTTGGATGAGGTCCTGCGCTTCACGGACCGTGTGACAGTCATGCGCGCGGGGCGTGTGTTCCGGACCCTGGCGACGCGCGACGCGAGCCGGGAAGTCCTGAACCGCCTGATGGTGGGGGAGGCCGTCACCGTCACATCGCGGGATGACTCGCAAGCGCAATCTGCCGATGAAACTACGCATGATCTGTCTGGTGGAGATGTGCGTACCCGTGCGATGGCAGCGCCGGGTGATGTGGTCCTGAAAGTCGACCGGGTATCGGTCAGCGACCCGACCCAGCCAGTGAACCTTACCGACGCGACTATTTCGGTACGGGCAGGCGAGGTCCTAGCGGTGGCGGGCGTCGCTGGCAACGGCCAGACGCAACTTGCCGAAGCAATAACCGGCCTTGTAAAGCCGGCTTCAGGCAGAATCCAGATCGGCGTCCGCGACATCCGTGGTCTTTCAATCCGCCAGATTGCAGACCTTGGCGTTGCCTACGTTCCAGAGGACCGGCGCGAGGTGGGTCTCGTCCTTAGCCAGACCGTGGCGACAAACCTTGCGCTTCGGCGATTTGATCGCAAGCCATTGAACCGTTTTGGATTTGTCGACCGCGGGCGGATCAGGCGCGACGCGATCGACCTGATTGGTCGGTACGGCATCCGGCCGGCCGATCCCGATGTGGTGGTGGGGCGTCTGTCCGGTGGAAACCAGCAGCGGGTCATCATCGCGCGCGAGTTTGCCGGCGCGCCTCGGCTGATTATCGTCGACAACTTCACTCGTGGTCTTGACCAGAGATCGACCCGACAATTCACCGATGAACTCTTCGCGCATCGTGACCGCGGCGCGGCGGTGATCTGGATTACCAGTGACTTGACCGAGGCGCTCGAGTGCGACCGCATTGCCGTGCTGAACCGTGGGCGTGTCGCTGCTGTCCTGGATCGTGACGATGCCACCCGCGAGCGCGTTGGATTGCTGATGTCGGCAGGAATTGCCTCAGGCGGCCCGGATGACGTTTCGCTCCCCGGCCTGAGAGGATCGGGCACGCCTCATGACCGACCCGACCCTAAGGTGTCGGCATGAGCGGGCGCTTCGCGCATGGCACGCCCGGTGGGGTGATCGTCCGGCGGACGCTAGCGTGGCTGATCGGCATGGGGGGTGCCCTCGCGATCTTCGCCGGGTTTGTGATCTTTCTTGGCAAGGATCCCGTGGCCGTGATTATGGCGACGGTCAAGGGAGCTTTCGGCACTCCTTTGGGCATTAGCCGCACCATTGGCCGCTCTATCCCGCTGCTGCTTCTGTCGGCGGGCCTGATCCCGGCATTCCGCGCCCGGTTCTGGAACATCGGGCTCAATGGGTGCATGCTCATGGGTGCGGTCGGTGCGACGGGCGGGGCACTGTACCTGCCAACCGGTTCGCCCGAATTGACTGGCCTGCTTATGTTCGTGGGTGCCGTCGTGTGCGGTGCGATCTGGGCGCTTATCCCTGGGTTGCTGCGGCTGCAATTCCAGACGCCGGAGATCATTGTCAGCTTGCTATTGAATTATGTCGCGCAACGCATCGTGGACTTCCTCGTGTTCAGCGCGTGGAAGAACCCGGCCGGCCGCGGGTTCCCGGGAACTGCCAACTTTGAACAGTCACTCTGGCTCTCCCGTTGGGACGTCACAAAGTTCGTCCTGCCATCGTGGTTCCCTCTGCCGGATGGTTGGGGTCCGCCGTTGCAGCTGTGGATGCGTGGCCTTGGCAACAGCAACATCCACACTGGACTTGCCGTGGCGGTCGTGGGGGTGGTTGCAATCTGGCTGATGATGAACCGGACGATCTGGGGATTGCGCATCGACATCGCCGGGCAGGGCGCACGCGCCTCGCGGTACCTCGGGCTGTCCACCGGATGGGTGATCGTGCTCGTCTCGGTAGTCGGGGGCGGGTTTGCTGGAATCGCCGGATGGAGCGAAGTGGCTGGGCTGAACCACCGTCTTGAGGCGGGTATCTCTCAGGAACTCGGATACACCGCGATCCTGGTAGTTGCGCTTGGAGCATTGCGTCCCGGTTTGACCGCAGGCGCATCCGTGATGGTGGCAGGGCTCCTTATCGGTGGATCTCAATTGCAAGTGCAATTCAGCTTACCGGTAGCGATGGCTGGGGTCCTCCTTTGGGCAATTCTCTACGGCGTAATGAACGCCCAGAACCTGGCCGAGCGGTGGGCGCGTCCGGGGTTCCGCACGCCTGCCTTGGCGCCTCCGATGTCAGGGGTCCCCGGGCTCGTGGGCGCTGCGACGGGAAAGGACTGACCGACCGATGGATGTTGCGTCACTAAGTGCCTTCCTAGCTGTTGTCGTCAGTTCCGGCGCGGTGCTCTTGCCGGCAACCCTTGGCGCGATCGTCACCGAACTTTCCGGTGCGACCAACCTTGGCGTGGAAGGCATCATGCTGTTCGGCGCAATGGTTGCGTATGGAACCGCGTTTACAACCGGTGATGCTGTCCTGGGGGTCATCGCAGGTTCGCTTGCCGGTGGCCTGCTGTCGCTTACCCATGCAATCCCAGTAGTCTATGGACGGCTGTCTCAGGAACGGCAACTCGTGCTTGGCCTGATCCTCGTATACTTGGGAGATGCCCTCAGCCGGCTGCTGGGAACGCCATACATCTCCAAGGCGTCAAAGGCGCTCGACGTGCGTTGGGTCATCCCCGGTCTCAGTGAATTGCCGATCGTTGGCGAGGTGCTGTTCCGCCAGTACGGGCTTGTCTATTGGGCATACGGGATCGCCGTTGTCCTGACGTTCGTCCTGTACAAGACGCGGTTGGGCTTGCACCTGCGGGCAACCGGCGAAGACCCGGCGGCGGCCGACGCCGCTGGCATCCGGGTCGACCTCTACCGTCTTGGCGCGATCTTCGCCGGCGGCGTCCTGATGGGATTTGCCGGGTCGGTCCTGTCGCTTACCGTCGTTCGCACGTGGACGGAAGGTATGACGCGCGGGCGCGGTTGGATCGCACTGGGTCTCGTCACCTTCGCCAACTGGAACCCGCTCTGGGCAATAGCCGGAACGCTGCTCTTTGGTGGGTTCGAGGCCGCCCAGTTCAGGCTGACCACAGATATCCCCGGTGCCCAGTACCTGCTTGGCATCCTGCCCTACCTCGCGCCGATCGTCGCCCTACCGATCGTCGGTCGCAGGCTTGCCCGGCGACGGGCGGGTGCACCGGCGGGTCTTGGCCGGCCATACCTGCGCGAAGCCCGGGGATGACCATTCATTTTCAGGCGTGAGCGTCGTGGGGTGCGTCCGCGGCCGGATCGTCGTCGTTGTCGACGGCGCCGGCAACAATCGTTGCGGGTAGCGAAACGGTGAACATGCTGCCGGCATTGAGGCTACTCTCGACATTGAGTGTGCCTCCGTGCGCATCGGCGATCCAGCGGGCGATTGCCAGCCCGAGCCCGCTTCCGGTCGTGTGGCGCGCGCGGTCTGCACGGTAGAACCGCTCAAACACGTGGGGCAGGTCATCGGCGCCGATCCCAACCCCGGTATCAATCACACTAATCTGGGCAGTCACATCGGCCGGCACGTGCGTCTGGTCGGGACGCACGGGAAACGTCAATCTACGATCAGCCGAAAGCCTCGGCGATCCGGGAACAACTGAACTGAGGGCTAGGCTCACCGACCCGCCGTCTGGCGTGTACTTGATCGCATTGTCGGCGAGGGCCAGAACTAGTTGGCGCAGGGCGTCCGGGTCGCCTTCGACCATCAGGTCACCGTCGCCGGTGTACGGTACGACCGATACGGCGAGACGTCCGGAGGCGAGTGTTCGTGCCTGGAAACCGACTGACTCCACAAGGGGTCGCAACATGACCGGCCGTCTAACGATGGAAAGGCCGGCATCGGCGCGAGCCAACGTCAGGAGGTCGGTGACAAGGCGCGACATCCGATCCGCCTCGCTCGAGATCTGCGTCACCATCTCACGCGTATCTTCTTCAGTCACTCCAGCACCACGTGCCATCAGCTGCGCATTGCCCCTGATCGTGGTGAGGGGGGTGCGGAGTTCGTGCGATGCGTCGGCAACGAAGCGTCGCTGTGACTGCAGCATGGCTTCAAGGCGGGAATTGGCACGTTGCACGGCTGCGAAGGAATCCTGCAGTCGGTCAAGCATTCCGTTGAATGTGGTGGCGAGACGTCCAACTTCGGCCGCACTCTCGCTGACATGGTCCGAGAGGCGCCGATTGAAGTCCTGATCGGCGCCAATTGATCCGGCCTCGCGCGCAAGGTCGTCAATCGGGCGGAGGGCGCTTCGGGCGACGACCCAGGCGAGGATGGCGCAAACCATGAGGACGATTCCGCCAACGCCGATCAGGACGATCTGAAGACCACCAAGCACGAGTTCGGTTGGTCCAAGCGGGCGGGCGACCAACAGGACGCCAAGGGTGTCTCCGCGCCAGACGAGTGGCGCCGCGTGGACACGGAGTTGCACCTGTTCCACCGTTACCGTCTCGAAGAAAACCTGGCCACGTTGTGCGGCTGCCAGTGCCCCGCGCGACACTTCGAGGGTGACCCGCCCGAGAGACGCGGATCGAACGATCGTGCCGTCAAAGCCTGTGACCTGCACGACGGCACCTCCGGCCGCGATCGCATCGACATCAGGCAACTGGATCGAGAGGCCGTCTGGAGCGGCATTTACCGTGATCGAAGCGATCACGACGCGCGCGCGGTCGGCAAGTGCGCGATCCACCTCCAAACTCAGGGTTCTGTCAAGCGTGAGGTAGACGAGCGCACCAGAGAGGAGGAGCCCGGTGGCCAGGAGCGCGGTGGCGACGGCCGTGAGGCGAAGGCGAAGCGTTGGTCCGTACCGGGCGGGTCGTCCGGTAGTGTTCACGGTGTTGGTTCGCGCATGACGTAGCCCACGCCACGCACTGTGTGGATCAGGCGTGGAAGGCGCGTGCCTCCCGAACCCGGCATCGTTTCCAGTTTGCTGCGCAAGTACCCGACGTATACCTCGAGGACATGGGTGTCGGCATCGAAGGTAATCCCCCAGACAGCCTCCAGCAGGCGTTCACGGGTCAGCACAATGCGAGCGTTCCGGATGAAGTAGGTCAGGAGTTCGTACTCCTTGGTGGTCAGTTGCACGTCCCGTACGCCCCGGCGCACCTCGCGTGACGCGGTGTCCACCGACAGGTCGGCAAACCGAAGTGTGCGCTCGTTGTCGGGCTCACGACGGCGACGCAGGGCGCGCAGGCGTGCCGTGAGCTCCTCGATTGCGAATGGCTTGACGAGGTAGTCGTCGGCGCCGGTATCCAATCCGCGCACACGATCAGCAACTTCGTCTCGGGCGGTAAGCAGGAGTACCGGGATCATCGCTCGCTCGCCTTTGCCCGAACGAACGCGCCGTAGTACCTCGACTCCGTCGTATCCGGGAAGCATGATGTCTAGGATCACGAGATCTGGCGACAGCCGCTCAATATCCCGGTTTGCATCGGGACCGTTCGACGAGGTCTCCACGTCATACCCCTCCAGAGTGAGGGCACGTCTGAGAAGGGCTTTGATGTTCGCATCGTCGTCGACAACCAGGACGACAGGACGCGCGAGTGGTGATCGTGTGGTCATCTTTGATGTCCGCGAACGGTTGAGGCCGAATGCCACGACCGGCACATCCCGGCTCGGGGTGGGTCGAGCAGGCGCACCAATCTCTTTGGCACCTGGATCCGTGGATTGGTCTGAACCCGGCAGGCCAATGCTACGGCACCTCGTCGCTCATATGCGCCTCGCGTGCCTCCAGAACGGCACCATCAACTAGTTCTATTATCCGCGACGCGAGCGGTACGTCCCGGGAGCATCTTTGAGGGACCCCGGGTCGTTTCACCAAACAACGTCCCGGGTTCTCTATCCTAGGGTGATGGATTTCGGCGTCCTGGGCGCCCGGGTCGCAGCGGCGCGGAGACCCCGCGTCAAATCGACTGGACCGGGCGCACGCAAGGGATGCTGGGAGGCGGTCTCGGACCAGAATGGGACGTGGCCGAAAGGGCTGAATGGACATCCAGACGCTTGCCGGGCTTGTGGCGGTCATCACCTTGGTCCTGGCTAACGGATTCTTCGTCGCGACCGAGTTCGCGATCGTTGCAGCGCGACATAGTCGGCTTGAGCAGTTGCGGAACGAAGGCGTCCCGGGCGCCGGCGCGGCGCTCAAGATTGTTGACCACCTCGACCAGTACATTGCGGCGTGCCAGTTCGGGATCACCTTGGCGTCACTCGCCCTCGGCTGGGTTGGCGAACCGGCGATTGCCCATATCTTCCTCGGGTTGTTCTCCGGGATTGACGATGCAACGGCCGTTGTGTCTGCACACACCCTCGCCAGTGGCATAAGTTTTGCCCTCATCACCGCGATGCATATCGTCTTCGGCGAACTGGCTCCCAAGGGCGTTGCCTTGCAACGCCCTGAAATGACGGCGCTTTGGGTTTCTCGCCCAATGACGATCTTTACCGTGGTGTTCCGCTGGCCGGTGGTTTTGCTAAATGGAATTGGTAACGGGATGCTGCGGATGGCGGGTCTCAATCCGGCCTCAGGCCACGACATGGTCCATTCCGTCGAGGAGCTGCGCCTCTTGGTCACGGGCAGCCAACGGGCGGGTGTCGTTGAGGCAAGCGAGGCGAGGATAGTCGCCCGGGCGTTCAGCTTTGCTGATATCACCGCAAACATGGTCATGACCCCGCGGACGGAAATCGACAGCATCCCGATTGAGGCATCGCGTGCCGAAATCATCGAGGCAGTGATCCGCAGTGGACACCGACGCATTCCCGTGCGGGACGGATCAATTGACCGGGTAGCTGGGATCCTGCACGCCCACGACGTCCTGTCCGTCCTCGCTGGTGGGCCGGATGCGCCGATCGATCTTCGGTCGCTAGTCCGCCCCGTTCTGGCCGTGCCGGGATCGAAAGGCATTGACGACTTGCTTGATGAGATGCGCGGGTCGCGACAGCAGGTGGCGATTGTCCTCGACGAACATGGTGGCACGGCCGGTCTCGTGACGTTGGCTGATCTCCTTGAACCCCTCGTCGGACATTTCCTTGAAGAGGCGGTCAGGCCCGGTGATGCCCCGGAACCCCCTCCGCTCGCGCATCAGGCGGATGGATCCATTCTGATAGACGGTCTGCTTCGCTTGCCTGAATGGGAGGAAGCGACTGGCACGATGCTTCCGGACGATGACCATGAGATTGCCGATACGATTGGCGGCCTGATCATGGCGCGACTGGAGCGGATGCCGGCCGTGATGGACCGCGTCGAGATTGGTGGCCGGATGCACGAGGTTGTCGCCCTTGACGGAAGGCGTATCGATCGTGTCCGTGTTCTCAAGCGCACCGCAACGCCGGGCAAGGCACCATCTGTTTCGTCGCGAATTCAGCGACCGTAACCAGTTGCGGGGAAGACGATGTGACTGAAACGGATCTTCCTGCACTGATCGGGGACATGGGTTTCCGGGCGTTCACCTCGGATGACCTACCGGCGGCAGTCGCCCTGCATGCCCGGATCTTGCCTGAACATGCACAGGATGTCACGGATGTGGTCCACCGGGAAGCGACGTGGGATAGCGCGAGGTTCTGGCGAAAGCGTGTAGTGGGGTTCCGCCCCGATGGACATGTGATTGCAGTCGGGACCATCGAGCATCTGCCTTGGCAGTTCCATCCGCACCGGTATGTCGTGAGGGTCATGGTTGACCCGGACCATCGGGGTGTCGGGATTGGTTCGTCAATCCACGCATGGATCCTGCTTCAAGCGACACACCGCACTGCATGGTCGCTCAGGTGCGAGGTTCAGGAAGCAGACGCCACTGCCGTTCGGTTTGTCGCTCGGCGTGGATATGCGGAAGCACAGCGCAACTGGGAGTCCCGCCTCGATGTGGCTTCGTTCGACGTGGATCGATTTGCGACCGCAGAAGGCCGTGTGACCGACGCAGGGATCAAACTGACATCACTAGCGCATGAGTTGGAACGTGTTGGCGTCGCGGGGCGGGAGGGTGTCCTCCGCGCGGTGCACGATGTTGACTGCGAGGGATCAAGAGATGAACCTTCGCTTGATCCGGTTTCGCCCGCACCGTTCGAGAGGTGGGTTTCAGAGGTCGTCGAAGCACCTGATGCGCTGCCTGACGCCTTTTTCCTGGCGGTGGACGACGGGCGGTATGTCGGCTTGTCGGCAATGATGCAGCGTCGAGCGACCCCGGGAGTGCTTGGTCAGGGGTTCACGGCCGTGGTGAAGTCACACCGGGGCCGCGGTATTGCAATTGCGCTAAAGGTACGGACCGTGGCGTATGCGCGGGCGAACGGCTACCGCGAGATCGTGACGTGGAACAACTCGCGTAACCGTCCGATGCTACGGATCAACGAGGCAATGGGGTTTGCGAAGAAACCCGTCTGGATCGAGTACACCTTGCAATTGCGTGAACCCGAAGACGTCCAACCCGGATCAACGGTTGATCCGAGCGCGGCCGGTCCACTGCGGTGAGCGTTGACCCGGGGCCCGAACCGGTTCACGAGGTGGATCGCCAACGGGCGCGAATGGAGCGCCGGCTCGCTGTCGGCGGGTTCTCAATCCTGATTGGCGTCGGTGGCTTGATCCTCTTGGTGATGTATGGCGGTATCGCGGCAGTCGTGAGCGGTGTGATCATCCTTGGGGGTGCAATTGTCCTTGCGGGTCTCTGGTTCCTGCTGTCACTCATGGAGTGGTGGGCTAACCGGCCAAGTACCTGAGCAGCGCCCCACTCGGGGCATCAATTGCGAGCAAGAAACTCTCGGACGTCGTTTGCTGGACCGTCACTGGAAAGTGTGCGCAGGACAACCGGTCGGAGGGAGGTTCGCCTCGTCTCGATTGCGCCCCAACCCACCGTGCGTTCTGGAGACGCGGCGCCGGTATCAACAGCGCGCAATTGCGTCGCGGCAATCGCAGCGATCAAGAGTGCATGGGCGTCCACTTCGTATATGCTCGAGACCAAATCGCCGCCGTGTATCTCAGCCAAGTGTTGCGCGAATTGTGTGACAGATGCGGGTGTGAGTGCAGTCCGGAACCGTCCGCCGGGGACACCGGATCGAACCGACATTGCATATTGCGCGAGACGGCGCCCCGGCCAGTCGAAGCCGATTGACCCCAGGTCGATAATCGTGAGGCTTGGATCAGCATTGCCGACTACGACATTTGATGCGTGGTAGTCGAGTGGACCCGCAGTCATTGGTGCACTCAAGGCTGTCGTGACAACGCGATCCATGGCCGTGTGCAATGGCTCCGTGACATTGGTGGAAAACAACCAGGCAAGGCCGTCTACCGCATGGGATGCCCATGGTTCGAAAAGCTCGATGGCCATATTCCTTGCTGCCCCAGGGACACCGCGCCGAGTGACTTGTGCGAACGCCCTTTCAATCTGCGCAACTCCAGTTACGAGATGTAGCCCGGCAATGTCGGCTTCTGGGTCGTTACATTCGCCCAGGAACGCGTCGAGCGTTCGGGTTCCGGCCCATTCGGTCGCTATCCATTCCGGTTCACCTTGCGTCAGGTCTGTTGCGATGACGGACGGAACGGGACACTCGGCGTTTGCGAGGAACTGCAAGGTCGCGACTTCGCCGGCGAGCGGTGCCGATGGATTGCCGAACTTGACTGCAAACGACGATCCGGTCACGGTTTCGGCGTGGATGACCCGTCCAGACACAAGGCGCAGGGAAGAAATTGGCGCGTTGGCATGTGCCTCAACGGCCGCCGAGATTGCATCCCAGTGACCACGCAATTGCGGTACACGCGCCGAGATGGAAGTAAGCGACCGTGCGAGGTCCAAATCTCCGGCGTCTGGGCGTGGACGGGTCAATGGGGTCCGCGATCCGGTCAGTGACGGGCTGGCGGCGGGAGGTGGTTCATGAGATCTGCCATTTCAATGGCGGTAACCGCTGCCTCGTGGCCCTTGTTGCCAGACTTGGCACCCGACCGATCCATTGCCTGGTCGAGTGTTTCGGTCGTAATGATCCCGAAGATCACTGGTACTCCAGTATCAATGGATGCACGCGCGACGCCGGCCGCAGCTTGACCTGCCACATAGTCGTAGTGGGAAGTCGCCCCTCGGATCACCGCTCCCAGGCAGACCACGGCGGCGTAGTTGCCCGAACTTGCAAGTCGACGCGCAACGACGGGGATTTCAAATGATCCTGGCACCCAAGCAACGTCGATGCTTGCCTCGTCCACTCCATGACGTGTGAATGCGTGCAGGGCACCGGAAAGCAGCTCCTTGGTGAAGAACTCATTGAACCGGGCGACGACTACCGCAAAGCGCTGCCCTTCGGAGGCGATCACCCGACCCTCGAATGTCTGTCCCATAATGCTCGTGACCCTCCGCGGTACATAAGTGTTGTCCGTAATGGCTGACCTGGTTTGCCACCGGCGCCACATTCGTGGTGGCTTCACGGGAGGCGGTGCAGTGCTAGAAGTGTAGGTGAAGCGCTAGACGACCTAACCGGCCGTCGTAGCGTCCGGAAATGTAAACGTTGCAAGATGTCCCATCCGGTCACGCTTGGTCTCGAGATATCTGATGTTGTGTGGATTGGCATGCACTGGAATTGGAAGTTGGTCGGTAACTTTCAGGCCGTAGCCCTCGATCGCAACGAGCTTTTTGGGATTGTTGGTCATCAGAACCATCTGCGAGACACCGAGGTCCGCAAGGATTTGCGCGCCAATACCGTAGTCCCGCTTGTCTTCTGGAAACCCGAGGCGAAGGTTTGCATCGATGGTGTCAGCACCTTGATCCTGTAAGTCATACGCGCGAAGCTTGTTGTGGAGGCCAATGCCACGGCCCTCCTGATGCAGGTAGACGACAACCCCTGCGCCTGCCGTTTCGATCCGCTCCATCGCCCATTGCAGTTGCTGTCCGCAATCGCACCGCAAGCTGCCGAACGTGTCTCCAGTGAGGCACTTCGAATGCATCCGCACGAGGACCGGTTCCTTCGCGTTCCGGAGGTCTCCCTTGACAAGGGCTACGTGCTCCTCGCCGGTAATCGTGTCCAGATATGCATGGGCGATGAAGTCACCGGACGCCGTCGGCATCGGGACTTCCACGACCTTGCGCACGAGTTGCTCGTGGTGGCGCCGGTATGCGATCAGGTCGGCGACCGAGATGATCGGAATGCCATGCAGTTCGCTGAACGGTTCGAGACTTGGCATCCGTGCCATCGTTCCGTCGTCGTCCATGATCTCGCAGATGACTGCTGCGGGGGCCAGTCCTGCGAGTTTGGCAAGATCGACCGATGCCTCGGTTTGACCCGCACGCACGAGCACGCCTCCGTCACGGGCGCGCAACGGGAAGATATGCCCCGGCCGTGCAAGGTCTTCGGGTCGGGTCGCCGGATCGATCGCCGTACGGATCGTGTGCGCACGATCCCTGGCCGAGATACCGGTCGTCACGCCACGTCTCGCCTCGATGGAAACCGTGAATGCGGTGCCCATTGACGACGTGTTCTCGGACACCATCATGGGTATCCGGAGATCATCGAGGCGTGCGCCGGTCATGGGCAGGCAAATCAGGCCGCGCCCGTGGGTGGCCATGAAGTTGATCGCTTCGGGCGTCACCAATTCGGCAGGGATGCACAAATCGCCCTCGTTCTCGCGATCCTCATCATCGACGATGATGATGAACGAACCCGCCTTGAAATGTGCGATCGCATCCTCAATCGATGCAAGTGGCATCGGCTGAACCTCTACTTTCCGATGATGTGATGACGTATCGCTCGTCGCCCCTGAAACCGTTTCGACTCGGACCCGCACCTTGTGCCCTGAGAACCCTGCCCATCCGCTTCACGACGGTGCGGTGCTCCGTTTTTCCCACGCCTTGTTTAGGCACCACCTGCGATTGCAGCGGGCAGCGCGGCTTCAACTGCCCGGGCAACATACTTCGCGAGGATGTCCGCCTCGAGGTTTACGGTAGCGCCAACCGGCCTCCGGGTCAGAAGTGTGACGTCCAAGGTATGCGGGATAAGCCACACATCGAACCAGTCCGCACCTACATTCACGACCGTCAGACTGACCCCATCGACCGATATCGATCCCTTGGGAACGAGATAGCGGACGATCCCGGGCGGGGCGGTAAATGACTGCACGACCGCATCGCCTTCGGCCCGACGATCACGGATTGTGCCCGTTCCGTCCACATGACCCTGCATGAAGTGACCGCCAAAGCGTCCGCCAACCGCGAGGGCGCGTTCTAGGTGCAGGCGATCGCCAACCCCGAGGCCACCGAGGTTCGTGCGCCTGAGCGTCTCAAGTGTCGCATCGACGGCAAACGTCCTGTCGTCGCGAGTGACAACCGTCAGGCACGCACCGTTCAGGGCGATGCTGTCGCCGACGCGAGTGCCTTCAAGGGCAATCGCGCCCTCAATGGTCAGACGCGCGCCATCGGGCGTCACGGAAATCTGGCGTACCGTGCCCGTCTCTTCAACGATGCCCGTGAACATCCGGGGAACCTTCCCTCTGCGTGGCAGGACGGATTGGCCTGTCCGGACCGTCTTCCGGCCAGTCAATCTCTGAAAGTGTCCCGTAGACCAGTGTATCAACGCCGAGCCTGGTCACTGACGGCATCATCAATCGAGAAGCGCGGTCAAGCGTGACCGCTCCAGTGCCACCGATTGCACCCGGAGCGTCCTGTCCTCCAATGATCATTGGCGCGATCACGGCCGCCACCGCATCGACGACGCCAGCGTCAAAGTACGCACCATGGATTGTGTGGCCCCCTTCTAGCAAGACGCTCGTGATCCCGCGGTCGGCAAGGAGTGCCAGTACGCCGACCGGTTGAGGTCGTCCATGTTGTCCACTTGGCACCGAAACGACCTCGGTTCCGGCGCGCGTGAGCGCGGTGCGTCGGGATGCCCAGTCCGGTGTCCCGTCGTCGACACCGAGGATGAGGGTGTTGCCGGGAAGCGTGCCATTCGCGACACGAGCGGTGGCCGGTGTGCGCAGGGTCGTGTCGAGGATGACTCGCAGGGGATGGTTTGTTTCCTGCCGATCGCCTAACCGACTGGGACGAACACCGCAGATCAAGGGATCCGGAAAAGCGGGGGTGTTTCCATCAAGCCTTGTTGTCAGCGACGGGTCATCGGCGACGACCGTGCCAACCCCAACCAGGATGGCGTCCATACGGTCTCGCACCCCGTGTGCCCAACAGCGCGCGTCAGGGCCTGTGATCCACTGGCTCTCGCCAGTGGCGGTCGCAATCCGCCCGTCGAGACTGCAAGCGAACTTGGCCACCACGAACGGACGTCGATTGGTGACCCAACGTGCGAAGCCTGCCATGATTGTCCGCGCTTCGGTGCCACCCTCGCCAACCGTTACGGTGACCCCTGCTTCGCGAAGACGGGCTACACCACGACCTGAGACGCGGGGATTCGGGTCTAGCGTGGCGACATGTACGTGCCGAATTCCGGAGGCGATGACTGCCTCGGTGCATGGTGGCGTGCGACCGTGGTGGGTGCAGGGTTCAAGCGTGACATACATCGTCGAACCGGGCGTGCGTACCTCGGTGGCGGACCCAATCGCGACCGGTTCGGCGTGGGACTGCCCGTATGGTCGTGTAGCGCCCTCTCCGATGATGACGCCGTCTCGGACGATGACTGCCCCAACCGATGGATTGGGACTGGTTCGACCAAGCGCACCGGCCGCCAATGACAATGCGCGGGCCATGAACGGACCGGTAATCACGGGGCCAGGTCGCCTTCCGGCCACGGCTCCAGGGTGGCCATCGTCTCGATGGTCTCACTCCCGCGTGCAATGGTCAGGGTGACCCGGTCGCCGGGCCGGTACGTGCGGTCTAGGTACGCGCCGAAGCCGTCCATAGTCTCCACCGGTGCGCGGTCGACTGCAGTGATCACGTCTCCCTTTCGGAGACCGGCCCTTGCGGCGGGTCCGACACCGACGACGGATCCGATTGCGACGCCACGCGAGACGGTGACGCCAAGCTCACGAGCGGCCGATGGCGTGACATCCTGCCCCGAAATGCCAAGCCACGCGTGGCGGATGTGTTCTCCAGCAAGGAGGCGGTCGGCGAAGCGCTTAACCGATGACGAAGGCACGGCGTAGCCAATTCCGCCGAAGCCAGTCCGGCCGGCGGTGCGCTCGATCGCATTCGTGATCCCGATCACCTCGCCAGCAGCGTTGAGCAGCGCGCCACCCGAGTTGCCCGGGTTCAGGGTTGCGTCTGTCTGGATGATGTGTCGCATCGGCCGGTCCGCATCGCGCAGGGTGCGGCCAAGGCCGGAGATGACCCCGACACTGATGCTCCGGTCGAGGCCGATCGGATTCCCGATGGCTATCGCCAACTCGCCCGGTCGCAATTCGTCAGAGTCTCCAAGTGTCAGCGTTTGCAGCGTCGGTGGGGCATCCTCCAATCGGAGGAATGCGATGTCATCCTGTGGGTCCCGGCCGAGCATTGTTGCAACCAGACGGGTGTGATCAAGAAGTGTCACTTCGATGGACGTAGCGTCACGCACGACGTGGTAGTTGGTTAGAACGGTTCCGTTTGGCGAAATCAGCACGCCAGATCCGGAACCGCGACGTTCGCCCCGAATGGTGGTGATCTCAACAATCGACGGCGCGGCACGTTCGTAGATTCCTGTCACGAGTGCGCGATCGTACAGGCCGGATTTGCCCGGCGCCTGTGGAGTTGGCACAGCACGAACCGGCATTGCAACACCGGAGCGGCGCAGGAAGGCTGCCACTTGGGGTGGAACTTTCGCGTCGGTGGCCCAGACGGCGGTACTACCGGCCACGGCCCCAACAGCAAGAAGGACGACGACGATCACCAACCACACCAGCCCGCTCAGTGCAAGCCGGGCAAGGCGCAGCGCGATTCCCCTGCGGGAGCGGATTGGGGAACCCGCTGGGACTTCAAGGTCTGGAGCCTCGGCTACCGGGGTAATTGCCATCCGCGTACCAACATAGTCTGCCATTGAACGGCATGCCCGCAAGTCTGGACAAGACCGATGCTGGGTGAACGTGGCACGACGCGTGCGTAACGGGATAGAGCAAAGGCCCCCACTTTGATCCGGCGTACACTCCTTCCATGCGCATACTCGCTCTTACCGGGCGCATCGGTAGCGGGAAGTCAACGGTCGCGGCGATCCTAGCCTCCCGAGGCGCGGCCGTCATCGATGCCGACAGCATCGTCCATGACCTTTACCGCGAGGATGTCGACCTCCGCCACGCGCTCGAGGCCCGCTTCGGTGCCAATGTATTGGCATCCGACGGCGTCAACCGTGCCGCGCTCGGCAAAGTCGTGTTTGCCGATGACTCTGCGCGGCGTGACCTCGAGATGCTTGTCCATCCGCGCGTCCATGCGCGACAGGATCTGTTCATTGAAAGGTCGCGCACATCGGGAGTGCCGATGGCGGTTATCGAAGCGGTGAAGATCGTTGAGAGTGGTGGATCAGACCGGTGTGATGAAATGTGGATCGTCGTTGCAGATGCCGCAATTGTGCTGGACCGACTCGAGGGTCGGGGAATGGATCGCCACGAAGCGACGAGGCGCATGACTTCACAGGGAACAGCCGGGACATGGATTGAACAATTTGGGTCGGCATCGGCGCGCTTGGGCAAGTCGCGCCCTGTCGTGGTGATCGATAACAGTTCGAGCATCGACTCCACTTCGGCCCAGATTGACCGGTTCGCCTTGATCCGTTGACGGAGAGGCTCGAGGGACTGCTACCGGGAAATCGTTGATCGCCTTGCGAGAAGCGGTTCCAGTAAGTCTGCCGTCACCGCAGGCACGCCGATCTCACCGCTTCCGGCCTTCAATCCCGGGCCATGGAAGTCGCTCCCGCCCGTAATGACAAGCCCGTGGGCAATTGCAACCTTGCAAAGTTGCTGAATCTGATGGGGCGGGTAGTCGCCGTAGACGCATTCTAGGCCACCCAGACCAGCCTCGATCAGGGAAGGCAGTTGCCGTTCGAAGTCCGGAAAATAGGTTGGGTGCGCGAGAACCGCCACACCTCCGGCCCTGCGGATTGTGTCAATGACCTCATTCGGTTTGACACGGTCGTAATTGACGTCGCCGGCCATCCCGTTCCCGAGCAACGTGGCGAAAGCATCGTCGCGACTTGCAACGGCGCCGATCGCAACCAAGGCGTCCGCAACGTGCGGCCGGCCGACGGCCCCACCCTCGGCGATATTTGCTCGCTTTGCAACGTCATCCCACCAGAGTTGGGTAACCGTCCCGGAGCCTCGGCGGCGGAGTTCCGCATTAACGCGTCTGACGATTTCCTGACCACGTTCGATGCGTGCGGTCCGGCGGGTCTCGAGCCAAGTCGTGAAGACCTGATCATCGACACGCACGTGGTATCCAAGAATGTGGCAGTCACCTACCGGCGCGTCGGCACTCAGTTCAACGCCGGTCAGGATTTCAACACCGAGTGTTTTTCCGGTGGCTTGGGCCTCAGCAACGCCGCCAATGCTGTCGTGGTCGGTGATTGCGATCGTCTGCAACCCAATCGCCGCCGCCCGTTCCACTATTGCGTGTGGGGCAAGGGTTCCATCCGACGCTGTCGAATGCAGGTGGAGATCAATCTGCCCGAACGGTCGCCCTTGACTGACTTCCGTCACCGAGCGTAGTCCACGACGCGGGTCTCCCGGATCACAGTCACCTTGATTTGACCAGGGAAATCCATGGTCTCCTCAATCCGTTTCACGATGTCGCGGCTGAGCGACCAAGCCTCATCCTCATTGACCTGTTCAGGCTTCACAAGGATGCGAACCTCCCGCCCGGCTTGCAGCGCGTAGGCCTTGTCGACACCGGAGAAACTGTTCGCCACCCCTTCAAGGGCCTCAAGACGCTTGATGTAGTTATCGACAGTCTCGCGGCGCGCGCCGGGTCGGGATGCCGAAATCGCGTCCGCGGCTGCGACAAGGAACGCCTCAACCGTCTGTGGGTCCACTTCGAAGTGATGGGCCTGTATGGCATGAACGACGCGCGGTGGCACGGCGTATTTGCGGGCGAAGTCCGCTCCGATGAGGGCGTGAGGACCTTCGATTTCGTGATCGAGTGCCTTGCCAATGTCGTGCAGTAACCCGGCCCGCCGACAGACGGCTATGTCCGCGCCTACTTCGGCCGCCATCGCGCCCGCAAGGAAACTGACTTCGAGTGAATGCTGCAACTGATTCTGGCCGTAGGAAGACCGGAACTTCAGGCGACCAAGCAGCTTTACGAGTTCCACATTGAGGCCGGGAACGCCCGCCTCATAGGCGGCGCGCTCGCCATCGTCTTTCATCTGTTGCTCGACCTCGGTCTTGGACTTTGCGACCAGTTCCTCGATCCGAGTGGGATGGATGCGTCCGTCTGAGAGCAGCTTGAGCAGCGAAACCCGCGCAATCTCGCGCCGGATGGGATCGAACGAAGACAGGATGACGGTCTCAGGCGTGTCGTCAATGATCAGGTCAACACCAGTCGCCGCCTCCAGGGCGCGAATGTTGCGGCCTTCCTTGCCGATGATGCGGCCCTTCATTTCCTCACTGGGAATGGAGACTGCAGTCTGGGTCAACTCAATCGAGGTATCTGAGGCACAGCGTTGGATCGCCTGGGCGACAATCCACCGTGCCCGGCGTGCGGCCTCTTCCTTCGTCTGCTGCTCGATTTCCCTGATCCGCTGAATGGCTTCCTCGCGTGCGGAACCCTCGATGCGGGCGATCAGTTCAGCACGTGCGGATTCCTCGGTCAGATTGCTGATGCGTTCAAGTTCACGCACTTGAGACGACCGAAGTGCCTCGGCTTCGGCGGTCTTCTGGTCCGCCAACTGCTCCTTGACAACCTGGGTTCGCTCGCGCTTTTCGAACTGTTCAACTTTTCGCTCGAGATGTTCCTCGCGCGTCGCCATGCGCTGTTCGCGCTTCTGCATCTCAGCCTGACGTTCCCGCGCGTGGCGTTCGGCCTCGGCCTTGTGAAGAACCGAGTCTTCCTTCGCCTCAAGGATGAGTTCCTTGGCGCGTGACCGGGCGTCCTCCAGAAGGCGGTCGGCTTCCTCGGAGGCGTCACGCATGAGCCGCTCGACATCTGCCTCGCGGAGGGAACTGGCTGCATGACCTTGTTGACGCTGGGTTCGGGCACTCAGCACGGCGTACGCGGCGCCGACCAGGATGACCGTGACAATGACAAATGGAAGAATCAAAGGCAAGATGGGGCTATCCATACGAACCTCCCCCTGAAACCTGAATGGTACGTCACGACCAACAGGTCGTGATGCCGGTCGCGCACTCCGGTGTTCGCACCACCATTGCAAGCCGCTACCATCCCGGGGCATCGGAGGCGCGTTCGTGATCTCGGACTTTCACACGCACAGTTTCTTCTCGGACGGTGTTCTACTCCCTTTGGAACTGATCCGTCGGGCGGTCGTTGCGGGGTACGGGGTGATCGCCATCACTGACCACGCCGGTCCTGGAAACCTCGAGGAGGTCCTTGGGCAGTTGGCGCGTGAGTGCGAGGTAGCCCGGAACCATTGGCCGATTGTGGCACTTCCCGGCGTTGAACTCACTCACGTGCCGCCCGGATCGATTTCAGGGTTGGCGCGGCGGGCACGAGCGGCGGGGGCGGCAGTCGTCGTCGTGCACGGCGAGACGATTGCTGAACCAGTCGAACCGGGAACCAATAGCGCGGCGATTGACGCTGAGGACGTGGACATCCTCGCCCACCCCGGGCTTATTACGCCTGAAGAGGCGGCGCGAGCGGCCCAAAGGGGTTGCTACATCGAGGTTTCAGCCCGGAAGAGCCACGCCTACGCGAACGGGCACATCGTTACGGTGGTCCGCGCCGCCGGCGGGAAACTGCTGCTTAACAGTGACTGCCACGAGCCTGGAGACCTGCTCTCGTCACGGTTCCAACGCCTTGTGCTTCTCGGTGCAGGTATCCCGGAAGGCGAACATGCCACGATCCTGACTGACCATCCGCGCGAATTACTTGCGCGTGTCCTGCCACGTTTGAAGGGAGCCGTCGAAGGTGATTGAGCTTCCTAAACCGGGGCTCTCCCTGTGCGAACGTGATCAAGGATCGTCCGATACCCTGTAGTCTTGGAAAACAGAGTTCCATGCATGGCCAATGCAGACCTTTGACGGATGGCATGACCGGACAACATTTTCATGAGTGAACCGACTGATCAGGCCTCCATCCGACCGCTGCCCCGCAGGCGTGCGGTTCGTGCCGCCACTGACACCGTCCAACTGTCGTCCGAGGTCCTGGGCGAGGTCGGTGAGGCTGTTGCGGTGCGTCTCAAGCCAAGGGGACGTCGGCCACGTTCGATACAGGTCGTTGAGATGGCCGTGCTTCCTGTGCGCGACCTTGTGTTGTTTCCGCATATGGTATCCCCGCTGCCGGTTGGGCGTCCGCGCTCGCTTCGGGCTATCGAGTACGCGCTTAGCCACGGCCACACTGTTTGCATCGTTGCGCAGCGGAACCCTGATCTGGATGACGTTGACCTCGATGACTTGCATGTCATAGGCACTGAGGCGCTCATCGGACGCGTCCTGAAACTTCCAAATGGAAATTCCTCCGTCCTCGTTCAGGGACAACGACGCCTCCGGTTGCTGGAGACCGTCCATACCGAACCATTCATGCTGATCCGCGCGGTTGTCACCGAGGAGCCTCCGCCGAGCATCGCCGACCATAGTGACCAGGTTAAACGCGTCGTCGAATTGCTTGACAAGTGTGTGAAGTTGAGCAAGAACCTTGCCGAGGACACGGTTGTCGCAGCGATGAATGTCGACGACCCAGGCCGATTGGCTGACATGGTCGCGTCTACGGTGAACCTTGAACTTGCCCAGCGACAAGCCACCTTGGAGATGCTCGATCCGGTTGCGAGACTTTCACACGTCGAGACGATCCTCGAGCGAGAGTTCCGTCTGCTCGAACTGGAACGTGAGATCCATCAGCAGGCGCAGCATGAAGTCGACGCTACCCAACGGGAGTTTTTCCTGCGGGAACAACTCAAGGTGTTGCAGAGGGAACTCGGTGACCTGGATGCAGGAAACCGCGACCACGACGAACTCCGGACGAAGATTTCCGCCGCGTCCATGCCTGCAATCGTGGCCGAGCGAGCCAACCGGGAGCTTGACCGCCTACAGATGATGCCGTCAGCGTCGCCTGAAGTTGGTGTGATCCGCACATACCTTGATTGGCTCATTGCCCTGCCATGGTCGGCGCGCACCGATGACCTTCTCTCGATTGCTAACGCCGCGCGGGTCCTTGATGAACACCACTACGGGCTGCCGAAGGTCAAGGAACGGATTCTCGAATATCTCGCGGTACGCAAGCTTAGTTCACGCATGCGCACCCCCCTGTTGTGTTTTGTCGGGCCACCGGGTGTCGGTAAGACCAGTCTTGGCAGAAGCATCGCAACAGCACTTGGGCGCAAGTTTGTACGCGTCAGTCTGGGAGGCATCCGCGACGAGGCCGAATTGCGTGGTCATCGGCGCACGTACATCGGTGCCTTGCCAGGCCGGATCATTCAGGGAATGCGCCAGGCGGGGACCGTGAACCCAGTATTCGTAGTTGACGAGATTGACAAACTTGGCATGGATTTCCGTGGGGATCCGTCGAGTGCGTTGCTCGAGATCCTTGATCCTGAGCAAAACGTCAACTTCTCGGACCATTATCTCGAGGTTCCTTACGATCTGTCCCAGGTGATATTCATCGCCACTGCAAACCAGTTGGACACGGTGCCCTCACCGTTGCGAGATCGGATGGAGGTAATCGACCTTCCGGGATATACCGAAGAGGAGAAGTTGCACATCGCTCGTAACTTCCTGGTTGGTCGGCAGAGGTCGGAGCATGGCCTTACTGACAAGCACGTGAAATTCAGTGATGCGGCGTTACGTCGTGTCATTCGGGAGTACACGCGCGAGGCCGGGGTGCGGAACCTCGAGCGCGAACTCGCGACCATTTGCCGGAAGATTGCACGGAAGGTCGCCGACCTCTTGCCTCCTCCAGACCCAGTTGGGGTTTCGCCCGACGCGGTGGATGAGACCGACGCGCCTGCGGTCGCCGTTGCGGTACAAGTTGCTCAGGTCAACGAAGCGTCGGTCGCTGCGAGTCGCGATGTGGACGCGGGCCGTCCCACGACGATCACGCCGACGCTGATCCGAGAGCATTTGGGTCCCCGCCGGTTCAGCCATACGGCCGCGTCGTCGGCCGATGAGATTGGGGTTGCGACCGGCCTGTCATGGTCGTCTGTTGGTGGCGACATCACCACTGTCGAAGTCACCCTAATGGAAGGGAGGGGCCGTCTCGTACTTACTGGCCAACTTGGTGAGGTGATGCGCGAATCGGCCCAGGCAGCGCTTTCATACACCCGCAGCCAGGCCTCTGCCTTGAACCTCCCCGAGGATTTCCACGAACGGATGGACATCCATATTCACGTGCCGGCGGGTGCCACGCCGAAGGATGGGCCTTCTGCGGGAATTACGATTGCAACCGCCCTTGTATCCGCGGCCACCCGACGACCGTCACGACGTGATGTCGCGATGACCGGCGAGATCACCCTCCGGGGCCGAGTGTTGCCGATAGGAGGCGTCAAGGAGAAGGCGCTTGCCGCTCACCGTGCGGGCGTACGAACCTTGATCTTGCCCGAGAGGAATCGTCGCGACATCATTGATATCCCTGCAGACGTGCAACGTGACCTTGCGTTCGTGTTTGTCGAACAGATGGATGCCGTCCTGTCGGTTGCCTTGACGTCCCTGCCTACGCCGGCCCCGGTCTGACCCGACCAAGTGACACGCGTGCATACCGTTCGCCCGTTCATGAGTTGTGGGTGAGGTTTCGGGCGTCGGCTTGAAAGTATTTGGTCTCGATGGCCGTGTGACGCGCCGATCACTGGTTGGCGTCGCAGTCACGGTGCCGTTGCTGGGTGCATGTGTAGCCGACGGAGGTGCGATTCCGTCATTGCCTGCGCCATCGCGCGCTGTCCAGAACACCGAGGGAAACCCCTGGGGCACAAACATCTTCCTCCATAAAGAGGTTGAGGCGTGGAAACGAGAGCAGACCCTCTCGATGATCAAGGCTGCCGGGTTCGCCTGGATCAAGCAGCAGTTTCCGTGGGAAGAGATTGAGCAACCACGGAAGGGCCAGTTCTTCGACGTCAAGTACGTGCAGGGTACGTGGGAAAAGTTTGACGAACTCGTCCGCTTGGCCGATCTGTCCGGTCTCAAGATGATTGCGCGGGTAGACCGTCCACCCGCGTGGGCGAGGCTGGACAAGACACGCCCGCAGGGACCACCCTATAACCTGAACGACTTCGGTGACTTCCTGTTCCTGCTGGCTTCCCGGTACAAGGGTCGTGTGAATCACTTCCAGGTCTGGAATGAACCGAACCTGGGCGAGGAGTGGACGGGCAAGCCCGACCCAGTTGGATACACGGCCATGCTCAAGTTGGCATATCGAAGGATCAAGGAGGCAAATCCTCAGGCGTCCGTGCTTGCCGCACCCCTCGCCATGAATGTGGAACTTGGTCCGATCCATCTGAATGAGATGGATTTTCTTGAGCAGATGTACCTCGCAGGTGCCAAGGGGACGTTCGACGTCCTGTCCGCCAACGCCTACGGCATGGACCGGCCCCCGACCGACCCTCCCTCGCGGCAGATCCTGAACTTCCGCCGGGTCGAGTTATTGCGGGCGGTGATGGAAAGACATGGCGATGGCGCAACGGCGGTCTGGTTCAACGAATATGGGTGGAACGCAAGCCCCAAGGACATGCCCCGCGAGGAACTCATCTGGCAACGGGTAACCGACCGTCAGCAGGCGGATTGGACCGTTGAAGGCGTGGACTATGCCCGTCGAAACTGGCCGTGGGCCGGCGTTTTCTGCACTTGGTACTTCCGTCAAGTTGGCGACATCTCACCCTCGAAGTCGGAGTATTACTTCCGTCTCGTCGACCCGGACTTCACACCTCGCCCCGTGTACCACGCGATTAAGGCAGCGGCTGGGCGAAAGTGATCCGGTGATTGCCCGAGATAGCGTCGCGGATGGCGCCATTCGTTGCCCGTCATGATCCGAACCATTGTCGGCGTTTGCCTGTGGATCATTGCGGTCGGACTGTCTGGTCTCGGTTTGTGGACTGGCCGGCAGGTCCTCGACCGAGGTGTGGTCTACGGAGACCCGGGACCGCCATTCCTGGAACATGACGTGACGGCCCACGCCGTGAACACTCAGCTTGAACTCGAACCAGACGATGTGTCGACGGCAGGGACTCTTGATCTGGTGAAAGACGCCGGGTTCGGGTGGATCCGGCAGCAAGTGTCGTGGGCGGACATCGAACCCGGACACAAGGGCAATTTTTGGGACTTCGAACGGAACCGGCCGACGTGGGCACGGTGGGACACAATCGCGAGGTTGGCCCGCGACCGGAACTTGAGGGTGATAGCCCGACTGGAACTCCCACCCGCTTGGTCTCGTCCGGAAGGGTCGTACAAGTCGCACCCACCGGTCAATGTCCGTGACTATGCGGACTTCGCGGCAGCATTCGCGTCGCGTTACCGCGACCAGATCGGTTACTTGCAGATCTGGAATGAACCGAACCTTGCCGAGGAATGGGGGCGTCGACCAGTCGACCCTGCAGCATACGTGGAACTCCTTCGCGCCGGATACACCGGTGCAAGGCAGGGAAATCCAAAGGTCCGCATTCTCACTGCATCGCTGGCCCAGACGCTTGAACCGGACGACGAGACGGCTGCCGGCCTAGACGACCTTGTGTACTTCGACCGGATGTACCTGTATGGCGCGGCGCCCTTCTTCGATGTTGCAGCCGCCAATGGCTACGGTCTCTGGACTGGCCCAAACGATCATCAGGTCGGTGCCTGGTACACAAACCTGCCCCGGGTCACGCTCATTCGCGAGGTGATGGTGAGGCACCGCGACACGGCCAAACCGGTCTGGATTTCCGAGTTCGGATGGAACACGCAGCCCGTGGACTGGACTGGTAGACCGTCGCCGTGGGGTCGGGTCGACGAGGCGACGCAAGCATCGCACCTACGTGGAGGGTACGCGCGGGCTGCTCGTGAGTGGCCTTGGCTTGGCCCCATGGCAGTCTGGCTGATGAGGCAGCCGCGCGCCGAGATTGACGACCCAACACCGTTCTTCGCACTCGTCCGGGAGGATTGGACGACAAGACCGGCGTACGATGCGCTGAGGGCGTCTGCGTCAACACATGTCCTCGGCGTCGGAATGTGGCAGGAGACCGCACCAGGGGTGACCTACGAGGGCACGTGGCAGGTCACTGATGATCCGAAGGCCTCGGGTGGTGCCCTTCGAGAGACACCGGCGCCAAATGCGCACGTTCGCCTCGCGTTTGAAGGCACGCGTTTTGAAGTGGTGACTTCCGTTGGCCCGTCGCGTGGCGTGGCGTATGTCACGATCGATGGATCCTATCTGCTTGCAAACGAGCGCCCGCGGAACCGGTTCGGGCAGGCGACACTCGACCTCGGAGCAGCACAGCCTGCCGACGCGAAACGCTTCCTTGTTGCGTCGGGACTTCCGGACGGACGCCATGAGTTCGAACTTACCGTCAGTGGTGACGCCGGCACCGGGTCATCAGCTCCCGGTGTTGCCTTCGATGGGGTGGTGGTGTCGAGAGATCGAACGTCCGCAGCCGAGACGGTCTACATCCTTGGGCTCATCGCGTCTGGATTTGGCTTCTTCTGGCTGTCGCGTGCGCCAGTCAGGCATGCGGTGATCGATGGGATTGGCTTCTTTCGCGACGACCGAGCACTTCAGCGCGACCCAATCGGTGAGGTTGGAAGTGTCGTCGACAGTCGCGCCCGCCTAGGCAGTTCGTACGAACGCGCCGTTGTTGGTTCACCTGACGCAACTATCGAGACGTCAACCGGCGCGAAGCCAGTTGGAGGTCCCGTCGATGAGATCCGCGTCGCACCACAAGCTCAGCGTGGTAAGTGGTTTCAGCGGGACTGGATTTCCGATGCCGTACTCGCCTTTCCGGCAATCTTGCCTTTGGCTCCGGTTGCTATCAGTACGCCCGTCGGACGCTTCTCGCCAGTTGAACTTGGACTGCTCGGTCTGGCGTCGCTTGCCTTCCTCCGGGCGCTACTTCGGCCTGGCCATGAGGATCCGTATGACGAGACTGCAACCGGTGCCCGCATTGGTTTTCAGTTCGATGGTCTGGTGGTTGCGTCGGTAGCCCTCGGAGTTGCCGGCACGATAGCGGCTGTGTCATCCGCCTATCCGAACCCCGCCTGGCGGGAGTGGAGGCAGATCATCATTGAACCGGTCACATGGTTCCTGCTTGCACGGCAGGTTGCAAGACGTGCGGATGCCGGACGACGCCTCGCGATTGCACTGATCGTGGGCGCGTCCGCAGTATCAGCCCTTGCTTTTGGGCAATGGGTCCTTGGCATCGGTCTTGTGGATGCGGATGGTGTTGAGCGCGCGCGAGCCCTCTACCCAAGCCCGAACAACCTTGCACTCTTCATCGGGAGGGTTGCTCCGCTTGCCGTCGTTCTCGGGCTCTGGCCAAGTCCCGAGGGCAATCCCCTTGTGCGCCTTTGGTTGCGTGCTTCCGTCGTGGCCATCGTCGCCGGGGTGGCAGTGACGTATTCTCGCGGGGCGTGGCTTGCGGTGGGAATTACACTGCTTTGGATTGGTCGCGAGTGGCTCAATTGGCGCAAAATCGAATTAAAACCTTCGCGCAGAGTAGTCATTTTTTTCACGGTCGCACTTGCTTTTGCGATCCTGGTGATGTCAAGGTCGGAGAGGCTCGCGCTCGTGTTCGTATCTGGCGGAACCGGCCTGTTGCGCTTCAGCGTCTGGACCGGTGCCGTTGCGATGATCCGCGACCAGCCTTGGCTGGGCCTCGGACTGGATCAGTTCGTCTACGCCTACCCGAGGTACATGGGTGCCGACGCATGGCGGGAGCCAAACCTTTCGCATCCGCACCAGTTCCTGCTCGATTTCTGGATTAGGTTGGGCGTGCCTGGAATGCTTCTTTTGATGTATGTCGGCGTCAGGCTGATCTGGAGACTCCGCCCTGGCAATCGCTTGCGGAACCTCAACCCCCTGGCTATAGGCACTACCGGTGCGTTCATCGTATGGGCGATCCACGGTCTCGTGGACAACAGTTTCTTTGTTTTGGATCTTGCGTACGCGACATGGGCGCTCCTGCTCATCCATGACCTCGCGACCGCCAACCCCCCCCGCTATCCGGGGACCGGTTCAATTGACAACGCCCAGGAGTGAGTCTGGGCGGATTGAGCGTCGTGGCGCGGGATGTCTCGCACGACCGTTCGATTGATCGACTGGGCGAACTTTTGACGACCGAGCAGCAACGCGACCCGGCATCAGGCCGGACCACCTCACGCTCCGCATCGACGCCCAGTGCGGCTGTGGCGGTGACCGTTGGTGACGCCATTGGCGGTATCGCACTCCCACCCAGGACCGCCCCGCCACCCGCGTGGATGGTCGCGATTCCGATCGGGTTGGTCGTCGCCCTCGTACCTGCGTACCTGACGTCTGTGCTTCTCGTCGGTGTCGCTGGGGTTGCAGTCCTGATGGCACGTCCATTGTGGGCGCTCTTTGCGCTTGCGTTCACGGTCCCATATCAGGGTCTCGCGGATTTTCGATACCAGAACGTCAACATTACACCGACCGAGGCCGTCTTCCTGCTGCTGGTTATTGGATGGGGCACGGCGAGAGCGGCGGGTCGGGTGCCGTCACCATCGCTCAGCCCCCTGGTGATTGCGATTGGCCTGCTTTTGAGCCTGCTCATCCTTTCCTGTGTGGTTGCGCCAAACCTGATCCTCGCTGGCAAGGAACTTGTCAAGTGGGTTGAGGTTGCAGGTGTTACCTTGATTGGTCAGAGTCTTCTGGTACGCATTGCGGACCGCCGGATGATGTTCCTTGTCATGACCGCTGCGGTGGTTTCGCAGGCTGGCTACGGATTGCTGCAGGCAACGCAACACTGGGGACCAGGCCATTTCATGATCGGGTCATGGCTGATGCGTGCCTACGGAAACTTCGAGCAGCCGAACCCATATGCCGGCTATCTCGGGTTGCACCTACCGTTGGTGTTGTCGGTGGCGCTGTTTGGTGTCCGTACCCGCCCAGCGCGATGGTTCTGGGGCGGCGCTTCGGCCCTTCTCGCTGTTGCGCTGATTGCCACGATGTCACGTGGCGCGTGGTTGGGGCAAATCACGGGTATTCTGACTGTCGTGCTGATTGAGAGCCGGAGTGCCCGCCACGCAGTCCTGACATTCGGGGGTCTAGGGTCGGTTATTCTGCTTGCGTTGTGGCCGGTGCTTCCCGCAGAGGTCACCGACCGAATTGGCAGCATTTTCGGATCGCTCTTTGCGGTGTTCTCAATCGCGTCGACAACGCTCACCCCGGAAAATTGGGCGGTGATGGAACGCCTTTCCCAGTGGTATGCCGGGTGGCAGATGTTTAGCGCGAACCCGATCGTGGGGGTGGGGATCGGCAATTACAACACAGCCTATGACACGTATCGCCTGCCAGTTTGGCCGGTGGCCCTAGGGCACGCGCACAATCACTACTTGACCATTGCGGCTGAGGCGGGACTGTTCGCGTGCCTCGCCTACATCATCGTCATCCTTGTCGCGATCCGGTCAACACGGACAGCGTGGCGTTCGGCGACTACGAGATACAGCCGCGCAATCGCACTCGGCACCCTCGGCAGCATTGGGGCTCTTGCGACGCACAATTTGGTTGACGTGCTGTTTGTCCATGGGATGAGCGTCACCATCGGGTTGCTGCTGGCGCTGTCCAGTGTCAGCGATGAGCGTGATCAGGTTCCAACTGGACTGATCGCACGGATCATGGATTGATGGTTGTAGAGACCGACCGTTCCGGAACCGATTGCAGCCACGGACGACTGGTTCGCGTCCCAACTTGACGGTTGAGATGCCCCAGTTGCCGACGATCCCAGTGCAACGGTGTCCCAATTGATGCGGCCCGAGTACCATCACCGGGTCGTCGTCCGGATCGTTTCGTTGTGGGCGGGAACTCACGCACACTGCCCTTTTTTTGAAGAGACTTCAGGTCATTGATGCACGGGTGGAGGCGGCCGGTTTCCCAAGTGCCCTGCCGGCCTGGCAGCAGTTGCCAATCAACCGAGACACACCCGCATGGAAAGAACGATGGCCACTCCGATGTCTGAGCCTCTCGGCGCACCACCTGGCGTGACACGCGCGAAGGCGGGTCCCGTCGGAGGCGACCGCGTTCCGGCGTCAACGGATGGGAGCGCTGGGATCGACAATCCTCCGATGAACGTTTCCGGGCGCTTCTTTACATGGCGCACGGCGGCAAGTTTCCTCTTTGGTGTCGCAATCCTGATCTGGGTTGTCAGGTCAAGTGCGATAGATTCCGCCGACGTCTGGTTGAAGCTCCAGAACATCGACCTTGGTTGGTATGGGTTGGCCGTCCTGATCTACCTGACCACTTTCCCAGTCCGCGGCTTGCGGTGGCAGCGTTTGCTGATTGACAATGGTGCGAGACTGCCTGTCCGTCCGCTTACGGAGATCATCTTCCTCTCCTGGTTCGTAAACAGTGTGATGCCCGGCAAGGTCGGAGACGTGTACCGCGCCTACCTGATCCGCGGTGAGTTCGGACTATCCATTAGCCGCACCGTTGGAACGGTGCTGGCCGAGCGGATTGCGGACATCGTGATGCTGGTCACGGTGCTCGGGATCACCGGTGCCGCGGTCCTTGGCCAGCGCGTGGACGCGCACATCAGCGAAATGCTTGAGTTGGGTTGGGCTGGTGTTGCGGTCATGCTGTTCGGTCTCATTCTGATGTACCGCTTTGGTGACCGAGTGATGCGGATGTTCCCTCCGCGCATCCATGAGACGTACGTGCGGTTCGCTGCCGGTACGTTTGCAAGTTTCAAGAATGTCCCGTTGCTGGCCCTCTACACTGCGCTTGCCTGGTCGTCAGAGGCAGGTCGGTTGTACTGCGTCATCCGGTCGCTTGGGGTGGCAATCACCCCCCTTGAGGCGCTTTTCATCGTCGCGGCGATTTCGCTCGCGCTTGTCGTGCCGACACCCGGAGGATTGGGGGGTGTCGAGGCCGCCTTCATAGGGGTGCTTCCGCTCTTTGGGGTTGCCACCCAGGTGGCAATTGTCGTAGCGTTCATGGATCGCCTGATCAGTTATTACGGGATCATCGCCACAGGCCTCCCCGTGTTCGTCCTTTCGCGGCGCGGGCGCGCGTGATCAGGGCACTTGGCCGCGGATGACCCGCCGGTGAGGATTGCGGTCGACTTCACGGCGGGGGTGCGTCAGCCCGCGGGCGTAGGGCGGTACACGCGCGGGCTGGTTCGTGCGTTGTCCCTCGCTGCCGCTGCCGATGATGAGGACCACTCGCTGACGCTGCTCTGGAGTGGCCCCAAACGTATCCCGCTTCCCAACGACTGGCCCGGCGTGACGACACGGCGACTGCCTCTGGATGAGCGGTGGATGACCGTTGCATGGCAACGCCTGCACCTGCCGTTTCCTGCGGACCTGTACGCGGGCGGAGCAGACATCGTCTATTCATCGGATTTTGCACTCGCACCGAGGTGGCGGGCTCCGGGAGTGGTCACGATTCATGACCTGAGTTATGTCCTATTTCCGGATACGCACTTCCCGCCACTTCGGAGATACCTGGAGACCACGGTGCCCCGTAGCGTCCGTGCGGCTTCGCTTGTCCTAGCGGATTCCGACCAAACGCGACGCGACGTCATCAACCATCTTGGCGCGGACCCGGCGAAAGTCCTTACCGTTCTCTCCGCACCCGATGACGTCTTCAAACCGGCGATGCCGGCATTAATCGAGGCTGTCCAGGCGAAGTGGAACGTTGCGGGTCACTATGTGATTTCGGTCGGGACCATCCAACCGCGCAAGAACCTCCCGGTGATTTTTGAGGCGTTGCGTCAACTTCCGGAGACCGTGAGGATGGTCCATGTTGGCCGACCCGGATGGCTTTGCGATCCCATCTTTGAAGCGCTCGACCGAAGCGGTGTCAAGGACCGGGTCTCGATCCTGTCCGGCGTCGATGACGACGATCTGGCCGCCTTGTACGGCGGCGCGGTGGCTTGTGTGTTCCCCTCGGTCTACGAGGGGTTCGGTCTTCCGTGTGTCGAGGCAATGGCCTGTGGTGTGCCAGTGATCGCCTCGCATGGCGGATCACTGGCCGAAGTTGTTCAGGAGGCCGGGATCATCGTCGACCCATTTGACAGCGGGGCGATCGCAAAGGGGGTCGAGCGCCTCATGGAAGATCCCGAGTTCCGGTCTGCGATGATCGCCCGCGGACACACCCAAGCCTCATTGTTCCGGTGGGATGACAGTGGACGGAAGGTCCTGGAGGCATTCAAGGACGTTGTTGGTCGGTGACCAATCGGCCATCACCAAGAAGCGTTTCCAGTCCTGTTCGGTTCATTTGGTGCCACCCGTTCCCATTCCTCAAGTGCGCGAAGGTACAAGTTGAACTCGGGCATTCCTCCCGATGCGCGTTGCCAGTCCTGCCAAGCGCGCTGGAACTTGGGATCCGGCCGCGCGAGATCTGCCCAAGAGTGCTGGCCGTTGGTTTCGGGACGGTCCTCACGTGCCGACAGGTTCTCGAAGCATGCTCTGGCGCGCTTGAATACCTCATATTCCGGCATTCCTTCAGAGGCAATCTGCCACGAGGTCCACGCCGAGTACCGGTTGGTCCACTCTTCACGAGCATGCACACCGGACATTCCACTCTTGTCCATTGATTGAACCCTAACGGGCGGCGCCGTGGATGGCAATCAAGTGCATCGATCGCGAGCAACACGTAAGGTCAGGCATGACAAAAGTACAACGCCTCCGCGCTGAACGTGACCGAACTGAAGCTGCGTGGGAACATGCTAGCGCCGGGATGCCTGAGTTCAAGGCAGCAGAACACGCTTGGGAGCAGACGCGCATTACCCGGGCTGAGTATGACCGCCTGTTTGCGATCTGGAAGGCAGCTTCAGCGCATATGCCAGAAGAGGCCGCTTACGCCGACGCCGACGCCGCTTGGAAGCGTGCCCGCGACACCCAGTAGTCGAGGCTGACCCATGGCGCCCACGACGTGTCCCAAACGGGCACACATCGTGGGCGTTTCGTGTCAACCCACCGCGGATCCGGCTCCTGGCACGGAGTATTGTCGCACGACAGACTCGTCAAGCTCGACGCCGATGCCAGGCCTTTCAAGTACGTGGGCCATCCCGTGTTCATCAACCTCGATGCCAAGACCGCCGAACAGATGAAGGTTCATCGGGGTTTCCGGCAGCGCGTACTCGAGATAGCGGGCGTTGGGAATTGAAGCGATCAAGTGCATCGACGCGGCCTTGATGAGCCCGGTGCTCCATGCGTGCGGGATGCAAGGCAGGCCACGGTCGGCGGCCAGGTAGGCCACTCGACGCGCCTCCGTGAGGCCACCGCATCGGGTCACATCGGGCTGCACGATGCTCACCTTGCCTCGGTCCATCAGGTCGAGGAACTCGTACCGTCCCATGCAGTTCTCGCCCGCAGCCGTGCGGATGGTCGTGCCGGCCGCCACCCGTGCGAACCCGACAAGGTCGTCGGGCGGGAGAAACTCCTCCAGCCAGTAGGGGTGGAACGGTTCAATCGCGCGTGCGAAGTCGAGAACACGAGAAGCATCCCAGCCCAGATCAAGATCCGGACCCGGGTAGAACCCGAGGTCGATCATGAGTTCCATTGCATCGCCGGCCGCCTCGCGACCAGCCTCGACCAAGGAGGCATCGTGGGCGACATCGAACCCCATTGGCCCCCAACCAAGCTTGACTGCCTTGAAACCCTTGGCGCGCCAACGGGCAACTTCGGCAAACGCAGCATCCGGGGTCTCTGGCATCAGCACACTCGCGTAGGCCGGTACCGACTTCTGGAGCGCCCCGCCAAAGAGCTTGTAGAGCGGCAAGCCAAGTGCTTTGCCTTTGATGTCCCAGAGGGCGAGGTCAATCCCACTCATGGCCTGGATGGCGGCACCTCGCCTGCCGAACCACACTGACGCGCGATACATCTTCTCCCAGAGACGCTCGATGTCGAACGGATCCTCCCCGATGATCGTCTGAGCAAGCCCAGTGCAAACGCGATGGGACTTCGGCGCATCGATGATTGCGCGGATGACCTCGGGGGAGGAATCCACCTCTCCGACGCCGGTAATGCCGGCGTCGGTATGGACACGGATGACGATTGCGTCCTGAGCGCTGTCGTTGATTGCGAGGACGTCCGGCACGCGCAGGACGATCGTTTCGACTGCCGTGATCTTCACTGGACTCTCCTTGCGTTCTCGGGTGCCTTGAACATATCGAACCGCGTCGGGCGCGGTGCCAGGCGCGGCCTCGCGCGCGGCCAGGCAGAGGATCCCCTAGACGGACGGGGGGATTTCCGCGCCCTTGAACTCCACGTGCCCGGCCCGCTTTCGAGAACCAGCTGCGTCAACTTCGGCGATCTTCGTTTGCAGGAATTCTCGGTACGCCTCGCGGGAAATCGGCATCGTGATGGTCTCGTCCAGGTGAGAAGAGAGGTACATCGCGTTTCCGAGTTCGAGTGCGCGCAGTCCATCCTCACCGGTTGCCACGATTTTCGAGGGATCACCGTCGCGAACGGCCTCACAGAAATGTGCGAGGAGAAGACGGTGCGCGCCGGCCCCTTTGGGCGGCTCATCGGTGTCAACGTCCTCCCATGCACCTGTGGGTGACTTTCCGTGTGCTGAGGTCAGCAGTTCCTCTTCGAGGGACCGCTCCATACGGTAGAGGCGGAGGCGCCCATCCACGGCCTCGAGGGTTCCTAGGGTGCCCCGGAAGAGGAACTCGGTCCGGCCCGGCCACTCGGCGGTGGTGGTATAGAACGTGTCGACCCGGTCGTCTCCGTGTTCCAGAAGGGCACCAACGGTATTCTCGACCTCGATTTCATGGATCCGGGTACGGGCGGTTGCCTTGACTCGGTCAGGGCGTCCCGCGAGCCATGAGTACAGGTCCAAATGATGGGGTGCCTGGTTCATGATCACCCCGCCCCCCTCACCTGCCCACGTGCCACGCCACCCGCCGGAGTTGTAGTACGCCTGGGTCCGGTACCACCCGCTGGCAATGAAGTTCACCCGATAAATCCGACCGATTGCACCGGACTGGATCAGCTGACGCGCCTTCATGTAAGCCGGCAGAAGACGCTGGTTGAAGTCCATCCCAAGCATCACCCCTGCCTTCTTGCACGCGGCAATGATGCGATCGGCGGCTTCGGGAGTGTGCGCAATCGGCTTTTCGCAGAGGACATGGATGCCGGCACGGGCAGCTGCCACGGCTGCCGCATCGTGCTGGGGATGCGGTGTCGCGATCACCACGACATCCGGCTTCGTTGCGGCATACATTGCCTCGAAGTCCTCGAACGCGGGTAGGACCGGCGCGTCGTGATCCGTAGGATGTTTCGCGAGTGCCTCCGCGCGTTCATGGTCGACGTCGGCAATGCCAACGAGTTTAAGGAGACCACCATCGCTGCCGGCTGCTGGCTCAAGTGCGCGGGCATTGCGTACGTGGTCGCGCCCCATGACGCCAACGCCGACGACGGCGACGCGCACCGGGCGATTAGGTCCCGTTCCACCGCTCATGTGATCTCATCCATTCATTAAATGAGTACTATCCCGCTGTGACCCGGCAACCAACTGGACAGTCAGACATCCGAGGCAACGAGCCCTGTCGAACTCGTGGGAGTTGCGTTGCAAGTGTCAGGGTATCTGTCCGTTCGCAAGCGTGCTGACTCGGACGGTTTCCGATTCCGCGCGGGGTTGCCGCCAGTATCCTGCGACCAGTTTCCCGGATGGCGGACATCCAGGTAGCCACACTTGGCCGACATCGGCAGAGTGCCATCATGATGAACATGACATCGACCGCCACGCACACCCTATCGCTGCTTGTCGGCACCGTTCTCACTCCGGATGCCTCGCCGGATAGCTCGGGCGTGACGATCCGTGGCGGGCGGATTGTGTCACTCATCCCCAGGCGCGGACCGCAACGCAATGCCGTGCTAGCCGGTACGACAATCATCGATCTGGGCGCGGACACGACGTTGATGCCCGGGTTCATCGATGTGCATACCCACGGCGGCTGGGGCGAACGGTACGTTGACGGCCCCGACAGTGCGACGCTGATCCTCCGTCGACGCGCCGAGAGCGGGTGTACCGGTCTCTTGATGACGGTTGGAAACTACGGGCGGGAGATAGCGGCAGACAGCCAGTCTGACGGCGAGCCGCCGTGGCTGGCGGACATGGCATCCTGGCTACCTGGTCTTGGGGACCTGACGGGCAAACCGACGGGAGGTGCCAAGTCACTTGGCATGCATATCGAGGGACCGTGGCTGAACTGGGATGCGTGGGTAGCCTGGGGTGCGCGAGGCGCCAGCGGACGTAGCGTCATCCTTCCGGAGTGGGACCACTTTGCACGCATGCAGGAACTTTCTGGTGGTTCAATCCGCCTCGTATCGGCGGCGCCAGAGTTTCCAGGCGCGCTTGAGTTCATGTCGCGTCTTGCGGGAACGGGCGTAGTTGTTTCGGTTGGACACACGACTGCGCCGCCTGAGTTGGTCCATGAAGCAGTCGACGCAGGCGCACGGCACGCAACTCATACATTCAATGGAATGCAACCGCTCCACCACCGTACGCCGGGAGCCGTTGGCGCCCTCCTGACGGATGATCGCGTCATCTGCGAACTCATCGCCGACGGCGCGCACGTGCATCCGCTCATGCAGCAAGTGCTTTGGCGCGCGAAAGGGACGGATCGGGTGGCCTTAGTCACCGATGCCACTCGATGGGGAGGCTTTGCCCCAGGGCGCTATGAAGATGCGGCCACCGGCAGGTCCTTTGAAGTCCGGGACGATCTGGGTTGCTGGTCGGAAACAGGCAACCTCGCCGGGAGTGGGTCGCCGGCCGACCGGAACATCGCAGTGCTGACAGCTGCCGGTGGCGTTCCACTCGCCGATGCGGCTCGCATGGCTTCCACCGTTCCCGCCCGCCAGCTTGGCCTCGCTGACCGCAAGGGGCGCATCGCTCCGGGGTATGACGCAGACTTGTGTGTTCTCGCTCCCGTACAAGGTGCGCGCCTCGGGGGTTCGCTTCGCGATGGCACCGGATCGGATTTGCGGTGCATCCTGACGGTTGTTGATGGTGAAGTCGTCTATCACCGGGCTGAGCGCTAGGTCCTGGTGTGGAGTGCCACAATGAGAGTGATCGGTGTCGATATCGGCGGGACGAAGGTTGCCGCGGGTCTCGTCGAAGCAACTGCTGGCCGTCCCCCCACTGTCACTGCTCGCGCCCGCGGTCCGGTTGATCCAACTAGCAACAGCGGGGGCATTGCAAGCATCCTGGCGGTCGTGGACCAAGTGTGGCGTGACGCAAGCAAGCACGGTCCCACTGTTGCAGCGATTGGGGTCGCGTGCGCTGGGTCGGTTGATCATCATGCCGGTGTCCTTCGCCGAGCCTCGAACATGTCGTGGACCGACCTTGGCATCGCTGAGGCACTTGGAGACCGGTACGGCGTCCCGGTGACCGTCGAGAACGACGTGAACGCGGCCGCTTGGGGTGAGGCCATCTTTGGTGACCCGGACCGCGAGGCTTCCCGTGCGATACCGACCCTCGCGTACATCACCGTTGGTACCGGGATAGGGACAGGCGCCGTGGAGGGAGGGCGGATCATTCGCGGTCGGGCGGGTGGTGCCGGGGAGTTTGGCCACCTTCCAGGTCTCGCTGGCGCCATAGACCCCGATGCTGCCTCGGTGGTCTGCACGTGTGGTGCTCGAGGCTGTGTCGAAGCGGTTGCCTCTGGTCCCGCCTTCGCGGCGGCGGGACAGTCGTGGGCCCGCGATGGCAGGGCACCTGGCCTGGTTGAGGCAAGCCGTGGAGACCTGTCCCGTATCGACGCGGTGATGATTACCCGCGCGGCGACGTCAGGTGATGCTGATGCGCTTCAGCTGGTGGCGCGCGAGGGTCGGTTCATCGCACAGACCATTGCCGTGGCGTGGCGGGCGTATTCCCCGGACGTGATTGTCCTGGGTGGGGGAGTGATGAGTGCCGGTGACGTGATGCTGACAGCCGTCCACAGCGGCCTTTCGGGTCTGGCGGTCACCGGACCGGCAAGATTGCGTGAATGCTCGTCCTGGGTACTCCCGACCCGGCTTGGTGAAGACACGGGAGTGATTGGTGCGGGCGCACTCGTGGTGGTTAGGCCCGCAGGCTGACCACCTGCGTTTCCAACAAGTGCTGTTCCATAGCAGGCACCCGTCGCTATGCTTCCTTCTGCGGAACCGTGCCGGGTCAGTCCGGCGCCTGACACGACATTGGTCGTGTCCTCGTTGTGGGTGATGGGTTTGGCGCCGGTCGTGCCATTGCCACGGTCGATTATTTCGTACACTTGTTCTAGATTGGCGCGTTCAACTGACAATGGTCACCAAGCAAGCTTCCCTTTTCGATGAGCCAGAAACCCGATTGCCTGCCGGGCCACCCCGCGCCGACGCCCCTGTTTTGGTGACACCCGTGGTGACACCTCAGGTGGCCGGAGTGGTGCCTGAGCGGGTAGATGCCGGGCAGGGTCCTGGCGTTATCGCCGTGGACCCGGGGATTGTTGCGGTCGCGGAACGGCGAAGCCGTGCAAAGGGGACGCCCGCAGCCGTTGGTCCGACATACACGAGTGCCGATATCCAGGTGCTTGGGGGTGTTGCGGCGATCCGTCGCCGTCCCGGCATGTACATCGGGTCCACCAGTACGTCGGGGCTGTGTCACCTCGTCTACGAGGCTGTCGACAACGCTGTCGATGAGGCAAACTCCGGTCACGGCAAGCACGTCTTGGTCCGCATCGACAAGGACGGTTGGGTGATCGTCAGGGATCAGGCACGGGGCATCCCGATCGATCCGAAGGAATACCAGGGACGCATGGTTCCGGCGGCGACGATCATCCTGACCGTTCCCCATTCCGGTGGCAAGTTTGAAGAGGGTGCCTACAAGACCGCCGGTGGCCTCCATGGTGTGGGTGCGACGGTCATCAATGCGCTGTCACAGGAACTTCACCTGACCATCTGGCGTGACGGAGTGTGCTTTACCCAGGAGTTCCGTCACGGGGAAGCCAGACCGCACCGGATCCGGCAGTTGGCGCCTTTCGAACGCGAGCGGACTGGTACCGAGTTCCGGTGGCGACACGACACGACAATCTTCGACCCTGATGCGACCTATGCGATCGACTTGATCGAAGGGCGCCTTCAAGCGGCTGCCTACCTCAACCGGGGTCTGGAGATCGAGTTCACGTTCTGGGACCCGGATGCCGAGGCGTACGTGACGCGAAACTACCTCTCACGGGAGGGGGTTGCGGACTTCGTGCGTTACCTCACACCGCCGGACAGCACGTCCCTCTACAAGGTCCCCATCACCATCCTGCGTACGCGGGAAGATCCGGGATTGGGTCCGATCCAGGTTGAGGTATCGCTGCTACCGAATACGGGCTATCGCACGACGATCCATAGCTTCGCCAACGGAGTCAGGACGAGGGACGGCGGCGTTCACGAAAGTGGTTGCAAGGCAGCCCTGACGCGGGTCCTGAACGACCAGGCGCTTCGCGCGGGCATCCTGAAGGAACGGGACAAGGGTGGCTTCAAGCCCGATGTGATCCAGCAGGGCCTCGTAGCTGTCATCAGTGTCAAGCTTGGAAACCCCCAGTTCCAGGGCCAGACGAAGGAACGCCTGAACAATGCCCCAGTGGAGGGCATCGTGCGGTCGGCCGTCGATGAGGGGCTCAAGGATTGGTTCGAGACCATCCCGGACCGTGGACGCGACTGGTTGCGCAAGGTCAATGACATGCAGCGCGCCCGGAACGAGGCGATGCTTGTCGAGGAACTGGCGCGGACCGGCACCCGCAAGGGCGGCGAACTGATCGACACGTCGGTGTCCAAGAAATTCATCCCCTGCATCACCAAGGACCGTGCGCGCAGCGAACTCCTGATCGTCGAAGGCGATTCGGCCGGCGGCTCAGCGTCGCAGGGACGGTTTTCGGAGTTCCAGGCAATCCTGAAACTCCGGGGCAAGCCGTTGAATGTCGCGAAGGCCGATCTCAAGCGGGTCGTCGAGAACGAGGAGATCCGGACGATCATCTCGGTCCTCGGTTGCGGCACCCGAGCCTCCTTCGATCATTCGCGGCTGAAATTCGGCAAGATTGTCATCCTCACCGACGCCGACGTTGACGGTCTCCACATCCAGTGCCTCCTCCTGACGCTGTTCTTCCAGGAGTTCGCGACCCTGATAGAGCGCGGGCATGTCTATATTGGCACCCCACCCCTCTATTCGGTCACGTGGAAGGGCAAGACCACGTGGCTGATTGATGACGAGGCGCGGGCGCGCTGGCAGTCCCAACACCGTGGTGCCGAGGGCCTGGAGTTCCGACGTTACAAGGGTCTCGGCGAGATGAACGCGAGGCAACTGCGGGACACCACGCTGGACCCTGCACATCGCGTCTTGCGTCAGGTGACCCTCGAGGATGCCGTCGTGGCGGCAAATCTCGTGTCGGCCTTGATGGAGGAGGGGAATGCCGAGCAGAGGCGTCATTACCTGGCCAAGAACGCGCGCCAGATCGGCGATCTGGATGTTTAGCGCGTCGCGTCGGATGCATCGCAGTTCATGCCGTGCAGAACACTCCCTCACGGCTGATTTTTCCGATCGGGACCGAACGACCTTCCAGTCGCCAAAGGTATGCCAGTGAGTGCCACTGACGGCGCCGGGACCATCAAGCTCGAAGAGTTCGGTGCGATCCTGGAAAAGGCGTTCGTCACGTACGGACTGTCGGTCGTTACCGATCGTGCCCTTCCCGACGCGCGCGATGGAATGAAACCGGTCCAACGCCGGATCCTCTATTGCATGTTCGCGAACCGTCACACCGCGAACCGTCCGACGGTGAAGTCCGCCGAAGTCGTCGGAAAGGTTCTTGGTGACTACCACCCGCATAGTGATACCGCGGTGTACGACGCCGCCGTGCGGATGGCGCAAGAGTTTTCGCTCAGGTACCCGCTGATCGAGGGCCAGGGCAACTTCGGATCAATCGATGATGACCCGGCCGCCGCCTACCGGTACACCGAGATGCGCCTTTCAGTCCTTGGCGAACTCATGCTGCGGGACATCGACCGCCAGACCGTGCCTCTGAAGCCGTCTTACAAGCAGGATCCGAAAGTTGTCGAACCTGAGTACCTGCCCTCCCGCATCCCGCCGGTTTGCAATCCGGCAAGCGGTATCGCGGTCGGCCTTGCGACGAATATCCCGCCACATAACCTGACAGAGGTTCTTAACGCCTGCCTCGCCTTGTTCGACAACCGCCAGATGGATGTTGCCGAACTGATGACACATGTCCGCGGGCCAGATTTTCCCTTCGGCGGCATTGTGATCGGACAGGACGGCATCCGTGATTACCTTACTACCGGCAAGGGGCGCGTCGTCGTCCGTGGTGTGGTGAAACTTGAGGAGAATGGCCGGCAGCGCTCACTGGTCATCAGTCAGCTGCCCCCAATATCCAAGGCACGCCTCAAGGCTGGGATCGTCAAGGCCTTCAACGATCGGAGGCTAGATGGTCTCGTCCCCGATGTTCGTGACGAATCGGACACCGAAAAAGGCGTTCGTATCGTCCTCGACGTGAAGCGCGATGGCGATCCAGTCCAGATGCTGAACGCCCTCTATCGGTGTACCGACCTCCAACTTGCGGTCTCGGTGCAGATGGTTTTCCTGTTCGGACAGCCGATGCTGCCCGCGAGGCAGCCTCGACAGGCGGGGATGGTCGAGCTGCTTGTCCATTACAACGACCACCAGGTAGACGTCCTGCGCCGTCGCGCGGCCCATGACCTAGCCGGAGCGCGGGAACGCCTGCATGTGGTCCTCGGCCTGATCATCGGGGCAGCCAATGCACCGGAGATCGTGCGCATCTTCCAGGCCGCCGCCGACCGTGCCGAGGCCAAGACGCAGATCCGCGCGCGATACAACCTCAGTGAAGCCCAAGCGGAAACCATTGCCGGCATGACGCTCGCACAGGTCACGAGGCTTGATGCGTCGCGCTTCGCGAATGAGCGACGCACGCTTGAGGAACGTATCGCCGAACTCGAGGCGCTGTTGGCTGATCCTTCTCGGCAGGTCGAGGCGGTCAAGGCGGAAATGCGCGAAATCATCGCCGTTCACGGTGATCCGCGAAGGACGGTCATTGATCCGACCGCCGATGCGACCGTGGAGGTCAGCGAGGTTGCGCCGAGTATCGAGACCAGGCCAGTGACCACCGTCCTGACCGCCGACGGTCACCTGAAAGCCGTGCCCCCCGACACCTTCAGGCGCGCAACAACTCGTGAGTATCCGGTGATCTCTCTTGGGACCGCCCGCACAGTGGATGCGCTGCTTCTCGTGACAGACACGGGCAAGGTGTGTGTCGTACGGGTTCAGGATCTACCTGAAGGGACGCGAGCGTCGCGCGGCGAGCCAGTCCGCAAGTATGTTCGGTTGGACCCGACCGACACGGTCGTACGTGCTCTCACGGTGGAGACGTTCGACCAAGGTGACGACAACTCACTGTCGCTGGTACTTGTGACCCAGTCCGGACGCATCAAGCGGAGTGCGATCTCCGAGTACCGGTCGCTTGGCGCCACTGGAGTTCCGGATTTCCGTCTCTCGGGGGGCGACCGTGTTGTGTCGGCGTTCCTTTCGTCAAACACGGACGACATCGTTTTCGTGACGAGTGATGCAAAGGGACTGCGCATCGAAGGTGCCGAGGTCAGGCCAACCGGGCGCGCAACGCAAGGTGTTGCCGGGGTCGGCCTCGCGTCGGGTGCGCGGGTTATTGCGTCTGGTGCGTGCCCCCCATCCGGAACCGAGGGCGCGACAGGACTGTTCACGTTGTCCGCAACCGGGCATGGTAAGCGGACCGCAATCGGGGAGCTTCCGGCAAAGGGTCGGGGGACGGGCGGGGTGCTTGTGGCTCCGAACGGCACCGTGCTGGCAGTTGCGAGCATCCATCCTCACGATGCGACTGTCCTGGTGCGGACGAGCGAAGGCAACGTGACCCGAATCACTCCGACGCAGGTGCCGTTGCAGTCTCGCATCGGCCGGGGCATCCCCTTGGTTTCGATCACCACCGACGACCCAGTCGTGGCCGTCCTTGCAATGCCAGTTGGGGCGTGATTGCAAGCACGCCTTTCGTACGACTTATCGTTCCAGTTTCACGCCAGACCCTCTGGATACCCTGCGCGGATACGATTGGCAACTTTCATTGCCGAGGAGATTGACTATGCCCACGGTCTCGATCATGTCGTACTCGTTCCGCGGTCTACTCAACTCGGGCCGGATGGATGTGTTCGGTTACCTGGAAACCTGCCGCTATCGGTTTGGGCTCCACGCGGCCGACATCTGGAACCGTTTTCTCGTTTCGACCGATCCTGCATACCTTGCAAAAGTTCGGAACGCCCTTGACGAGCGTGGCATGTCACTGGCGGACCTGTGCGTTGACCAGGCTCACATCTGGGACGACGATCCTGAGGTGCGGGCGCGCAACGAGGCGAATGCCTGGGCGCACCTCCGTGCCGGAGCGCAACTTGGTGCACGGTTCGTTCGCATTGATGCCGGTTCGCGGCGGGAGACGTGGTCGGATGCCGAGTTCGAACATATCGTCGTGCGGTTTCGCCACTATTCCCAGTACGCC
>SHXX01000051.1 GCA_009693165.1 Chloroflexota bacterium
TATCGATCTGTTGAGCGTTGGTGTCGACCTGTCAGGAATGACTATTCGTGATGATCTCAAGCAGGGATTGTTTGGAGACTATGCTTCGAATTCCCCAGATGGCCCGAGCCATTACGAATCGTTTATAGAAAAGTCCCTAAAGATGTGGGAATCTGAGCCGAATCTGACCGCACATGATTTATCGACCATTCAAGTTCCTGTTTTGGTGCTTGTTGGTGACGATGACGTGATTCATCTGAAGTCGGATACTGCATCACAGTAAATTGTGGTAGCAATTTGGCTGGTTTTTTGCAGTATTGATATTGCGTCTAAAACAAGAATACCTAGCGTTACCGATGGTCATGGCTCCGGCACGCGGTAGTTGGCTCTGTCATCTACCCGGGCTTGGGGGGTTGGCCAACATGTCGTGTTGGGATGGTTTAAAGTGCGTTGCCTTGCGGAAAATACGAGGTGTGCCACCCACTCGTTATGTTCATCGCTGACCCCTGCCCCCTCCTCGCAAGTTGCGTCTCAGTAGGGGGCGATACCATCTCTCCCAAGGAAGAGTGTGCGGTGCCACGTGTCCTGATCGCGACGACAAATGCTCACAAGATCGAGGAACTTGGGGCGTTGCTTCGGCAGGTCGGCTGTGATTTTGTCGTGCCTCGAGATCTCGGCCTCGATGACTTCGATGTCGATGAGACCGGATCGACGCTGCTTGAGAATGCCATCCTGAAAGCGGTGACCTTTGCGCGCAAGGCCGATATGCCTGCGCTGGCAGATGATTCTGGCCTTGAGGTTGACGCACTAGGTGGCGAACCCGGGGTGCGAAGCAAGCGGTATGCCGGACCCGATGCAACAGACGCCGACCGGGTTCGCCTGATCGTGTCAAAGCTGGCGGGCGTTGCCGATCGCGCGCGATCGGCAAGGTTTCGGACTGTTCTGGCTTTGGCAACCCCGGATGCAGTGATCGGGACTGGTACCGGATCGGTTGAGGGTCGCATCGGCCTCGAACCGTTTGGTGCCCACGGGTTTGGCTACGACCCGATCTTCCTGGTTGGCGGACATCGACCGACGATGGCGGAACTGACGCCCGACAAAAAGAATGCGATCAGCCACCGAAGCCGGGCGGTTCAGGCGATCCGTCCGGTTCTGGACGCCTGGGTGGCGACCCAACCCCCAACCGTGTCACCCAGTGATTGCAAAGCCTCGCAAGGTGGGTAGCCGGGCAAGCGCCAACCGCGGAGGTGGCGAGGTGCGCCGGATCAGTGGTGGTCCTCCTGTGGTCGAGGACCGCTTGACCGCCGCGATGCAACTGGCGTCCATTCTGATGCTGGATGTCGGTGCGAATGATCGCCTTGGCCTGGCGCGACGTCTTGGGGTACCAGTGCCAGTGACGGAGCCCCGGCAGGCAAGTGGGCGCGTCCGTGAGGCCGAACTCTTCGAGAAGGCGTGTCGGGAACGCTTGGGGCGCCTCGAACTCACCCTGCTTCAGCAGGTGCATCGTCTCTTGTCGAATGGCGCGACCCCCCTCGGGCCGGTAGTTGACGAGGCGATGCAGGATCGCGTTCGCCTTGGTCTCAGTGGCGAGGGTCGCGACTCTGCATCTGGCGGTACGGTGCCGGCGGCGGACGACACTTCCGATGCAGACCGCTCGCCAATCCAACCTTTTGCGTCGTCAGGTGCCTTGCAGAAGTCTCCGGAACGCGTGCGCATCAGCGAACGCGCGGTCGTCGAGGCTCTCGGTCCGGGGGGCTCGATCAACGAGGCGATGACGGGGTACGAACCCCGGCCCGGTCAGGTTCGGATGGCGCGCGCAGTGACGCGATCGCTCAACGACGGCTTGCGGTTGGTGATTGAGGCGGGTACCGGGACGGGGAAGAGCCTGGCGTACCTGGTGCCGGCGTCGATGTTCGCGGTCGCGAATGGCCGGCGTGTCGTGATTTCCACGAACACGATCACGCTTCAGGAGCAGTTGTTCAACAAGGACATCCCGGTCCTCCGCAAGGCGCTTCCGCATGACGTGCAGGTTGCGGTCCTCAAGGGACGCACGCACTACCTGTGCCTCAGACGCTGGAGGCTCTTTCTGTCCAACGGTCTTGACGGTGCTCCCGAGCGGATCCTGGCGGCGCGGATCGCGATTTGGGTGCGGAACACGGAGACTGGTGATCGCGGTGAACTTGCGATTTCCGAGGCAGAAAGTGCGATCTGGACGACGCACCTCGCGGCGGATGTGATGCACTGCACGTCACGGCTGTGCCGGGACAATCGCTCAGGTCGATGCTTCCTTGCCCGTGCCCGGCGCCGGGCCGAGGGGGCCCACCTGCTCGTCGTGAACCATGCCCTGCTGCTTACTGACCGCGCGATGGAAAACCCAGTCCTTCCCGAGTACGACGATGTCATCCTGGATGAGGCACACCATCTGGAAGCCGTGGCAACCGATCAACTCGGAACCACGGTGAGTGCGCGCGAAGTCGGGTTTGAACTGGCCACACTGAGCCAACCGCAGGGCGGGACGCGGTTTGGTGGCACGGTTGCGCGTATCGCGGCGGTATTTGTCGAGGCCGCGGGAGAACCCGGGCGCGAACAGATTGCGGCAATCACGGCGCCAATCCATGAGGCGTGCGAGGTGGCCCGCGTGGCGGTATCAGCGCTTTTCGAGGTTTCGACAGACCTGATGGACCGTGCCACGAGAGGAAGCCGTGGAGATGCGGTCGACCGTGAACTCAGGTTGACGGAAAGCCATCGCGAGCGTGAATCGTGGGGTCCGATCACGATCGCATGGGATGAAGCATCGGATGCCCTCGCTCTGGTCGACCGTGGCTTGCAGGCCATGGTTGCTGCCTTCGACCCGTTCGTCGGGAGTTCGGAGACGGTTGATGATGCGGTGGCCGATCTGTCGGCAGCGCGGCAGGCGATCGGCGAGGCCCGTGAAAGCCTGACCCGGATCCTCGCGGCGCCCGATGCCGAAGAGGTCTATTGGATTGCCGGTGCTGGTCGCGAGATGACGATGCATGCCGCACCGCTTGCGGTCGACGCGCTGTTGCAGTCGAACTTGTACGAACAGAAGTCGGCGATCATCATGACATCGGCGACGATCCAGGTTGGAGGATCGTTTCGGCACTTCAGGAACCGCCTTGGATTGCCCCAGGACACCATGGTGCTTGAAGTGGCTTCGCCGTTCGACTACCCCAACCAGGCTCTCCTGCTGGTGCCCCGTGACCTGCCAGATCCGACGTCGCCGGCCCACGGCACGGTGATCCAGGACATCCTCGCTGGTGTCGCCAGTGCCATGAATGGCCGCACCCTGGTGCTGTTCACTTCGCATGCGTCGCTACGGGCGGCGCATGAACACCTCCGTGAGATGACGCCACACCTGACGATCATTGGACAGGGAATTGACGGACCTCGAAACGTGATCCTTGACCGGTTCCGTGCCACACCCAACGCGATCCTGCTTGGCACGAACAGTTTCTGGGAAGGCATTGACGTCGTCGGTGACGCACTGTCGTGCCTGGTGATCGTGAAGCTGCCATTTACGGTTCCGAGTGACCCAGTATTTGCTGCGCGGTGCGAATTGCTTGAGGATTCCTTCATGCAACTGGCGGTGCCCCAAGCGGTCCTCCGCCTGAAACAGGGGTTCGGCAGATTAATCCGGAGCGGCACAGATCGAGGAGTCGTCGCCATTCTTGATTCTCGTCTGGTGACGCGGCGCTACGGCCAGACGTTCCTCGATTCACTGCCCCCCGCGACCATCCGCAACTGCGGTGCGCGTGAGGTCGCTGGCTTGGTTGGTGACTGGATAGCCCGGGTTCCTGACAGTCAGGCACCCGAGCCAGCTTCCGGATCTTGACCTGGAGACGACCAAGAGTGACGCGCGCGGAACGGGTGGGGGGGGTGACTGCCCCAAGCCGGACCCGGAGGCGCTTGACAGTCGAGACGGTGCCAACGTACAGTCGGCATGTTATGAAGGTGATCAAGCCGCCTTGCGCGCCCCTGCAGACGGTTGTATCGGGCTGGCCTGTGCTTGGCGGGTTTTACTTCCATTTCTTTAGTACCCCGGTGTGAGTTCACGGCCACGATCAGGCCGGACGCGCACCGGGATAGGCAGAGGACAAATCCTCTGCCTTTTTTGTTGCCCGCCGCTATTCCTGACGTGACCGACAGGACTCGCGTGGTGATGGGGTGCAACGGAACATTGCAACGACGACCAAGAGGAGACAGGATCCGAAATGATCATCAAGATGAAGCGTGGCGCGACCGATGCACAGGTCGAGGAAGTCGAGAGGCGGATCATCGCGGAGGGGTATACGCCGAACACGATCCGTGGCGTAGAGATGGCGGTGATCGCGGTGATCGGGAAGCGTCCCGAATGGATGATTGACACGGTGGAGTCGATGGCAGGCGTTGACCAGGCGATTCCGATCGAGAAGCCGTACAAGCTCGCCGCCCGGGACTTCCAGGCGTCGCCCACCGAGATCCGTCTCGGTGAGGCGACGCTTGGCAGCAATGATGTCGTCATCATGGCCGGCCCTTGCACGGTTGAGACGCGTGACCAGTTGCTTACCACAGCGCGTGGCGTGAAGGAACACGGTGGTCACGTCCTGCGTGGTGGCGCGTACAAGCCCCGGTCGTCGCCGTACAGTTTCCAAGGATTGGGTGAGGACGGTCTGAAGCTGCTTCAGGAGGCGCGTGAGCTCTCCGGGCTGCCGATCATCACCGAGGTGATGGAACCCGGCACGCTTAACACGGTCGTGCGGTACGCCGACGTCCTCCAGATTGGCGCACGCAACTGCCAGAACTATCCGCTGTTGCGTGAGGTAGGCCGTACCCGGACGCCGGTGATGCTGAAGCGCGGTCCGAGTGTGACGGTCGAAGAATGGATCATGGCTGCGGAGTACATCCTGCATGGTGGTAACATGCAGGTGATGATGTGCGAGCGTGGGATCAAGACGTTCGAGAACTACACCCGGAATACGCTTGATATCTCCGCGATACCGGTCATCAAGCGCCTCACCCACCTTCCAGTGATCGTTGACCCGAGCCACGGAACCGGCAAGTGGCACTTGGTCAAGTCGATGTGCCTGGCATCGGTCGCCGCGGGTGCTGACGGCGTCCTCATCGAAGTGCATCCAACCCCGGATACGGCGTTGTGCGACGGTGCCCAGTCTCTGACCATCGAGAACTTTGCCGATGCCGCACGGGCAATCGCCCAGGTCGCAGCGGCAGTCGGACGTTCAGTCCCCGGCTTCGGACCTCTTGGGATCCGCACCGGTGCAGCAGTCGCGGTGGTTGCCGTGGCATGAGTGGCGAACGTGGCACCCAGCACCCCATCACCGCTGAACCGGCGTCCGTTCGCAAACCAAGCGATGCGGGGTTGCATGGCGGTATCCGGGTAGTGCGTGCCGTCGGGCACTTGTCGGGGTCACTGACAGTGCCCGGTGACAAGAGCGTCACGCATCGAGCGGTGATGCTCAATGCCATCGCAACTGGAACCGCGACCGTCACTGGTGCCGGTCTTGGTGGCGATTGCCTGTCGACGGCAGGCGCGATGCGAATGCTAGGTGCGCGAGTACGTCGTCGTTGGCTGTCGGGCGAACTGACTGACGACCTTCGCCGCGACCCCGTCACGGGCATGGACACCCGGGATGACGTGGTGCTGCTGGTCGAAGGCGCAGGTCTCGATGGGTTGCGGGAGCCGGCGGATGTGATCGATGCCGGGAACTCGGGAACCACTGCCAGGCTACTCACCGGCATTCTGGCGGGACAACCATTCTTCAGCGTGCTGACTGGTGATGGTTCACTTCGGGGACGACCGATGGGCCGGGTGATCGCGCCTCTTGGGTTCATGGGTGCCCAGGTTCGCGGGCGCGCTGGCTCAACGCTGCTGCCTCTGTCGATCTCACCCGGCACATTGCGGGGGATGACCATCGAGATTCCAGTGGCGAGTGCACAACTCAAGTCGGCGCTGATCCTTGCCGGCCTTCACGCGTCTGGGGAGACCGTCATCATTTCTCCCGAGGAGAGTCGTGATCACACCGAACGGATGCTCGCCGCTCAAGGGGCAGACGTGCGGACGGAGGGGTTGGCGGTGCGGGTGCACCGACCGTCTAGGCTCCGGGCAATCGATGTGGATGTACCGGGTGACATCTCCAGTGCGGCATTCTGGCTGGTGGCGGCCTGCATTCACCCGGATGCGGTCGTAACGGTGCGGAATGTCGGGGTGAACCCGACCAGGACGGGCATCATCGATGCCCTGACCCTCATGGGCGCGACCATAACGGTGACGAACGAGAGAACGGTTGGAGGTGAACCGGTCGCGGACCTCACGGCATCGTCGTGCCAATTGCGTGGTGTCCACATTGGGGGAGCGATCATTCCTCGGCTTATCGACGAGGTTCCAATCCTGGCGGTGGCGGCGTCAGTTGCATCCGGGACCACAACGATCCGGGATGCGTCCGAATTGCGGGTCAAGGAGAGTGACCGGTTGCAGGCCGTTGCCACCCACCTCACGACCTTGGGGGTCGCGGTCTCGGAAGATCCGGATGGCCTGACCATCACTGGTGGCCGCATCGCGGGCGGCGAGGTGGCAAGCGAAGGGGATCACCGCATTGCAATGGCGCTGGCCATCGGTGCGCTTGTCGCGAACGGGCCGGTGCACATCAGCGGAGCGGCGGCGGTTGATATCTCCTACCCCGCGTTCTGGCCGACCCTTTCAAGAATCGCTCCGGGCTGTCTTGGCGATTTGGGTGCGGGACAGAGTGAACGTGGCACGAAAGACGGGTCTGGGAAATGAGCACGCATGCGGTTCCTGGCATTCCGGAGCGACGCGCAGGTGTGATCGGGTGGCCGCTCGGCCACTCGATCAGTCCGGCATTCCAGCAACCGGCGTTCGACGCGTGCGGCCTTGCGGTGTCCTACCGTGCGATGCCCGTTCCACCTGAAGGTCTTGCGGAATTCATTGCCGGCTTGCGGAGTTCGGATTCTCCGGTCTGGCTTGGAGTGAATGTGACGATCCCTCACAAGGAGGTCGTCGCTAAGCTCGTTGATGACGTGACTGAGAAAGCGAGGCTCATCGGGGCTGTAAATACAGTGATCTGCAATGGTGGTCGCCTGACTGGTCACAACACTGACGCCGAGGGTTTCCTTCGCGGCCTGACTGTCGATGGCAAGTTCGACCCCACTGGGGCCACGGCGCTCGTAATTGGGTCCGGTGGCGCGTCACGGGCAATCTGTGTCGCGCTCCTGCAAGCAGGTGTCCTCAAACTGTCGATAGCAAACCGGTCGCCAGAACGTGCCGAGGCACTTGTTTGGCACCTTCAGGGTGCGTTTCCGGGCAGAGAGATCGAACCATTGCCGTTTGATGCGGGGGTCTTCCGGGAGCTGCTCCGGTCGACGGATCTGCTCGTGAACACGACGAGTATCGGGATGGCCCACGGGCCGTCGCCCGATACTTCACCTGTGCCAGTGGATGCGATCAGTTCGGGTTTGGTTGTCTACGACCTTGTCTACAATCCGGCCGAGACACCGTTACTCCGAGCGGCCCGGATGGCAGGCGCGATTCCGGTTGAGGGATTGCCGATGCTGATCTATCAGGGGGCCGCGAGTTTCACCCATTGGACGGGAGTCGAGGCGCCCGTCGATGTAATGTTCGCCCACGGTCGTCGTGCATTGGCGGCATGGAATTCATAGTTCGCTGTTTTTCTTCCTGAGAAGGACGGCGGCACTCCCACACCACCCCGCCCTCTTTTTTTATACGCTTCGCTTACGGCGCGATCAGGTCGTGGGAACCGGCGAGAGAGGTCCAGATGGGCAATAGCTTCGGCACGATCTTCCGTGTCACGACGTGGGGCGAGTCGCACGGACGGGCGATCGGTGCGGTCATCGATGGCTGTCCGTCACTGCTTCCACTTGATGAGACCGACATCCAGCCTGACCTTGACCGTCGCGCACCGGGGCAATCGCACCTGGTGACCCAGCGGAAGGAATCGGACACGGTCCAGATCCTGTCGGGAGTGTTCGAGGGACAGACCTTGGGCACTCCGATCAGTTTGCTGATTCCGAACGAGGACCAGCGCAGCGGTGACTACCGTGAGGTCGAGCTGAAGTACCGGCCGAGCCACGCTGACTACACCTATGACGCCAAGTACGGGATCCGGGATTGGCGCGGAGGCGGGCGAACCAGTGCGCGCGAAACAGCTGCCCGTGTCGCGGCGGGTGCCGTTGCCCGCAAGGTATTGGTACGCGGATACGGTGTCGAAATCGTTGCCTGGGTGTCTGCAGTTCACACCCACCAGGTGGAATGTGATCCGCGGACGGTGACGCGCGAACTTGTGGACCAGACACCGGTTCGCTGTCCTGATCTCGGGGTCGCTGCCGAGATGATTTCTGCCATTGAGCAGGCGCGGAAGAACGGGGATTCGCTTGGCGGTGTCGTGACCTGCGTGGTCCGCGGATGCCCTCCTGGCTGGGGCCAACCGGTATTCGATCGTCTCGAAGCCGACCTTGCCCGCGCCATGCTCAGTCTGCCGGCGACGAAGGGGTTTGAAATCGGGTCCGGTTTCGGCGGCACGGAGTTGTCAGGATTGGCGCACAATGACCCCTTCTACATGGACGGCGCACGTGTACGTACCCGCACGAACCGGAGTGGCGGTGTCCAGGGGGGCATCACCAATGGTGAGGATGTGCTGTTCCGGGTTGCGTTCAAGCCAACCGCGACGGTGATGCGTGAGCAGGAAACGGTGACGCGAACCCATGAGGCGTCGACGATCGCCGGGCGAGGACGCCACGACCCCTGTGTCCTGCCACGTGCCGTGGCGTTGGTCGAGGCAATGGCGGCCTTGGTGATGGTCGATCACGCCCTGCGACATGAGGCGACACGTCCCGGTCATCCCGAGGGAGCCGGCTACTCGGTTCGGCCCGATCACTGGGGGGTAGTGTCTGATGATGATGGCGAGAGGCACGGCTTGTGAACTTCCACCATGTAGTGCTTGTCGGGTTGTCCGGGAGTGGAAAGTCGACGATTGGACCCCGACTGGCGCGTCGTCTGGATTTTTTGTTCATCGACACCGACAAGACGGTCGTCGCGCGCGCCGGATGTCCGATTGACGAAATCTTTGCCGCCCGTGGTGAGACGACGTTTCGTGCGTTTGAGCGCGAAGCGGTTCGCGAGGCCATCGCCGGCCCAAGGTCTGTGATAGCCACCGGGGGAGGAGCGCCTGTCGACTCGGAGAACTTCCGCCAACTTTGGGAAGGCAATGTGGTGATCTGGCTTGACGCGCCGATGGAGGTTCTGATCTCCCGCATGGAGGGATCGCAGCGGGCTGGGCGCGAAAAGCGTCCGCTTCTGGCCGATGGTGGCGCAAGGCTTCGATTGCCCGCACTTCTGGAGGCACGTGCACCGATCTACTCGCAGGCACATGTCAGGGTTGAGACTGGGGTTGTGCGTCCGGAAGTCGTAGTGAAAGAGATCATCAGGCAGGTTCGACCGAGCCAGGGACGCATGCGAAGCACTTCACGCGTGATCGCATCCCCGTCCCCTTCCCGTCGAGGGAAGGGTGGGCAGGTCGGGAGGGCGCGCGATTGATCACCGAATATGCCCCCCCCGCACCGGTGCCCGAAGCCTTCGTTGGCATCCCGACGCACCTTTCTTTCGGAAACGGAAACGTCGCCAGCCTCGGGCTACGGATCACGGAACTCGGCTTCCGCGGCCGTGCGTTCATCATTACCGACGACAGGGTTGGCCCGGTGCACGGCCCCAGGGTCATGGCGTCCTTGGCAGATGCCGGATTCCTCCCGGAGATCCACGCCGTGCCGGAGGGTGAGTCTTCGAAGTCCCTCGACCGTGCTGCCGAACTGTACGCATGGCTTGCTTCACATCGGGCGGAGCGCCGTGACGTGGTCATTGCGCTTGGTGGTGGTGTCGTTGGAGATCTGGCGGGGTTCGTCGCGGCGACGTTCCTGCGCGGCATGACGCTGGTGCAGGTGCCAACGACGGTCCTGTCCATGGTTGACAGTTCTGTCGGCGGGAAGACGGCGGTCAACCTTCCCGCGGGGAAGAACCTTGTGGGCGCTTTCCACCCGCCTATGCTCACGCTTGTCGATGTAGGCCTCATCTCAGGGCTCCCCGTCCGGGAGGTGCGGGCCGGGTGGGCGGAGGTGATCAAGACAGCCGCGATTTTCGATCCCGCTCTGCTCGATGAACTCGACGCGGTTCCCCTGGATGCAGTAAAGCCAGACAGGATGGCGGACATCCTTGAACGAACAGTGCGTTGGAAGGAACGGGTCGTTCACGAAGACCCACGCGAGCGTGGCGTCAGGATTGTGCTCAACTTCGGGCATACGGTCGGTCATGCCATCGAGGCGACGACCGGGTACGGGACGTACTTGCACGGCGAGGCGGTCGCGATCGGGCTTGTAGCGGCGTCACGTCTTAGCGTGCGTGCGGGGTTCCTAGACGCTGGAGTGGCCGCGCGTATCGAGGGCATGCTGGAACGGACGGGCCTGCCGACGCGATATGACCCAACGTTCTCCAATGCGAACGCAATCCTTGACCGTACGTTGACCGATAAGAAGGTCGAATCGAATAGAGTTCGATGGGTCTTGTTGCGGGGCATCGGGCAGGTCGTGGTGACGGATGAGCTCAGCGCCGACGTCGTCAGGGACGTGGTCGAAGGGTTGGTTCTTCGTTAGGCAATGGGGTGCATCTTGACTGATCGGCAAATGGCGGCTACCTTCAAGTCAGACGGGAAGCAATGAACCATGGTTGGAAATCTTCCGGGCATTCGCATCGGTGCAACGCTCAACATGGAGGCCGATGACCCGACGTTGGGTGCGGATACGTACCGTTGTCGGATTGAGGACTTCACAGGTGACCGCCTGACGCTGACATGGCCATCGAAGCGTGGTCAGAGCGTCAAGCTTGCGGTTGAGGACTCTGTGTCGCTTGCCCTGACGCAATCCGGTTCGGACGGGCAACCGACGGCAACGATCTACCTTGATTGCGTTGTCGTGGACCGGTTGCCCCCGTCACCGGGCAATCCCGTGGCAATGGTTGTTGTGCGTGTTCTGGCCGCGGGCCGACAAGCGCCCCGGGGCTCGTACCGCCTACCCGTGACGATCCCGTTGACCGAGTGCGCGGTCCGCGAGAGCAGCTATGGGACGGCGACGTGGAAGCCAGTGTGCGGCTTCGTCCATGACATCAGCGGTGGTGGCCTCGGCCTTACGTTGGACGAGGAAGTGGCGCAGGGTCTGAAACTTCGGGTGCGTTTCCCGGTCCCAATGGGATCTGGTGAGATGGCGGTAACCGTCGAAGTGATGAACGTGATTGACGTGAACCCAGGTGAACGGTTGTCCAAGTTCAAAGTGGGTGTCAAGTTCGACGACGCGACAGGTCTTCAAAGGGAACGCATGGCTCGAGCCGTGCATCGGTCACAGGTCGAGAATCGGCGACGTGACCAAGCTGCGGGCCGCCTGCATGTTGCAGCCATTGAAACCGCAGAGGATGAGGTTGCGGCCCCATAGGGTCGCATCTTGCAGTACTATAGGTGCAGTTAGACGGCTTGATGCCGTGAGAAGGGGGTAGCATGGCGGGTAAGCCCCAGATGGTGTCGCTCGAGGATTTTGGCAAGCCACCACCACCACCACCGAAGACCCCGATTAACTGGCCACAGCTCATCGGTGGGGTCGCTTTCTTGCTGTTCATTGTGGTGGGATTTGCGGTCCTTATGCCGTGGATGGAAAAGGTCGGCATGGGTTACTGGTCGTCGTCGAGTGACATCGCAGACCCAGGACGTTTTGCCTCCAAGTAATTCTCGGGCGTTGTGACATATCGTCGTCGGCCGGACCATGGGTGACCTTGGTACCGGCTGAGACTCTTTATGGGCGCCTAGCAGGAAAGCGCTTGCTGGGAAATTGCATCCGCTGCCCCCGGGAGTGGCCGGTACAATGTATGCATGACGGCATCCATACCAACCGCACCGACCCGGCTTGGCCAGGCTCTGGATGATTACCGGGCCCGGATCTCTCCTGATGATCATGCGCGTCTACGCAAGTTTGTGACTTGGCTTGGCGTTAGTGTCACCGTCGAAGCAGTACAGGCGTACAAGATTGAGGAGTTCCTTGCCCAACAGGTCAAGACTTCGGTGTCCCCCCGTGCATACCTTGTCCCCCTTAAGACGTTTTTTGCCTACGTCTTGGAACAGCGCCTCATCCCCAGTGACCCGATGAAGAATGTCCGGTTGCCGAGGACTGGCGTGGCTGCCGTCAAGAAGAGCGCTGCCGCAGCTGCCGCAGCGGCGGCAGCGACTGGTTCACCAACTCACGTGGCAACAACATCGGGGACGTCACGCATCGAGGATGTGGAATACGTCAGCCGAGCCCGTCACGAAGAGATGAAGAAGGAACTCGACCGGCTTCAAGTCGACGAGAGGCAACGCATCAGCGCACTCCTCGAGGAGGCGATCAAGGACGGCGATCTTTCCGAGAATGCCGGCTATGAAGACGCCAAGATGCGTCAGGGGTTGCTTGAGGCGAGAATCCGCGACCTTGAGAGCAAGCTCAGGCACGTTGCATTGATTGAGGACCAGGACAACGACGGCGCCACGATTGGTGTTGGAAGCCGGGTCAAGTTGCGTGAAATCGCCACGGATGACGAAGTCGAATATCAGGTCGTTGGTCCGGAAGAGACCGACCCGCGGCTAGGAAAGATTTCGCATCGCTCACCGGTTGGCAAGGCTCTCATCGGCAAGACCGCCGGCGAAGAGACCGATGTGGTGACCCCTGGTGGCACGACCCGTTACCTGATCGTTTCGGTAGAACGGGGCACGTGACCTCGGTGGCGGATGGTCGGGTTGAGAGGGTTCCGGCGCGCCCGGCAAGGTACTCGATAGTGGACGCGCGACGGATCGGGGCTTGGGAGTAATCTGATGCCACCTCTCGGCACCTTGGTTCAGTTTGTCGTTGCCTTTGGCGGCGCGTACCTCGTGGCGCTGTGGTTCAGCATGATTGTATGGACCTACTACGATATTCGTGCGCGCTCTGCCGACCTGTACGTCCACATCTTTGCCACAGCGTTGGTTCTGATTTTCAACGTCTTTGGGCTGTTGCTTTATTTCATCCTTCGGCCACGTGAGACGCTCGCCGAGGCGTATGAACGATCGCTTGAAGAGGAAAGCCTGCTTCAGGAACTCGAGGACAGGTTGCACTGCCCTAGTTGTCGTCAACGAATCCATGCAGACTACGTCGTGTGTCCGAGTTGTCACGTGATTCTCAAGAATCGGTGTGGGGCGTGCAATCGTCTGGTCAATCCACGCTGGGAACTCTGTGCATACTGTGGTGCGCTGCAGGGTGTTGGTCATGACCATGATGTTGGTGACCATCAACATGACGACCCGAGTGGGTCACCGACGGTTGTTGCCATGAACGTGGAAACGTACGGCGTGGACGCGCCCGGGCCGGGTGGCAGTGTCGGCAGCGTCGATTGATCGGGTTGGCCACCCATGCAGGGTGCCTAAGTGACCTGGGCAGCTGAGACGACACGCGGCTCAATCTGTCTTGCGTCGCGGTCACCCCGTCGTCAGGACGCATTGTTCGCTTTGGGGATTGCGTTCCAAGTCCGGGTCTCGGAAGTCGAGGACCGTCTCGACCCTGGGCCCGACCCGATTGACCCTGTGCCGATTGCCATCGCGAAGGCCCGCGATATCGTCGCCATCGGTGGTAACCGTTTGCCTGGGGTGGTGCTAGCGGCCGACACCATTGTCGCGCTGGGTGCAGAACCATTGGGTAAGCCAATGACATCGGATGTCGCCGTCCGGATGTTGCAGCGTTTGCGTGGACAGGCGCACGCCGTTCGGACGGGTGTGGCGATGGTGACCGGGAATGGGCTTGTGAGTGGTGAGGTGTCAACACCACTCGCGATGCGGGATTATTCCGATGACGACATCGTTGCCTATGTCGCGACTGGCGAGGCACTTGATTGCGCAGGCAGTTATGATGCGCGTGGCGGTGGTGGAACACTCATCGCATCAATCTCGGGGTGCATCAGTTCGGTCGTCGGATTTCCGATCCTTGCGATTGCCGGAATTCTTCGGGATGCAGGTGTGGACGTGCCGGTGAACCCGGTCGAGGCATGCACTTCCCTCTACGGGCGCCCGTGCGTGGGGGTTGCGAACCCGGTGGCCTGTGCGCTGTCCCGGGTTCGGCACGGTGCCTCCCACGATGCGTGAGCCGACATGGCGTTGCCTCGAAGGCGCATGACGCTTGCTGGCGCCTGAAAGGGGTGTGAGCCTACCCTCTCCGGCAAAGCGGGGTATCGGGTGAGGGGCAAACGGCGTGACACCAGACGGTGGTCCTAGGTGTCGTCTCTCACGACATTGGGTACAGGGGCTGGGGAGAATGGGATGAAGGCCTCGCCCGGTACGGTGCTGGTTACTGACACCACACCCGCCAGGGAGGCCTTGGGATGCAACACTATCACCCGCACGCCAGGTTGACCACGCACGGGCGCGCACGACTGCTGCACGCGGTCGCGTCGGGGACGCCGGTGACCGATGCGTGCGCCGATGCCGGCGTCTCGCG
>SHXX01000052.1 GCA_009693165.1 Chloroflexota bacterium
GGCGGACCATTGGGTGATCCGCCGACACCTGACCGTTTAGGCAATAACCCCGGTGGCGGGTCAGGAATCGGAGGGGAGCGGAAGACGGGGGTCGAACCCGCGACCTTCTCCTTGGCAAGGAGACGCGCTACCACTGCGCCACTTCCGCATACGACGGTGGCACCGCTTGCCACCGCGCAGATCATACGACGCCCACCGAACCGGCCGCAACCGGTGTCCCTCACGACGCGGAACTGTCGGTTTCCGGTTCCGCGCACATCACCCCAACGCCGGGAACCGTCCGAAGCAAGACTGGGTTCGCCGGTTCGTCCTCAACTTTGCGCCGCAACCTATGAACCGTGACGCGCACAATGTCCGCCGCATCAGCGTCGTCGTAGCCCCACACGGTCCGGAGCAACGTTTTCGTCGGGACAACCACGCCTCGGTGCTCCATCAAGCACTTCAGCAGCTTGAACTCGGTGACCGTCAGCTTGATCTTTTCGCCATTTTTTGTCGCTACGTGTGTCGGCACGTCAATCGTCAAAGGCCCAACCGTGAACCGCGTCTCGGCGGCCGCAGCCGGTGCAGCCTCAACCTGGTTACGGCGGATATTCGCCCGAATGCGCGCCACCAGCTCCCGGCTACTAAAGGGCTTGGTCACGTAATCGTCAGCGCCCACCTCGAGACCGGTGATCTTGTCGTCTTCACTGGCGCGGCCAGTAAGAAGGATCACAGGTATCTGGCTGCGGGATCGAAGATCACGCAACAGATCAAACCCGTTCCACGCCCCGAGATTGATGTCCAGAAGGATCAGGTCTGGCAGAGAGGCCTCCTGCATGCGACGGTTCACCGAAGGGGCGTCATACGCACGGGTCACAGTAAACCCAGCCCGGCGGAGCGCAACCGACACGAACTCCACAAGCCCGCGGTCATCATCGACAATGAGGATTTCCATAAAGATACCGCCGTTCCACTGGCATTCTAGCGAACGCGTTGAGCCGAGCCTAGTTCATCTACAGAACATCAGTGGACTTTGTGCGAGTTATCTAACGAAGTCGAAGGAAACCGTTCTGAAACCGGCCGCGCTTGATTACTTACCGCTCCCTCTGCGAGAATGGACAATTCCTAGCGGGTTGTTCAGCAGCGGCGCCCGGCCCGAAGTCGCGCGTCAGGAGGAGGCTACGTGAATCAGATTGCACCTAAGTCACGCCGCTCATTGCTCAAGACAGCGACCGCAGTTGCCGGTGCCGTTGCGGGAAGCACGCTCCCAAGCCTCGCGAGTGCCGCTCCGGCCGGTCAGGGTGTCGAGATCATCAAGATCGTGAGCAGCCTTCCCTTGACTGGACCGAGCTACGGACAGTCGATTTCGGTCGTCAACGCGATCCGCTTGGCAATCGAGGAAGCCGGGCGCAAGGTCGGCAACTTTGTCATCGAGTACGAGGCCCTCGACGATGCTACCGCGGCGGCCGCGAAGTGGATGGCAGAGAAGGAAGCCGAGAACGCCAACAAGGCGCTCAACGATCCCGACACGATGGTCTACATCGGAACGATGAATTCCGGGGCAGCCAAGGTAAGCATCCCGATCCTCAACCAGGCCAACTTGGTGATGATCAGCCCGGCGAACACCTACCCGGGCTTGACCAAGCCGGGCAAGGGCGAGGCGAACGAGCCAGACGTGTACTACCCGAGTGGCGTCCGTAATTATACGCGCGTGGTTCCCGCTGACGATCTTCAGGGCGCTGTTGGCGCAAACTGGGCCAAGAAGCTCGGCGCCAAGACCGCCTATGTGATTGACGACACCGAACTCTACGGCAAGGGAATCGCCGATGTGTTCGTAGCGAGTGCTGACAAGATCGGCATGAAGGTGGTTGGACGTTCGGGCATCGACGGCAAGGCGTCTGACTATCGCGCGGTGGCAACCAACGTCCGCGCCCTCAAACCGGATGTAGTCTACTTCGGTGGTATCTCCGACAACAATGCCGCCAAGGTCCTGAAAGACCTCCGCGACGGTGGCTTCGAGGGCAACTTCATCGGACCGGACGGCATCTTCGACACCACGTTCCTCAAGACCGCTGGCGACGCGGCTGAGGGTGTGTACTGCACATTCGGTGGTGTTGCAGTGTCCTCGTACGAAGGGTCAGCCAAGGAATTCGCCGAGAAGTACAAGGCCGCATACCACGCCGATCCTGAGGCGTACGCAATCTACGGGTACGAGGCAGCCAAGGTTGCGCTCGCCGCCATAGCCGCTGCGGGTGTGAAGGACCGCACCAAGATCCGGGATGCAGTCTTTGCAACCAAGGACTACAAGGGAATCTTGGGCACTTGGGGCTTTGATGCGAACGGCGACACCTCAGTGACAACCATGAGTGTTAGCATCGCCAAGCGTCTTGACGATGGAACCCTCTCTTGGGAGAAGGTGGAGATCCTTACCGCCGGCTAATTGGCAGTAGTCGCCACCTTCCCGAGTTGGCGATGCTGTCTCGGCAGTTTACACTTGCGCGAGGCTGACACGATACAACCTAGATGTATCGTGTCAGTTTTTTTTAGATCGCAATTCTCCAGATCGTTTTCGGTGAACTAGTTGCGATTAGTCGCCAAGTAGCTTCTCTCTCGATGGAGCCGTATGCAGATGTTGACGTTTGAATATTTCTTACAACAACTCGTCACCGGGTTAGCCAACGGGATGCTAATTACTCTTGTTGCCATTGGGTACACATTGGTATACGGTATCGTCGAGATAATCAACTTCGCGCATGGCGACGTATTCATGCTTGGCGCATTCTCTTCGGTGACAACACTGCAAGCCTTAGGGGCACAAGCAGTCAAGCGGGTGGCCAACAAGGACCAGTCACCAATTCCGGAAACGTATCTTTGGCTGCTGATCGCCCTCGTTACCTCCATGGTCTTCTGTGCAACGCTGAATGTGCTCATCGAGCGATTGGCGTACCGACGCCTCAGACGCGGTTCCCGGATGGCACCCCTCATCTCAGCGATCGGTGTGTCATTCATCCTCCAGAATGTCGGCATCTACTGGAAAGGGGTTTCTCCCGTCAACTTTCCTCGATACATCCCCCAGATTGACCTTGTGAAGGCCATGGGGATTGACAGTTTCGTGCGGGTCACGACCAAGGACGTATTCGTGCTCATCGTGACGGTCCCGTTAGTCATTGCCCTGACCCTGTTCATCCAGAGAACCAAGCTCGGCAAGGCAATGCGTGCCACTGCCCAAGATCGGGATGCGGCTCAACTGATGGGCATCGACACCAACCGGACAATTGCCCTGACCTTCCTGCTCGGCGGAGCCCTTGCTGGAGCTGCCGGACTTGTCTCTGGCCTCTACAACAACACTGCCGGTTTCCAGATGGGCTTTAGCTACGGGCTGAATTCATTCACGGCGGCCGTGCTTGGGGGTATCGGCAACCTGAACGGTGCCATGCTTGGGGGCGTATTCATTGGCATCCTCGCGGCGATGAGCGACGGGTACCTGGATGCAAGATGGACCCCGGTCGTCATCTTCGGCACCCTGAACCTCGTGCTAATCATTCGCCCATCCGGCATCCTGGGCCAGGATCTGGCCGAACGCGCGTAGCATGCGAACCCGCCCGAACCGCACATGTGGTGTGGGCGCCTGATGTGAGGCAACGAAGATGCAGACGGCTCCCCGCATGACGCCCGGCCGAAGGGCATACGTCGAAGTTCCGGCTGACCCTCAACAGACAAGAAACCGAATCTTGCAGGCCATCGCAGTGGCCTTTATCGTCGCGTACCCGTTCCTCGACCTGTTATTTGGGTGGCAAGCACTGCTTGCATTCATCCCAATGATGTTGATGATCACGCTCGCGCTGGGTCTGAACATCGTTGTCGGGTATGCCGGGCTCCTGGACCTCGGGTACGCGGCGTTCTACGCCATCGGGGCGTACGCGGCGGCATTTTTCACCTCTCCTAACAGTCCGCTCGCAAGAGTCCTTCCCGGCAGCCCGTTCGCCTGGATGCAGGACTTCTGGGTCGCAATGATTATGGCCGTCCTTGTCTCAGGCTTTGCGGGTGCCCTTCTCGGTGCCCCGACGCTCCGCTTGCGCGGCGATTATCTCGCACTCGTCACGCTAGGTTTTGGTGAAATCGTGCCTCGATTGATCAAGAACCTCGAACCGTGGACCAAGGGTGTCAAGGGCATGAACCCCATCGGGCGCCCCTACCTCTTCGGGTGCCAGTTCGGCGTTGACCCGTGCGAAATCCTCGGGATGAAGCTGAAACTCGGCATGATCCCCTACTACTACCTCACCCTCGTCATCGGCGCGATATCTATCTTTGCAATCATCCGTCTGCGCAACTCACGTCTCGGCCGCGCCTGGGCCGCCATCCGCGATGATGAAATCGCTGCCCAAGGCATGGGTATCAACCCTGTCACCACCAAACTCTGGGCGTTCTCGCTCGGGGCATCATTCTCCGGCGCAACCGGTGCCATCTTCGGTGCCTACCTCCAGACCATCTCACCAGACCAGTTCGAGTACTCGACGTCCGTCATCGTGCTCTGCATGGTCATCCTGGGTGGGACCGGCAATATCTGGGGGGTCATGCTCGGGGGTCTCCTGATCCAGTCTTTCGACCGCATCTTTGCCGAACGGCTCACTGGTTGGATTCACAAGGCCGGCGCACTTACTGGCGATCCGACGATCACCGCAGCGTTCAATTCGTTTGACCTCCTGAAATCGCGCCTGCTGGTATTCGGCTTGTGCCTTGTCCTGATCATGAACCTTCGGCCCCAAGGCATCCTTCCCAATCGCAAGCGCCGTGAAACTGCCCTTACCGACCTTCCTGAGGAGGATCTCGTACCCGAAGAGTCAGTCCTGATTGCTGGTGCGGACGTGCCGACGGAGAAACCACGATGACCGCATCGAATGACTCCAGTGACGTCGTCCTCGATGTCACCGGCCTCACCAAAAGGTTCGGGGGCCTGATCGCCGTTGACAGCGTCGACTTCCAGGTTCGACGTCGTCAGATTGTCAGCCTGATCGGACCGAACGGTGCCGGCAAGACCACGTTCTTCAACATGGTCGCCGGACAGTACGAACCTTCGGCCGGACGCGTCATTTTCAATGGCAAGGCCCTCCACGGTCTCCGCCCACACCAGATCACGGCCCGAGGCATTGGCCGGACATTCCAGAATATTCGTCTATTTACCAACGAAACCCTGCTTGAGAACGTGCTGGTTGGGATGCACTCGAGACTCAAGAGTGGCCCGTTCGCATCGCTTTTGCGGTTGCCCTCTCAACGGCGGGAAGAGAACGAAGCACGGGAAAAGGGCATGGCCTTGCTCCACCTTGTGAGGCTCGACCGGTATGCCAACGAGGCTGCCGGAAACTTGCCCTACGGCATGCAACGTCGTCTGGAAATGGCACGGGCCCTTGCGTCAGAACCGCAGCTTCTCCTGCTCGACGAACCGACCGCCGGCATGAACCCGCAAGAGACGGTGAACATGATCGCCCTGATCCGCCGGGTTCGCGACGCGTTCGGCGTCGCCGTCCTCCTGATCGAGCATGACATGCAGGTGGTCATGGGACTATCTGAGCGTGTGACCGTGCTCAACTACGGCCAGAAGATTGCCGAGGGAACACCCCTCGACGTACAGCGCAACGATAACGTCATCGAGGCATACCTCGGCAGGCGTCACAAGCGTCCCGAGGATGAAGCAGCCGATGGAGGCACCCACTGATGTCCGCCTCTGCATCTCCCGCCCGGGTGATCGGTTCAGTCGTCCTGGAAGTCACGGACGTCCACACCTATTACGGAAACATCCATGCCCTTCAGGGCGTCAGCATTTCAGTTCGTGAGCGCGAGATCGTGACATTACTCGGCAGCAACGGCGCTGGGAAAAGCACTACCCTCAAGACCATCTCCGGTCTGCTTCGGCCGCGACAGGGGACCGTGAAACTTCGTGGTGAGACCCTCAACAACGTCCCGGCGCACCAGATCGTCCGAAGGGGAATCTGCCAGTCACCCGAAGGCCGGCACGTCTTTCCGCGCCTGTCGGTCGATGAAAACCTGGCGATGGGCGCCTTCATTCACAACGACACCAAGCAGGTCGCGATTGATCGGGAACGGGTGCTGGACCTCTTTCCCCGCCTACGCGAGCGCCTGCGTCAAAAGGCCGGCACGCTCTCCGGTGGTGAACAGCAAATGTTGGCGATAGGACGCGCGATGATGGGCCGACCGACCGTCCTGCTCCTGGATGAACCGTCGATGGGTCTTTCGCCGCTTCTTACCGACGTCATCTTTGACGCCATCAAGGAGATCAATCACTCAGGTGTCACCGTCGTCGTCGTCGAGCAGAATGCCCAACTAGCCCTGTCGATCGCGGACCGCGGGTATGTGATGCAAACCGGGCGCATCGTCCTGACCGATACCGCCGATTCCCTCGTCAAGAACGAGATGGTCCGCAAGGCCTACCTCGGAGAGGAATGAGCCCGGGGCGAGGCCACTCATCATCTCGCCCCGGGCTCTTACTGGCGCCGACGTTCAATCGCGATGGTCACATCGTGGCCGTCCAAGATCACCGTCTTCCGATATGCCTGCGGAGACGAAGCAGCCGTCCCGGCTTCTAGGGTGGTCGATAGCGTTTCGGAGGCAATCTCCCTCGCAAACGTGGCAAAGACGGCTTCCCCATCTCCCGACGCGTCATAGCGTGTGATGATGCGGTCCTCCAGATTGAACCCCGCGTCCTTGCGCATGCCGTTGACCGCGTGCGTGATCTCGCGCGACAGGCCCTCCGCCACCAGTTCCGGCGTCAGGGTCGTGTCGAGCGCAATCAGAAGACCATTGTCATCCACGACGGCAAAACCCGGTGCATCGACTGCTTCAACATCGAACTCCGCAGCCGGCACCTCGAGTTCGAGCCCCTCGACAATCACGACCGCAGGTTCGCCTCGTGCGTGTCGGCGTTGAACCTCGGCTCCATCAGCTGCCTGCAAGGCGCGGGCCACCGCATTCACCCGTGGGCCGAATCGAGGCCCGAGAACCTTGAAGTTCGGCTTGACCTGATAGGTCACCAGCACCTCATCATCGGACGCGAACCGCAGGACCTTGACGTTCAATTCCTCGGTGATCTGCGTTGCGAGACGCTTGAGCGAGGCCCGCTCGGCATCTGACCGCGCACGGACAACCAGTGCCGGCAGGGGTTGCCGGACCTTGACCTTCACCTTGCTGCGGGCAGCCCGTGCCAGACCTACGACCGTCCGAACCACCGACATCGACCGCCTCAGGTCCTCGTCGATCAGCGACGGATCAGCGACCGGCCAATCCGTGTGATGAACACTGACCGGCACATTCCCACCAGTGGGCCGCTCAAGGTTCTGGTACATCTCCTCCGCAAGGAAAGGCATTGACGGGCCTAGGAGCCGCGTTAGCGTCGTGAGTACTTCCCAGAGGGTGGCGTAGGCCGAACGCTTGTCGGTATCGGCCTCGTTCTTCCAGTACCGCGACCGTCCGCGACGCAGGTACCAGGTCGACAGGTCATCGACAAATGCCTCAATCCGCCACGTTGCCGTCCTGGAATCAAAGTCCTCGTACCGCTTGGTGACCTCGTCGATCAGGACGTGAAGTTCAGCAAGGATCCATCGGTCCAAGTCCGTACGGTCTTCCAGCGGCACAGTGTGCGCGTGGGGGTCGAAGGCGTCGAGGCGCGCATAGTTGCAGAAAAAGGCGTACACGTTCCAAAGCACCAGCAGGCGGCGCTTGATCTGATCGGCAATCCCGTAGCCGAAGTTCAGGTTTGTCTCGGTGTTCGCCCCGGCGTAGAGCCAGCGCATCACGCTCGCACCGATGCGCTCCGCGGCTTCATTGAACTCGATGGAGTTACCCCAGGACTTGTGCATCTCGCGACCCGTCTCATCACGCAGGGTCGCGTATCCGAGGACGGCCCGGAACGGTTCGCGATTTTCCAGAATTGTGCTCATCACCAGAAGCGAATAGAACCAATTCCGGAACTGGCCGGGGAAACTCTCGGTGATGAAGTGGGCCGGGAACCACGCCTTCCAATGATCCTTGTCATGGCGGTAGCCGAGTGTCGAGAAACTCACGATGCCCGCATCAAGCCACGGATTGCCGACATCCTTGATCCGTGTCGCCTGCCCGCCACACCGCGCACACGCGATGTGCACCCCGTCGACCCATGGACGATGCGGAGTGTGCCCGGCGAAGGTCGCCCATCCTTCCGTCGCACGCAACTGCAGTTCATCATCGCCACCGACGACATCCCACCACCCGCAAGCAGCGTCATCACATGTCCAGATCGGAAGGGCCAGACCCCAGTAACGCTTCTTGGAAATCATCCAGTCGCCCATGTTGCGCAACCAGTCAAGTTCCCGTTCGAGACCCCATGACGGGTGCCATTCGATCTTCCGGACGACATCGGCAATCTGTTCACGCAATGGCGGCATCTCACGCCCGGCGACGCGCGCGCGCGCCTCATCGGATTTGGGTCCATCCATCGAAATGAACCACTCATCGACGACCCTGAACACAAGTTCGGTGTGGCAACGCCAACACTTCGGATACCGGTGCGTGTACGGGAGGACGCGATACAGAAACCCACCCTCGCGCATCGTGGCCGCGACCGTCGGCGCAACGTCCGGCGCATACTCCCCAGTCAGGTCGCCAAAACCCGCGTAGTAGCGCGCAAACTCATCAATTGGGGCGACAATCGGCAATCCGTATTGCTTGCTGAGCGCAAAGTCGATGTCACCGCATCCAGGTGCAATATGAACGATGCCGGTCCCTTCGGTCTCGGTGACATCGGCACCGCCGATCACGACGTGGGCCTCCGGCACTGCCTGTTCGATCACGATTGGCAAATGGTCAAATGGCCCCCGGTAATGCAAGCCGATCAGGTCCTTGCCCGTCAGTTCGCCAATGACCTCATGTGCCCCGGTCAACGCCGAGGCGACCGTGCCCTTTGACAGGATCAGCACATCATCACCCTGACGGACACGCACGTAGGTCAGGTCGGGATGCACCTCGGCCGCCACATTCGCCGGAAGCGTCCACGGTGTTGTCGTCCAGATCAGGAGGGACTCGCCCGGACGCTCAACCAATGGCAGCTTCACGTACATCGACGTGTGCGTGATGTCTTCATAGCCCTCAGTGGCGATTTCATGATGCGATATCCCAGTCGAACACCGCGGGCACCAAGGCATGGAATCGATGCCCCGGTAGATCAGGCCTCGATCATGGCATTGCTTCAGGAAGAGCCAGATTGAATAGTTGTTCTCGTCCGCCATCGTAAAGTAGGAGTTGTTCCAGTCCATCCAATACCCGAGGCGAATGGACTGGTTGGTCTGCATCGCCGAAAAGCGCCGCACGCGCTCCTTGCATGCCTCGACAAAGCGGTCAATCCCGAACGCCTCGATATCCCGCTTTGACGTGAAACCCTTTTCCTTCTCTACTTCGACTTCAACCCACAGCCCCTGGCAGTCGAAACCTTGCTGGAACCGCAACTCGTGACCCTGCATCGCCTTGAAGCGATTGAACAGGTCCTTGTACGTCCGGCCCCACGCGTGATGGACCCCCATCGGGCCATTCGCCGTGATCGGCCCGTCAATGAAACTCCACTTGGGCTTGCCCCGGTTCTTCTCGACCAGAAGGTCAAAGGCGTGGTGTTCCTCCCAGAAGGCGAGGATTCCTCGTTCAAGCGCGGGAAAGTCAACGTCGGCACTGACGGGTGAAAACATGGTTTCGTCCTGATGTCCTGATCTGATGTCGTCTGTCTTGGTGTTCACGGGAGGCACGGCGTACGCACATTCGGCGAGGCGGTGGGCAACAAAAAAACGCGCCCGCCCCTCAAGGGGACGAGGCGCGCCATGTCGACGCCGCACCCGCGGTACCACCCCGATTGCCCATCAACCTGTTGCCGGCCACATGGCGGCGATGAGGCTGATGACCCACTCGTGCAGGCTTCAGTTGCCTGCGCCCCGGTAACGGAGGGCATTCCGACCCGGCCTACTGGCAAATCCCGAAATCAACCGGTCAGCCTCTTTGGAAGCCGGGATCACGCAATCGCGTTCGGTGGGCAGCTCGGGAAGGATGTTCGGAAGCGGTTCGCAACCCGATCACACTATCCTCGGGCTCCCTGAATGCGTGCGCCGTTCCTACTCGGTTCCGTCGTAGCTCTTCGACTGGCAGTGTAGGGGGCGACTTGCGAGAATGTCAACAAATGAGCGAAGCGCACAGAGAACCGGTTGGGCAATGGGGTGGCATGGATCACCGCACCATCGCTCGACTGATTGATACCTTCCTGCCTCGCGTGCAGAAGCCGGCGCGCTATACCGGGGGCGAGTTCAATTCCAACCCGAAGGACTGGGACGCGCACGGCCCGCAGGGACGGCACCGCGTCCGCCTCGGGATTGCGTTCCCGGACATTTACGACATCGGCATGTCAAACCTCGGCATGCAGGTCCTGTACGAGGTGGTGAATCGCGACGACCGGTTCCTCGCCGAACGCGTATTCGCCCCCTGGTTCGACATGGAAGCCGAACTCCGCCGGGCCCGTGTGCCGCTGTTCGGCCTGGAAACACGTCACGCACTGGGCCAATTCGATGTACTCGGGTTCAGCCTCGCCTACGAACTCGATGACACAAACGTCCTCAACATGCTCAATCTGGCACATATTCCCGTACGGGCACGCGACCGTGGCCCTGAATACCCAATCATCATCGCCGGTGGCAGCAACGCCACCAATCCGGAGCCAATGTCCGATTTCATCGACGCCTTCCTGATTGGCGAAGGTGAGGAGTCGCTCCCCGCGTTCCTGGCCCTGTATGACGAACTCCGGGGTGACGCGCCTCGAACGGACCGCACCCTTCTCCTGCGCGAGGCGGCCCGCCGCATTCCTGGTTGCTATGTTCCGACGCTGTACGAAGCGCGCTACGACGACCGAGGCGTGTTCACCGCACTTGAACCGCTTCCAGGTGCGCCAGAACTGCCCGTGAAGAAATCGTTTGTCGATCTGGTCGACTACCCGCTTCCCACGCGGCCTGTCGTGCCATACATGGAGACAATCCACGACCGTGCAGCTATCGAGATCATGCGGGGATGCGGCCGCGGGTGCCGGTTCTGCCAGGCCGATCTGATCTACCGCCCCCGACGGGTCCGGCCTCGCGCGCAGATCATCGCGATGGCTGACCAACTGCTGAAATCGACCGGCTACAACGAACTTTCGCTCCTGTCACTATCCAGCGCGGACATCAAGCACATCGACCTCATTGTCCAGGATGCCATTGACCTCTTTGACGACAACACCCTGACAATCGCCATGCCCAGCACCCGGGTGGATGCCTTCAACGTCCATCTCGCAGAATTGATCGAGCGCGGGAAGCGATCCGGGATCACATTCGCACCGGAAGCAGGCACCGAGCGGATGCGGGAGGTCATCCACAAGGGTGTCTCCGAAGCCGAGACCTTGGCCGCCGCCGAAATGGCCTACAGTCGCGGATGGCAGACGATCAAGCTCTACTTCATGATCGGTCTTCCCACCGAGACTGACGAGGACGTGGAGGGGATTGGCCACCTCGCCCAGAAGGTCCTCGATGTCGGACGACGCCACCATGGCCGCCGGGCTCGGGTCACCGTAGGTGTCTCGACGATGGTTCCAAAGGCGCACACACCATTCCAGTGGGCGGCTCAGGCAACCCGGCCCCAGATTGAACGGCGGATTTCGGTTCTTCGCAACGTGACCCGCGACCGTGGCATGCGTGTGTCATGGCATGACCCTGAAAGCACAATTGTTGAAGGCGTGATGTCCCGCGGCGACCGTCGGGTGGGGACTGCAATCTACGGCGCTTGGAGACGTGGTGCCCGCTTCGATGCCTGGAACCAGCATCTTCGGTTCGAGGCTTGGCAGGCAGGCATGGAAGACGCCGGTCTGGACATCGAGACCTATGGAACCGACGAGCGTGACATCCACGCACGCCTACCTTGGGATCACGTTGATGTCGGCGTCGCCAGATGGCACCTCGTTGCGCAGTGGAACCGTGCAAGAGGTATCGAGGCGGAACCGAGACAGCGCCAGTCATTCGTCCTTCTCCACGGAGAAGACGTGGCTACCGCACCAACCCTGGCAACTGTCGGGGCGTCGGCACTCGCCGCTCAGTCGTGAGATGGCGGAACCCCGGCGACCGACGCATCGGCTACAGTGAGACCGGCGATGTCAAAGCGTTACGAAGACGAGATTCGCGACCTGTTGAACCGCATGGAACGCTTTCCGGGCGAGGATGCGAAACGTCGCGGTGCCCCGCCGCCGACCCCCATTCGCCGGCGTGCGTGGAACCCGTTCCGTGGCCTCCGTGCCATGTTGACTGTGGATCCGCCACGGCTCATGGGCGGTGCACTACTCATGACCCTCGGCGCATGGGTCTTGCGGGGACCATGGTCAAACGGCTTCCCACTTCTGGCGGGAATTGCCGGGATTGTTCAGCTCATAAGCATCGTGATGTTCGTGGTCGCCCTGGTTCTCTTCATGAGGCGGGGCAGCATGAGCGGATCACCGTACGGCGGTGGCAGCGGTCCCCGATGGCGAGGCCAGGTCATCGAACTGCCGTCGCGGAGACGTCCATTCGGCGGCCTGACAAACACCGTGAGTTCCCTGTGGAACAATCTCACCCGAAGGCGCGGCGCACCACCCTCACGGGGCCGGTGGTAGGCACCACTCCCGCCACGTTCCCGGGCCATTAGGATCGATTTGCTACACTTCCAAGCTGACGGCCCTCTAGCTCAATGGCAGAGCAGTTGACTCTTAATCAATTGGTTCACGGTTCAAGTCCGTGGGGGGCCACCACCTTCCTGAACCTCTCCCCTTTGTCGATCCTTCGCCAGCGGCATGCGTGACGAGTGCGCCAAGAATGGCGCCATTCCGCCGACCACACCGCTGCTGGGTGATCCAACGTCATGGGTAGCGTTGCTTCGAGGCGTCAAAGTCCGGGGCACCCAAACACTCCTGATGGATGTATTGGCGCGGGTGATCTCCGCGACTGGCCTCAGATCGGTCCGCACGTACATTCGGACCGGAAGCATCGTGTTCCGCCACCCGGAGACCGATGCATCAGATCTGTCAGCGCGTATCACAAGAGCCATCACTGACCAGTTTGGTCTTAAACAGCAACAATCGTGTTTCGCCACTCCGTCCTTCGTCGGGCCATCCTCGGGATGCCCTTTACAGCTCTAGGTAACGGGAACACCGGGGCAACATTGCACACCTTTCTCCTTGCCCGTACCACCAGAAAAGCCCGAACTCGAGCGTCTGGGTCGACTGCGGGCACCTGACGAACGGTTCCATTTCAATCATGAGGTGGCATACCTTCACGCACCCAGTGGCTTTGGGCGATCCCGCCTCGCCGGTGCAGTCGAACATGTCCTTGGCGTCAGAGCCACGGCCCGAAACTGGCGTACCGTCACGGCCTTGGACGCACTCGCCACAGCGGAGGTGTGAGGACCCGCCGTAAATCGCAAACTATGCTAAATGCCAATCACACGTCACGCCACGCGGACCGGGCTGGTCCGGTTGTCCGAGACGATGAGGCAGGTACTCCCGTTCTGGGAATGACGTGAAGTCCTTCAGCCCAACGATGGCGCCGGGAAGCCAGGAGGCAGCTGTGAACTGCATCGTGTGCGGCTTGCCACTTACAGATGCAACGACACCTTGCCCTCGATGCACCCAGAGGCGGATCGAAGCCGAGTTTGAAGCCACACTCCCGACACATCCGGCGCCACCACGCTCACTGCCCGCGAGGTTCGTCGCTCCGTTCATCCTGATTAGTCTCGGCATCCTCACAGGCGTCAGCCTACTGGGTGGAGCGCGGTCAAGCGGGTCAACCCGAGCCACGTGGACTGCAACCCCATCCAGCTCGCAGGAACTCACCGTACTACTCTTGCGGCAGTACGCCCGCGAAGTCTTCGGCACCGCCACGTCCCGTTCGGGTGTCGCAACCTGGTGGACCAGAGTCCTCGACTGGACCGTCGAACCGCCATATGCCATCGCACGCACGTCTCTCTCAGACACGGCACGCGAAACAAAGGTGGCTGTCGAAATCTGTGCCGCGCTCGTGCACTTCGTCGCCGATTCTCGGCGGGAGGGATTGCGTCTCTCCGGCGTCCGCGTTGTTGGGGGCGAAAACGTGGTGCTGATCGACACAATCGTTCGAAACACAGATTTCGACCCGTGCCAGGAACTGTCTGCACGGCCGATACGGTCGCGCTAGGGATCTCTCACGACATTGGGTACAGGCGGTGAGGCGAATGGGATGAAGGCCTCACCCGGTACGGTGCTGGTTGTCGACACCACACCCACCGGGAAGGCCTTCGGATGCAACTCTACCACCAACACGCCAGAGTGACCACTCACGGGCGCACCCGGCGGCGGCACGCGGTCGTGTCGGGGCGTCGGTGAATGACGCCTGCAGGATCGCTGGCGTGTCACGGACGACG
>SHXX01000053.1 GCA_009693165.1 Chloroflexota bacterium
CAGACGGTCTCCAATGAAGACGGCGCCTTCGCTGATCTCTTCAAGACCAGCGATCATTCGAAGGGTGGTGGACTTGCCACATCCGGACGGTCCGACCAGAACAAGAAACTCCTTGTCCTTCACCTCGATATTGACGTCCCGGACTGCGGTGACCTCACCGAAGCGCTTCGTCACATGTTCCAGGGTTACGCTTGCCATTCCGCAAAACTCCTCACACCAATTGATCCGGCACCGGATGGGTTCTGTTTTATTGGCCCAGTCCTGGGCAATTCGAACCGAACGCGCACGCGACCAGACTGTACGACGCTTTCACGTCCGACGGAGACAGAACTCTCCGGCCATCGGCCGTATTCCGCCGGTGTGGTGAACCGACGCTCAACGGAGGGAAAATGCCTACCGCAATCACGTCACCGAGTTGACCGCACTTGTCAATCCACTACGGTGGCGCCAGTGTAGCATCGCTTAGGGCTAGCGCATACCCGTCGAGAAAGCGCGGCATTCGGAGGCGGACTTTTAGTGACAAGTTTGGTGATCGGGACAGCAGCTGGACTGAACCCGTACGTGGCACTGCTGGTCGCCGGAGCGATTGCGGGATGGACCGGTCGGCTTCAATTGTCGAGTGAACTCGGCGCGACAAGCGAGACAACGTGGCGCATTGTCGCGCTTGTCGCAGGTGCCGCGCTGGCGATTGACCTCACGTTTGGCAAGGTCCGACGATTTGCTTGGTTGATGCGTCGTCTGAGTGAGACCGCCGCAACCGGCGCAGGGGCTGTCGGGGCCTCAATGGCTTGCCCTGACACTGTTCCAATTTGGGTGGCTGCCATCGGGGGATCCATCGGTTCGTTGGCGATTGCCCACCTGATCTCCAGAATTGCTTCCCACGGCGCAAGGTCGGACAGGTGGGTGCGCATGGGCGACGTCCCGGTCCTCATGGGGGCTGGGACCGCTGCGGCGATCATCATCCCACTTGTCGTCGCGCTGCCAATCGTCGGAACCGCACTTGCAATTCTTTCATTACTCACAGTTGCTTGCGGAGCCTTTATCGTTAGCCGACAGCCATCTGGCCCACAGCCCATGCCTGTCGAAAAGAAACATACAACCGGGTCGGCCAAGCCATCTTGAACCCGCCCATCGAACCGGTCCTATCGACCAAGCGACTTTTTCAGAATATGAAGATTTTCAAGGGCAAGTCCGGTTCCGAGCGCCACGCAGTCGAGTGGGCGTTCTGCAACGTGACAGGGAATTCCTGTGACCGTACTTAGTAGCCGGTCGAGATGTCGCAGCATGGAGGTTCCACCAGTCATCACGAGGCCCTTGTCGATGATGTCTGATGACAATTCCGGCGGCGTGCGTTCGAGGACGTACTTAACCGTGGACACGATCTGTTCAAGCGGCTCGGCAATCGCCTCGGTTATCTCGTCGGACGTGACAGTCACCGTCCTTGGCAAGCCAAGGATCTGGTCGCGCCCGCGAACCTCATGGCGCAAGGTTTCAGACAGTGGCAGCGCACTGCCGACCCCGATTTTCACGTCTTCGGCCATGTGATCACCGATATTCAGGTTGTATCGTCGACGGATATAGGCACCGATGGCCTCATCGATGCGGTTGCCGCCAACACGCTCTGAACGCTGAACGACGATGCCGTTCAGGCTGATCACTGCGACCTCGGTAGTGCCGCCACCAATGTTCACAATCAGGTTCCCACTCGGGAAATTGATCGGGACATTCGCACCAATCGCCGCTGCCAACGGTTCCTCAATGAGGTAGACCTCGCGGGCTCCCGCCGAAAACGCGGCGTCGGTCACCGCCCGGCGTTCCACGCTCGTCACACCGCACGGAACCGACACCATCACATCCGGCTTCCAGAGACGAAACCGGCCACAAACCTTGTGGATGAAATACCGCAGCATTGCCTCAGTCACCACGTAATCGGCAATCACCCCCGACCGCATCGGGCGGATTACCTGGATTGACCCGGGCGTACGTCCGAGCATCTGGTTAGCCGCGTCGCCCACGGCCTCGATGCGGTTGTCCACCGTCGAAATGGCGACCACCGAGGGTTCGTTGATGACAATGCCCCGGCCTTTGACAAAAACAAGGACATTGGCGGTCCCCAGGTCGATACCCAACTGTCGCCCGAACACCAGTTCCTCCTCAAGATCAAGCACCCAGACCGCAACCACGCAAGGGTGATCGGATCATCCGGTAGCGAGCGGGCTGCTTGGCCCACCCCACACTATGACAGAGACGTGTTCGCGTCGGACGTGGCCAACACGGGCAAACCGGCGTTGGCCGGTCTCAGGCTATGGAAACCGGATCACCATGCACGGTGAGATGCGCACCCAGCGATCGTAGGCGATCAGCAAGATCCTGATAGCCACGCTCGGCGTGGTGGAAGTCGGCGATTTGGGTCTCTCCGGATGCACACAGGCCGGCAATGATCAGCGCAAGACCGCAGCGCAAGTCAAGGGCCCGCACTCGCGTACCGCGCAGTTGAGTCGGCCCGTAGATATATGCGCGGGTCGCGGACTCCGTCTCACGTGCGCCGGCCTCGCCGTTTGTAGTAATCGAGGCACCCAGTGCCCTCAACTCATCGACATACCGGAAACGCGACTCGAATACCCGCTCGTGAATAATGCTTTCACCGTGGGCCTGGGTGAGCAGCGCGCCGAATGGAGTCTGGAGGTCGGTAGGGAACCCGGGATAGTGGATTGCCTGGATTTCGACCGGTCGGAGCGGCCCGTCGCTCCGGATGGATATCGAGTTCCTGTTCACCGTGACCGATGCCCCGCACTCGACAAGCTTGTAGATGACTGGATCCAGATGTTCCGGAATGACATCTCGGATCGTGACTTCGCCTCGTGTCGCTGCTGCCGCGATGGCAAAGCTACCAGCCTCAATGCGGTCGGGGATAACGCGGGTTTGGACACCGTGAAGTCGCTCGACCCCCTGGATCTCTATCTTCGGTGTGCCCGCGCCCCTGATCTTCGCACCCATCCGGTTCAGGTGATGAGCAAGGGCCACGACCTCAGGCTCGCATGATGCGTTCTTGATGGTGGTAGTCCCGACGGCCAGGCAAGCCGCCATCATCAAATTCTCGGTACCGGTGTGGCTCGGGTAGTCAAGATATAGGTTGGCCCCGATTAGACGGTCGGCGCGGATTTCATACGCTGCATCCACTTGGGTGACTGTTGCACCCATGGCCTGAAATCCACGGATGTCAACGTTCACCGGCCGTGCGCCAAGCATGCAACCGCCTGGACGAGGCGCCTCAACATGTCCCAACCGGGCAAGGAGTGGGCCAGTCATCACGAACGACGCTCGTTCACGCGACGCGAGTGACTCGAGTAGTCGATCACCATTCAGGTGTTCGGCGACAATGGTTACCGTGTGAGATGTGGCATCCCACTCAACGCACGCACCGAGCGCCGTCAGCAGGGCGCTCTGCGTTCGGATCGCGTCGATAGCCGGCACGTTCTCGAGAACGACCGGCTCCGAAGTCAGCAGGGCCGACGCCATCATCTTGGTGGCGGCGTTCTTTGCCCCGCTTGTCTGGATTTCGCCTGAAAGCCTCGCGCCACCGTTAACTGATATCCACCGGCCATCAGGAATTCCCGCCGAACCAAGAGGGACGACGGGGACGCTTGTTCGAGGTGGCACATCAGCGATCACGAGCGCAATGATCTCCCACGCCCTCTAACGCACCACGGCTACTACGGGCATGAAGGTGAAGGGTTGATCAAATGCTACCGGGCGCGCGTCACGCCCCGTGACCGGAATTGATCTACAGCCTTGAGCCGGGATATTGCACGCGCAAGCGCCGCGGATGCCCGCGCGACATCAACACTCGACTGCGACTCCCGGAGACGGGCAGTCGCACGGTCGCGCGCGCGCTCCGCTCGGGCCATGTCAATATCCTCGGCACGCTCTGCCGCATCGGCAAGGATCGTGACGTGATCATCGCGAACTTCGAGATACCCACCGGCAAGCGCCAGAAGCACCTCATTCGCTCCACGCCCGAGACGCAACTCCCCCGGCGCAAGCAAGGTCAAAAGTGGCTCATGCTGGGGCAGGACAGAAATCTGCCCACTCACGGTCGTCGCAACAACAACCTCAGCATCAGTCGTGAGAATTGGCTGCTCGGCCGCGATGATCTCAACATGTAATGGCATCACGAACTCCCCGGCCGTCCATACCCTATAAGCGAAGCATTGGCTTCGCTGACAGGAGCGGGTTGGGACGCCACTTCGATGGCGCCCCGACTGACTATTGCGCGGCCATCTGGCGGGCCTTCTCGACCACCTCGTCAATTCCGCCGACCAGATAGAACGCCTGCTCAGGAAGCGCGTCGTGCTTCCCATCGAGGATTTCGCGGAAACCACGCACCGTCTCTGCAACGGACACGTACTTTCCTGGAGCGTTCGTGAACACCTCGGCCACGAACATGGGCTGCGCGAGGAACATTTCAACACGACGGGCGCGGTTCACCGTGAGACGGTCGTCGTCAGAAAGCTCTTCCATACCAAGGATGGCAATGATGTCCTGAAGTTCCTTGTAGCGCTGCAGTAGCCTCTGCACGCCACGGGCAGTGTCGTAGTGGTCCTTGCCGACCACCGCTGGGTCGAGGATGCGCGAAGTACTCGTCAACGGGTCGACGGCCGGATAGATCGCCTTTTCCAAAATGGCACGCTCAAGCGTGATCGTCGCGTCCAAATGGGCGAACGTTGCCACTGGCGCCGGGTCAGAATAGTCGTCCGCCGGCACATAGACCGCCTGCACCGAGGTAATCGAACCCTTGCGAGTGGTCGTGATCCGTTCCTGGAGCTGACCCATTTCCGTCGCCAAGGTCGGCTGATATCCCACTGCCGAAGGCATTCGACCAAGCAGCGCCGACACCTCCGACCCGGCTTGGGTGAACCGGAAAATGTTGTCAATGAATAGCAGCAGGTCCTGATCCATCTCGTCGCGGAAGTACTCGGCGATGGTCAGGCCAGTCAATGCAACTCGCAGACGCGCTCCCGGCGGCTCGTTCATCTGGCCGTACACAAGCACAGACTTCGAGAGCACGCCAGAGTCCTGGAATTCCTTATACAGGTCATTCCCCTCACGGGACCGCTCACCAACGCCGCAGAACACGGAGTACCCACCGTGTTGCTTCGCGACATTGTTGATGAGTTCCATGATCGTGACGGTCTTGCCGACCCCCGCACCACCGAAGATTCCCGTCTTTCCACCCTTGGTGAAAGGGGCGACGAGGTCGATGACCTTGATCCCTGTCTCGAACATCTCTGTCTTGGTGGCCTGCTCCTCGAAGGTCGGTGCAAGGCGATGGATTGGCAATCGATGGATTGCGTTATCGTCTTTCGAAATGACCGGACCGTTATCAGTCGGCTCGCCGATCACGTTGAAGAGGCGACCCAAAGTCGGCTCACCAACCGGGACGGTGATCGGCGCACCGGTATCAACCGCAAACATTCCTCGGCGGATACCATCGGTGGTGTCCATCGCAACACATCGCACCCAGTTGTTGCCGATATGCTGCTCGACTTCAAGTACCAATTCAGGATTGAGCTTCGAGGAACTCTTGCCAACTCCACCACCAGTCAAGGCCGCAGCTACCGAGGACTCATCCCGTTGGATCTTGACTGCATTGAAAATGCTCGGCATGTGATCGGCAGGAAACTCGCAGTCAATGACCGCGCCGAGTACCTGCACGACTTTTCCGACGGTGCCTTTTGCCATCGCCGTTGATCCTTCCTCTGAAGACCCGCCTTACGCGTGCCTATCGCCCCTGTGCAGCTGCGCCCGACGAAACCTCGATGATTTCACGGGTAATCGTCGCCTGACGCGCCTTGTTGTAGCCAAGCTGAAGTTCCTTGATCAGTTCGGTCGCGTTGTCAGTTGCGTTTCGCATCGCAACCATTCGTGCGCTGAACTCACTCGCAACCGTCTCAAGGATTGACTGATAGACCTGCACTTCCACGAAGCGTGGGAGCAACTGTGAAAGGAGCGTCCTCGGATCTGGTTCATGCAAAAGATCCCCAGTGTGTCCCGCACTGGCCTGACCCGGGACCGACGCCTTTGACGACGCTGGCGGGGGGTCGATCGGCAGAAGCGGAAGAATCGTTGGCTCCTGCTTCAGCGTACTCACGAACTTGGGAAACACGATGACCGCTTCATCAATCTCGCCAGCGAGGAAAGCCTGAATGGCGACACGGGCGACGGGATTCGTCTTGACCATCGACGGATAGTCGCCAATTGCCGTGAACTCAGACTTCAGCGGGAAATCCGTGTGGCGAAGTCCAAGCATTCCCTTGCGCCCAACGACGATGAACTCGACCGGCTTGCCACCATTCTGCTGGCGATAGCTGAACTGAAGCGCCGCACGCAACGTATTGCCATTGAGCGCACCACACAGGCCACGATCGCTCGTGATCAGAACCACGCCGACCCGGGTGACCGGCCGGCGCTCAAGAAGCGGATGAAGCATTCCATCGTCACCAGCATTCGCTCCCGCTTGGGTCGCGATCTCGCCAATGAGTTCACGCATCTTGGAGGAATACGGCCGAGACGCAAGCACCCGCTGCTGGGCACGGCGCAGCCGCGTGACAGCAATGAGTTCCATCGCCTTCGTGATCTGACGGATATTGCGCACCGAGCGCATCCGCCGCTGAATCTCGCGTCCCGTTGCCATCGCTTGACCGTGCCTCGTATCTTCCGCCGACAATCGCGGTCACTGTGACCCGAACCCCGGAGCGGCGAAAGCCGCGAATGATCCGGGCGCAAGTCTGCGACTACTGCCCCTTCGCGCTCCGCCAGACCCGTGCCTCAAACTCATCAATGACCTTGTTCAGGGCCTCGACGAGACCGGCATTCAGGCGGCTTGTACTTTCCTGCCGCTCGGTAAGGATCCGCTCGCACAGTTCCGGATGCGTCGATCGAACGAACCCATGCAGCTCCCTTTCGTATCGGCCGACTTCAGTTATGTCGATGTTGTCAAGCCGTCCACTCACGCCGGAGAAGATGGACAGGACCTCATCCTCAACACCAAGGGGTTCGTACTGTGGTTGCTTCAGCAACTCTTGCAACCGCTGACCACGCGTCAACTGTGCCTGGGTAGCCTTGTCCAGATCGGAGCCAAACTGCGCAAACGCCGCGAGTTCACGGAAGCGCGCCATATCCAATCGAAGGCGCCCGGCAACACCGCGCATCGCACGTGTCTGCGCTGCACCACCGACGCGGGATACCGAGAGACCGACGTTGACCGCCGGCCGGATACCCGCATTGAACAAGTCACCCTGGAGGAAGATCTGGCCGTCAGTGATGGAGATGACATTCGTCGGAATATATGTCGAAATGTCACCCAACTGCGTCTCAATGATCGGGAATGCTGTCAGGGACCCTCCGCCGTATTCATCTGACAGACGCGCTGCTCTTTCAAGAAGTCGGCTATGGAGGTAAAAAACATCGCCAGGATAGGCCTCACGACCCGGCGGGCGCCTCAGGAGGAGTGAAACCTCACGATATGCCCATGCATGCTTGGTCAGGTCGTCATACGCTATGAAGGCATCTTTTCCACGATCGCGGTAATACTCGCCCATTGCTGCGCCGGCGTACGGGGCCAGATACTGCAGCGAGGCTGATGCCGATGCCGATGCGATGACAATGATGCTGTTGGCAAGGGCACCGTTTTCTTCAAGCGTTCGGACCAACTGGGAGACCTTCGCCTCCTTCTGTCCAATCGCCACATAGATGCACACGACGCCGGTCTTCTGGCGGGCCTGATTGATGATTGTGTCGGTGACAATGGCAGTCTTGCCTGTCGCCCGGTCGCCAATGATCAATTCGCGCTGCCCGCGCCCAATCGGGATCATGGCATCGATCGACTTGATCCCTGTCTGAAGCGGGACCCCGACCCCTTGGCGCATGATCACGCCAGGTGCCACGACCTCAACCGGACGGAACTCGGTCGCGTTGATTGGGCCCTTGCCGTCCAGAGGCTCACCGACAGGATTGACAACCCGACCAAGAAGCGCATCCCCAACGGGCACCTGTGCAATCCGCCCCGTTGTGCGGACCTCAGTGCCCTCAGCGATTGCCTTGTAATCACCGAGGATGATGGCACCGACGGTGTCCTCCTCGAGGTTCAGGGCCATGCCGAGCGTGCCATTACCAAAGTCCAGCAACTCGCCAGCCATGGCTTGTGACAACCCGTAAATTCGAGCAATGCCGTCACCAACTTCGACGACCGTCCCCACGTTCGTCGTTCGTACTGGCTGGTCAAAACCACTAATCTGGTCGACTAGCGACTTCACAATGTCTTCAGATCGGATAGCCATGTCCTCGTCCTCTCGGTTGACAGTTCTGCCGACACGCGGCCCTCACGACATGCGCTCGCGCAGCACTTCCAACCTCGTCCGAATACTGTAATCAAAGATTTGGTCGCCCTCGCGGATCGTCAGGCCACCAAGAATTTCGGGATCCAAACGAACCGTCACCGCGACTTGAGACGGATCACCACCTGTTCCGGCAATACGCTCGCGAACCCGCTGAATTTCAGCGCTGGTCAACTCGCTTGCAGCAGTCACGGTCACACGTCGTACACCAGAGGCCCTATCGGCCAGTTCGCCGAACCATTCAATGACTTCGGGCAACAGGTGCAATGACCGTCGGCGCGCCATGACCGCCAAAAAGTGACGAGTGTCAACCTGAAGGTCAGCACCAAGCTTCAGGTGCTCAATGACATCAAGCGTCGCTGCGCTAATGTGCGGGTTACCAATGATGGCCCTGAACGAGTGATCCTCGAGTGCGTCGCGAAGGATAGTCATGTCTCGACCCCATGCAGCCCAGGAATTCCCGGACGCCGCGATGGAGGCGATGGCCTCCGCAAACCGTTTCGAGGCGAGCGTGCGTCGCGCCATCAGTCGACCTTTGAAGCCAGTTCGGTGTCGGTGAGCGCTTCGTCAACAAGTCGGCGCGCATCCTCGGTATTCAGGTTCCGCTTGACGACCCGGGTCGCAGCCATGATGGCAATCGTCGCTACCTCGCCCCGCAACTGCTTCAGCGCCGCATCACGCTCACGGGCGATGTCCTGTCGAGCACGCGCGATGATCGCCAAGGCTGAAGCCTCTGCGTCGAACATCGCCTGCTCGCGAACCCGGGACGCAACATTCGATGCCTCATCGAGTACCGCACGCGCTTCATCGCGAGCACGGTTCAGCTGATCCCGGTAGGTCTGGCGATCACGCTCGCCTTCCTGACGCATTCGCGTCGCTTCATCAAGATCGGCCTTGATGCGCGATGCCCGCTCATCAAAGATCCGCAAGACCGGCTTGAAAGCAAGCCGATTTAGCAGGTAGAGCAACACAAGGAAATTGAACGACTGAGTGGCCAACTTGTACGGGTCTAGCCCGAGCTGTTCAAAAAGTCCCATGTGATGTCCGCCTACCTCACTCCGGTTGTTTCGGCCCACTGGCAACGAGCGTGAATTCGCCACGTTGCCAGACCCCCGACATCGATCTGTCTCTTAACCGGCAGGTGGTTCCACACCGGGGACACGCCCGGTTGGAACCACCATTCAGCGAATTCCCCCTATACGAACAGAATGATCAGGGCGACCACCAGACAGTAAATCGCGATAGCTTCGGCAAGGCCGAGGCCAATGATCATCGTGGTGCGGATGGCGTTCTCAGCCTCGGGATTGCGCCCGATTGCGTCCATCGCACCACGCACGCCCATGCCAATCGCAAACCCAGGCCCGATTGCACCAACCGCAACCGCAAATGCGGCAGCGAACTTCGCGATTGTTGCCGGGTTGATGCCTTCTACGAGTGTCAGAAACATTATTAAGACCTCCGATGCGTAACTTTGGACAGCAACCTCGCCAGGTCACCGAACAGGTGGCGGGCAACCCTGCAGGTCAATCCCTACTACCACCCAACACCGTCATGGGCAGAAAAGCCGTGAGCCCCGGGAATTCCCCGACCCTGTCAACCGCCTGCGTCTGGTGCGTCTCAAATTAGCGGACACGAACCCTTGCAAAGCTGCCGGTCAGTGACCACCTCCGTGGCCTTCACCGTGGATACCGCCTCCGTGACCGTGCCCACCATGCCCTGGCGGGATGTATGTCGCCAGCGACGTAAAGATGAGCGTCAGCATCGCAAAGATGACCGCCTGGATGAAGCCGAAAAGCAGCTCCATCAACATGAACGGAACCGCAACCACGGGCAAGTTCATGACCAACAACAGCATCTCACCGCCAAACACGTTGCCGAACAACCGCATTGACAGAGACACCGGGACGAAGCCCTCAATCATCACCTTGATGGGTGTCAGGAACCACGGAGTGGCTAGCTCCTGCAGGTAGCCCTTCGTACCGTGCGCCATGACCCCGGAGGCGTGTATGAACAGGAACGCAATCAAGCCCATCCCAAGGGTCATGTTCAGGTCGGCATTTGCCGCCCGGAACACCGGGACCTTCTTAGGCTCGTGGTGCGCGGGCTCCTCGGCAGATCCCGAAATGTTCGGCCGATGGCCAGCCGCCTCAGCCGCCTCAGCAACGGTTACCAGACTATGAGGCTTTGCCATCTCCCGATGTGCCTTAGGGTTTTCGACGCTAATCGTTCCAACTCCCGGAAGGAGCGCCATGTAATTTGCAGTCAGAATGAAAAGGAAGATTGTCGCGAAGAGCGGGAAAATCCGGCGCCCTTGCGGACCCGCCGTCGCAATGACGGTGTTATAGAGGAACTCGATCACGATCTCAACAAGGTTTTGGATACCCGTAGGGACGAGTGCGGGGGCGCGACCGCCAAGCCAGCCAAGAACAACCAGTAGTGCGATTGCCATCCACGCCATCACCATTGAATTGGTGATGCCGAGAGGCCCGATGACTAAGAGCTCCTCAGCCTTAAGACTGACGTGCAGTTCCATGCATTCGTTGCCTTAGAGAATTGTCATCGGAAATCGATGAAGGGTGTCGTGGCGTGTTGTTCAATTCAGGCCCCACGCCCGCCCTGTCATGCACGACCGCTTCAATGTTCAACTTGGCTCCGGCCATGAGGCCCTGCTCGGTTCACAACTTGCAGCCGATAAATTGCGTACATGAGGTACAGACTGACTAGGAACCCCCCGAGCAGTCCGACCAGCAAGAACACCGGCGCAGTTCCCAATTGCCGATCTATATAGCCACCAAAAATTACTCCACCTGCCAAGCCCGAGATGACTGCAAACCCGAACTGAGATGCAAGGCTCGCAGCCTGCCACCCATTCATCTTCACTGATCAGCACGACGACCTTTTCGCTCCCCGTAAATATACCAGCGCCAACCGACGCGGCCGATAGAGGCACGCACCCTACATATGAACCTGCCCGACCATCTCTGGTCGGGCAGGTGGTGCCGAAGGTGGGACTCGAACCCGCACGGGAATACTCCCACTACGCCCTGAACGTAGCGCGTCTACCAATTCCGCCACTTCGGCGTGACCCAAAGACTATACCGAACGGCCTGAGCGACCTAGACCATGGCCTTCGCTTTCGACATCGACATCAGGAAGTCCTGGTTCGTTTCGGTCTTGCTCATCCGGTCCAGCATCGCCTCGACTGCCTCGTTGGTGCCAATCGCAGCCAACATGCGACGCAGCATCACGGCCTGACGGAACACCGTCTCTTCCAGGAGCAGCTCATCACGACGCGTACTCGATGCCTGAACACTGATCGCCGGGAAGATCCGTTTTTCCTGCAGCTTCCTATCGAGGCGCAACTCCATGTTGCCGGTACCTTTGAATTCCTCATAAATCAGGTCGTCAAGCCGACTCTCGGTCTCGACGAGGCAGGTCGCGATGATTGTCAGGCTTCCACCCTCCTCAATGTTTCGCGCCGCCCCGAAAAACCGCTTTGGTGGAAACAGTGCCGCCGGATCCATGCCACCAGAAAGCGTGCGTCCACTTGGAGGTACGCACTGGTTATATGCCCGCGCCAGACGGGTGATGCTGTCAAGCAAAATCACTACGTCCTTCCCGAGTTCAGCGACGCGCTTCGCACGCTCCAGACACATCTCCGCTACTCGGGAATGGCTCTCGGCGGGTTCGTCAAACGTAGAGGAAATGACCTCTGCACCCGGAACCGTCTTCTGCCAGTCGGTCACTTCCTCTGGGCGCTCGCCAATCAGCGCAACCATCACGTACGCCTCCGGCTGATTCCGGGTTATCGCGTGGGCAATCCCCTTAAGCAGCATCGTCTTGCCGGCTTTCGGTGGCGAAACGATCAGGCCTCGCTGGCCCTTCCCGATTGGGGAAAGCAAGTTGATCACGCGGTTTGAGAGGTTCGCCTGCTGCAACTCACGCTGACCCGTGATCCCCTTCATCTCCAGGTCGAACATGCGGTTGGGAAAGATGGCGGTGAGCTCATCAAATACCGGACGGCGCTTCGCGCTCTCAGGCTCAACCCCGTTCACAGTCTCTATCCGAAGGAGACTGGCGAACTTTTCCGAATCCTTGGGCGCACGCATCTGGCCAACAATCAGGTCACCAGTGCGGAGGCTGAACCGCCTGACCTGAGCCTGCGCGACATAGATGTCGTCGGGACCGGGCATCCAGTGGCGATCCAACCGCAGGAAGCCATATCCCTCGTCCATGATTTCAAGAACGCCCTGTTTCAAAACCGGAACCGGTGGCGCCACGTAACCCGATCCGCTTGAGGATGGTGACGGTACGCCTGATCCACCTGCTTGGTACCCGCGTTCACCACCACCGTCGCCACGCTCCCCATCAAAGGGACGGTCTCCACGAGCAAAGCGCCCCCCCCGATCACCTCTTCCCCCCCGGTCTCTTCGATCGAATGGCCTGGCAGCAGGGGAACCAACGGCTGGCAATTGGCCCCCGCCATGCGGAGGACGCGGACCACCCGACACCCCTGGACGACCTCCGGGACCCGCCAGTCCTCTAGGGGAGACACCGGCGGCCGGGTCTGGGCCGTCCGCCCGGGAACCCACCTCAATGTCAGCAGGACCGTCGAGGCTTGACCGTGAATCAGATCCCGGCCGGAAACTTCCATCGTGGCCGGTTCCCGCAGCAGCCTCGACGCCTTCCCCCATCGCTTGAGGTGGCTGCTCGCTGGACGGGCCAACCTGTCCAAGCGTGTCGCTGCTCGGGAGGGGACTTGGCGCAATCCTAGGGTTGGCGTTCGCTGGTCCCGGATCAGATTGCCCATCGGTGCGTGGCTCGGACTGGCCACCTCTGGCCGGCCGTCGCCGAGTTTCCGGCCGAACCGGCAGTCCGCCGCCGCTGCTTGTCTCGTTATTCGTGGGGAATGCACCAATGCTCGAAGGCGTTGACGTAGCAGCTAGCGACACATCTGCAGCGCTCCTGACTGACATAGTTTCGGGAGACGGGACAACCGCAGGCATTACCCGAATTACGTTGGATATAGTTCCGCCCGACCGCGGTGCGCGAGGAGGCGATGGACGGCGTGATATGACGCCGGGTGCCTCAACCAATGGTTCGGCAGTTGCCTGCACGGATCCAGTTGGAGCGGTCGAAACCACCGGGGCATCTGCGCCACCGTCCCCTTGACCGTCTGTGCTTCGCCCGCTAGATGCTTGCGGCGTTGATCCGGCACCGAGCAGTATTTTCGTTATGAGCGCTGCCTTTCGTAGACCGCCCATATCTGGAATGTCCCTGTCCTTGGCCATTGCACGAAGCTGATCGACAGTCTTTTGCTCAAGTTCGGCGTAGTTCACTCGCAGGGCTCCGGAAGTCTAGGTTGTCGGGCCAGTCCATGGACGCCCCGGAGGGCATGTACGAACCAGCCTAGCGAAAGCATTGCCACAAATACCCATGACCGAACACGCATCTGCACCATCTGGCTGCTCGCCGGGGTGGCACGTGGGTTTCTTTGAGAAAACACTGCTTGGAAGAAAACTCTCCCGGCGACATCGACCGCGGACACATCACGGGCGGGATGCGTTCGATTAGTCAAATAACGCGTATCTCGCGCTCAGCGCACGATTTCGGTGCAATCAAGGTGTCTCGGCATGACCGGAAGGATCCACTCGCTGCCGTCAAGCCCGGCTGGAGCGCGATGGTTTCCGTGCGCGCCCGTCAACGCTAAAGTAGGGTCAAGCTCGCGGAGGGATTGCAAAAAGTGGGAATGCGCTTCGCTCACGGTGCAAGCGACTTTCAATGCGCACGGACTCTTGACCAGCAATAAGACGATAGCACCGGTTTGCGGGCGTGTCAAGGAACCTGAAAGGAGCTGAGACGTTGTTGGCGTGTCATTTTGCCGAGAAACGGGTTCCTTACCGAGATGAACGCGCCCCAGCACCAAGTCCTTCGATTGGGAGCACAACCTGTTCGCCGTCGACTGGCCGGGCGATACACGCTCCGACGAACGCGAGGAATAGCGGATGTGGTGCATTCGGGCGGGA
>SHXX01000054.1 GCA_009693165.1 Chloroflexota bacterium
GTCATGGAGGAGGAGGGCGTCGAGGTAGTCGATGTGGAGGAGCTTGAGCTGGTCCTCGACATCGCGGATGACATCCTCGGCGGAGCCGGCGTGGTCGAGTTGGAGGGGGGTGAGGACGCGGTGGAGGCAGAGGCGGGCGGAGACGATGACGCGATCGCGGTGGACCCCCTTGAGGGCGAGGCCGAGCTTGCGGAGGGAGTCGCCGTAGCAGCGAGCGCAGTCGAAGTGGTTGACACCGAGGTCGATGGCATGGTGGACGAGGGCGACGGCGGTGTCATCGGCGACATCGCCGAAGTGGTTGCCGAAGCCCTGGGTGCCGAACGGGATGACGGGAATCGACAGCCCGGTCTTGCCCCAGGCGCGTCGGGGTACTTGAGGGATCTTCATTTGTTCTCCTTGCTTTTGCCCCGACTGGAGTGTACGGACGAAGTGGCACCGACACGACCTTGGCGGTGCCACCCCATCGTGATCGTCATGCTCTAGCGGTCATCCATCCATCTCGTCCGGCAACCAGACCGTTGCGAACCATTTCAGCATGTTCATGAATGGCTTGTTGCAGCACTTTATGGTCGAGTAGGAGGTCGAGAGCCGTTGAGGCGAGTACCTTCGCACCTGTAATCACGGCCTGGTCGCCGGCTTCGCTTGCGGATGCCTCACGGAATTCGATCGAGTGTCCTGCGGTGCCTTCCGGCGCAATGGGCAAGTAGACGTGTAGACCCGGAAGGATCTGGGAAATGTCGCCCATGTCGGTTGACCCCATCCGCTCATTCGGGGACGGCGATATGTCCTCGATGCCCAGTCGGTTCAAGTGCAAGGCACAGATTGCTGCAATAGCCGGGCTGGGGACCATGTTGTCGTAGCCGCGGGTCTCGCGCCATTCAAGGCGTGCCCCGGTCATGGTTGCCGCGCCTTCGGCAACATCGCGGAGAACGGCCACGAGGTGCCTCTGGTACGCGCGGTCACGTGCCCGGACGCTCCATGCGCTGGCTGCTCGTGCCGGAATGATGTTCACCGCATCGCCACCGTGGGTAATGATCCCGTGGACCCGGGCGTCGGCCCGGAAGTGCAGACGACGCGCGTTCACTCCGTTGAACAGGGCAATGACCGCCTCGAGAGCGTTGATCCCCTGGTCGGGTGATGCGGCGGCGTGCGCCGCACGTCCGTGGAAAACGGCCTCGACACGTCCGCTTGCGAGCGATCCTCTCATGGTCATTGCCTTCGTCGACGGGTGCATCATGATCACCGCATCGACGTCGTCAAAGACGCCGGCACGCGCCATGATGATCTTCCCGCCACCGCCTTCTTCGGCGGGTGTCCCGATGACTGTTATGCGTCCGGCGAACGGTAGGCCGCTCGTTGCAATGGCTATTCCTGCTCCGACCCCAGTGGTTGCGATGATGTTATGACCGCACGCGTGTCCGAGTTCCGGGAGTGCGTCATATTCCGACAGGATCGCGATGTTCGGGCCTGCCATCGTTCCCTCAAACGTTGCTCGAAACGACGTCGAAAGTCCACCGACCCCTCGTTCCACCGCGAAGCCCGAAGTCTCAAGCAGGTCTGCCAGCCATCGGGATGCCTGGACTTCCTTGAAGCCAGTCTCGGGATTTGCGTGGATCTTCTGGCTCAGGGCGACCAGTGTCTGCGCGTGGCGATCAACCTCCTCATCGAGCCGTACCTGCGGTGGTGATGGTTTGGGTGGCACTGTCGCCGTCATTCGCATCCTCTTCCCGTTCAACCGATGGTGCTGACCCGCACAGGATTTTCACGACACTCCGACCATTGTCCTTGGGACGAGCGGCGAGACAGTCCCTTCCGACCGCCGCCGATGCCTTGATTCGATGCCTAAAGTGGGGAGGTCAGCACAGTGGCAAGCGTGACACATGATCACTGATGGCATTCGGGATGTACTCGGCCCAGCCAGCGGCTGGTGGGCACTCGTCGGGCTGTTTGTGATTGCCTACCTGGCGGCGACGTTGCTGCCCGCAAGTAGCGAGCTTGCGGTGATCGCCATGATCGGGGCCGGCCACTCAGGCCTGCTGGTCCTGTCTGTCGCGACAGTCGGCAACGTACTCGGATCTTGCCTGAGTTACGTTGGAGGCAGGTGGGGCGCACAGTGGTGGCGCCGGCGCCGTGCTGCATCAGCCGACGGAGATCGAAACTGGGCCGATCAACATCCCACGGCTGCCTCATTCCTGCAAAGATGGGGTCCGTTGACCCTCCTGTTTTCATGGGTACCCGTGGTTGGCGATCCGCTGACCGTTGTTGCCGGCGCAATCGGCGTTGGGTGGATCCCGTTTGTCGCGCTCGTCACTGTGGGCAAGTTGACAAGGTACGCCATCGTGGTCGGAGCGATCCATTACGTCTGGCCAGGTTGGGTTGGATGACCGGGGACGTCGCAGTGCGGTCCTGGGGATATCGTTGGCGATGCGGGCCGAGACGAATTGCAGGTCGGGTCGCTCGGTAATGACCAACCAATCGGCTCCCGATCTCAACACCAACCCACTGGACGCGTTGGTCCGCGTCCTTGCATGGGTGCCGATCAGCGTGCTGGTGGGATGCCTTGCCGGCGTTTCATCTGCGGTATTGATCCTTCTCCTTGAATGGGCCACGGCAACACGAACTTCAATGCCATTGCTGCTGTGGGCGCTGCCGGCCGTCGGGGCGGTGACTACGTGGGTTTACGGGCGGTTCGGTGGCCGCTCCGGCGCGGGGAACACCGCGCTCTTCGAGGAAATTGAGGCACCCCGCGAACGTCTCCCGCTCAGGATGGCGCCAATCATTCTCCTGGCGACGACGGTTGCACACTTGGCTGGCGCGTCGGTTGGTCGCGAGGGGACGGCGGTTCAGATGAGCGTCCCGCTTGCCGATCAACTAACCCGGATCGGCAGGTGGAACTCACGTTCGCGTCGCATCCTCTTGACAGCCGCGATGTCAGCCGGGTTCGCCTCGGTCTTCGGCACTCCGATTGCCGGAATGTTCTTTGGCCTCGAGGTGCGCCGTACTGGTCGGGCGAACTACGACGCATTGCTGCCGTGCCTGATTTCATCGGTGGTCGGAAACGAGGTCACACTCGCACTTGGGATCCGGCACGCGGTCTACGATACTGGTGTCGTGCCACCGATTGGCCTTTGGTCGGTACTGTCAGCTGTCGTGGCGGGTGCTGCCTTTGGTTTCGCAGCCATGACATTTGTCCACTCGATGCGATCGCTTGCCAAGTTGATGAATGATCGGGTCCCGGGAGCGGTGATCCGGCCCATGATCGGGGGAGGCTTGGTGATCCTGATTGGATCCCTTCTTGGCACTGATCGGTTCCTTGGTCTCGGGCTTCCGATGATCACTGAAGCACTCACCACACCGGTTTCGGGCGCGGACTTCGCCGTGAAGGGTTTGATGACCGTCGTCAGCTTGGCGACGGGCTTCCGTGGCGGGGAGGTCACTCCCTTGTTTGTGATCGGCGCGACCCTTGGCAACGCTTTGGGAATGTGGTTGGCACTTCCACGTGGGCTGCTCGCCTCAATGGGGGTTGTCGGCGTATTCGCTGGTGCGTCGAATGCACCAATCGCGTCGTTGATCGCGGGCATCGAATTATTTGGCAGTGGGCCACTCGTCTACTTCGCGATCGCGTGCGTTGTGAGTTACTACTGTTCGGGTAGCGTCGGTATGTATGGCGCTCAAGCAATCGGTGAGGACAAGGTGCCTGCCACATTGCCATTTTCAGTCACGCTGCCCAAGTAGACTGGTCTCGGGTGGGGTCTGTCTCGCGTTATCAGGGCTGGTTTTTACAATGCATGTTCTAAACGGTGCCTTGTCCGAACCATGTGTCTCGGGGTGTTCGGGATACACTGGATGCGGTGACGGCAGCTTTGGGCCAAGCCGCAACATTCAAGCCGGAAGGACCAGGGTGTAATGTCGAAAATTCCCGTCGCGGTGCAAATCTATTCGGTCAGGCAACAGTTCAAATTAGATCCCGTCGCAACCCTCAAGGAACTCGCGGGGATTGGGTACAAAGGGGTCGAGTTCACCGATCACGACCCCCTTCCGGCGCGTGAGTTGCGTGCAATCCTCGACGACCTCGACCTTGACTGTGCCGGGTGGCATGTCAACTGGCGCAAGTTTGACCCATCAGTCATGAACGAGACGATTGACTACCACGCCGAACTGGGCAACAAGTACTTGATCGTACCCGAGTTGCCAATGGATGAGGTCAAGTCTCACGAGGACATGAAGCGGTGGGCACACTGGCTTGATGCGAACGCCGCAACGCTTGCTCACCACGGAATGTTGACCGGTTATCACGGTCACGGTGGGTGTCACCAAGTCGTCGACGGACACACCCTTTGGGACACCATATTTGGCTCAACCGGACAGAATGTCGTCATGCAGATTGACGTCGGGAACTCGGCGGGTGCGGGGGTCGATGTGGTGTCGGAACTTCGCAAGCACCCGGGGCGGGCGACCACGGTGCACCTGAAGCCGTACACACCATCGCTGAAGGCAGGTGGCCACGATCCCTACGGTCCGGTCATCGGCAAGGATGAGCTGGACTGGAACACCATTCTGAACTTGTGCGAAACCACGGCGGGTACGGCGTGGTACATCGTCGAGTATGAGTCTGAGACGCTCCCGGCAATGGACGGGATTCGCCGATGCCTTGAAGGATTGCGTCACTTGGGACGCTAACCCGAGTGGTGGGCGGGGACGGAACGTTGCCTCTCGGAAAACGGGGGCTGTCCGTTCCCATCCTTCGCAGTCTAGTGGGCCTCCCCAACAGCACTCGGCATGGGCACTCCGGTTGCCGACGCGATTTCGGCGAGGGCGAGCCAGGTCGTTCGGGGGAGTGAGATGCCGTTGGCATTTCTGCTTGAGGCTGCGCGCGCCTCGGGATCTCCGGGGATCAGTACCGCATCGGTCCCAGGTGCCGGGCGCACCCGACGGGCCGCCCGCGAAACACGCGTGACGTTCTGGCGATAGGCCTCTGGATCGCCAAACGCCCCCGGGTCGATCAGGATGAGGAGGGCGCCGGCAGCACATTCGTCAAATCCGCCTGCTGGTGGCAGTGCCCCCACCAGGTTCGGTTCTGACTGGCCAATGGAACCGAGCGCGCCCAGAAGCGCTGATGCAAACGCGAGGCCGTAGCCCTTGTGTCCCGCGGTTGCGCCTCCAAGGGGCAACAACACGCCTCCGTCGTAGAAGTCCTGCGCCCTCGTAGTTGGTAACCCGTTGGCGTCCAGGATGCACCCTTCAGGAACCGGCTTGCTGCTGTCGCGCGCAACCCTGACCTTTCCCTCTGGAATGACTGTGGTCGCAAAGTCAACAAGAACTGGTCCGCCGTCGCCCGGTCGATGATTCTGGTCATGCCCGGTTCCATCATGATCAGATGCCGATGAAGGGATACCTATGGCCCACGGGTTGGTTGACAGAAATGCCCCGGCTCCGCCGAACGGCGATGCGCCACCAACGCCGGGACCCGCGGCCCCGACGGTGACGATTGCCACATGGCCATTTCGCCCGGCAGTATCGACGTAATCGCCAATCCTACCGAGATGGTTTGCGTTTCGCATGGCGACCACCACGGCCCCGAGACCCTTTAGACGGGTTGTGGCGACTTCGAGGGCATACGCCGCCGTGACCTGGCCAAACGTGCATTCGCCGTCGACGACAACCGTCGCACCCATCTCGGCATGGACGTGTGGAGATCCAGCCGGATTGACGACCTTTTGGCGGATCATCTCCACGTACTGCGGGATGCGCATCACTCCATGCGAGTCGTGGCCGGCCAGGTTCGAGTGGACCAGGTGTCGTGCAACTTCGGCAGCGTTCGCGTGTGGCGTGCCAAGCGCCACAAAGATGCCGCGTGCGAATGGTTCGAGTTCCTCTGGACGCGTGATTACATACTGAGTGGTCTCAGGCATGTGGAGTCCTTTCCGCAGCGCCCAGACGGGATGCGTGCATGGTGACAGTCTGGTGTGTCGCCTGAGTGCGAAGCCTTGACGCAACCGAAGCAACCGCATCAGGCACTTGCGACAGATCGCGGACCGGGCGCACGGGCACACCGGCAAGTTCTTCTGGTATCGAGCGGTGCCCGACAAGAACGGGGTGCATCCCTATCGCATCCGATGCACGTGCGTCACGTTCCGGGTCATTGCCGACATACACCGAACTGGTTGCGGCAATCCCCATCTGCTCGATCGCGTGACGGAACAATCGTGGGTCCGGTTTCCGATACCCATGATCCCCGGCCGCAACTACGACGTCGAAGTAACGTGAAATGCCTAGTTCGCGTAACTCCGCACGCACGAATGCGCCTTGTCCGTCCGACACCACACCCAAACGGTAGTGTTCGGCGAGGGCCTCGAGGGTCTCGATTGCGCCACCCACAAGTTCAAACCGAACTCGGGATTGCGAACGCTGGATGGTTGCGAGCGATTGACTGAAAGGTGCAAGCCCGTCAGGTCCGAGAGACGCCACAAGGTCTGGCGACGACGCCTCGATCACGGTGCGCCACATCAGGGCGAGATCAAATTCAAAGTGGGGTTCGGGTGAACCGTCAATCTGTCGCTGCAGCGCCTCGCGTGCCCGGTCACGCAGTTCCGCGCGTCGCAAGTGCAATCCGCGGTATCGCAGCAAGTACGCGACACCGCGCATTGCGTCATCGCCCCAGTCTTCGGTCCTGATGTCGACGAGGGTGTCGTAAAAGTCGAACAGAACAGCGCTGATCACTTGGCATCCCTCTCGTGGGGATGATAGCTGTCAATTGGTCAGGGAATGCAGCTTGGCGATGGTTGCGGATTGCCATGATTTCCCATGAGTGAAACGGACACCGGGAGGCTGATTGGCGTGAACGAAAACACGGATCTACTTGCGGGACTTCGGATGCGTCCCCAGTCCTGACTCGATCACTCTGATGGCTTCATCAGCGACGCCCCGCGCGCCTTCATCGGCGGCTCCGTAGCGTGCGTGCTCATACGTGGATGTGAGTGTCTGGATTGCATCATGGACGGGTTGCGGTAGCGGGGAAACTCCTTCTGGATCAGAGGCGGACACTTCCACCGAATTTTCTTGCAGCCGGTTTCGGAAGGCACGTGCGGTTTCATTTGCGGACCGACCGCTTCCGTGTTGTGCCATCAGCCTCTGGAATTGACGGTACGCAAGTCGTACTGGGTCCGAGGACCGTTCAACTCCGCCGTCCGAAGCCGCCCCAGCCCGCCTTTTGAATAGTGACCTCCATGAGAACACCGTCGAACGTTCTTCGTCGAGTGCCCCATCCAGGTCGTCCACTCGGGACGGCCTCAGAAGTCGCCACACAATCACCGCGATGATCAGGAGAGCTACTACCGCGAGACCGGTTTCCATGATCGTGGGGTCGATAAATTGCGGTTCCCTGGGCTGTTCGATCTGGTCCATCGGGTTCGGACGCCCCAACCTACCCATCTCCATCGGTGGTCGATCCATCGTGACCGACCCCATCATCCTTGCCAACCACTCCGCAAGCATCAGGAATGGGATGAAGACCAGGGACAGTATCCAGACGATGACCACCGCGATTGCCTGTCCGACTGATTTGAGCAGAGTCGTGACAATGCTGGTTCCGCCGCCGAAGACCGTTGCAAGGATGGTTCCCACCACGACAACAACGAGACACATCGCCGCGACCATGCCGATCCAGGTGCGATCTGGGTCGCGAGTCGCGGTCGGTTGACCCGGTCGAGGCAACAGCGCCTCTTCAAGCGATGACAGCGCAATGGCAACAAGCATTGCGGGAACCGCGATGATCGCGACCACGGGCAGAAGGTCTGTGACGAGCCACGGAAGGACCGCACGGGCGACGCCAGACGCGATGGCGATCAAGACGGCCGCGGTCGTTGAACGGCGTCCCGCTTCCCGATCTCCCGGGACCGCACCACCAAGGATGGTGCCACGCCACCAGATGACGGCTGCAAAGACGATGGCAGTGAGAAGGGCACCCGTCTCATGTCCACCTGCGAGCGACCCGATCCAGGTTGTAGATACCGGTGCTCCAGCGGGAACGGCCAGGAGATTCAAAGAAATGACTGCGCCTGAAACGATGGCGCCGATCGTCACGACGACCGCGAGGCGCCTGGATACGGGCTGTTCGTAGACGCTGGGAAGGCGGGATTGGTGTCGGCGAACAAGGGTGCGTACCGCCCAAGCCATGCCGAGACCGAAGGCGATGAGACCGACCGGTATCAGGGGTTCTGTTGTGCCCTGGGCCAGTCCCTTGATGTCGCCAATGCGCGTGCTTGATGAAATCACGATGGCGAGGATGAACGCCCATGGAGTGAGCCACGAGAGTTCGATCACGCCGAGGAGGAGGAGGATTGCCGTTCGCGCAACGGACCAGACCGTCAAAGTGCGGGGCACGCTCGATCCTTTCGGCTCCGGCGGTGAGGATACGTCGGGCGACCAGGTGGTATGACCATCACCTGATCATTTTCATCTGGTGCAAGTTCGCCGGAGGTTGGGGATTGGGATACCGAGACACACCTCCCCAACTGGGCAGTATGTCAGATTGGCGGTCTGGTGACGGTGCGAGCAGCGGTGAAGTTTCTTCGATATCGGCGGGGGGTCCGAGACCGTGGTAATCTGCCGGGCGCGCCTGCTTCAAGTCCATTGATTGCACGACAGATGGCACGATAGCAGTGGGTGTCTTTGACTCGATTTGCTCGTCCCGTCGGTTCCCACTGTTCACGATGACAAGGATTGCCATGCCAGCGACATCCCCCAAAACGGTTGCTCCCGCGCTTGCGACTGTGGACGATCTCGACACTCCGGCTTTGCTTGTCAACCTCGATGCGTTCGAGCGCAACATTCAGCGGATGGCGGGAACTTTCCGACGGGCAGGGGTCTCATGGCGCCCGCACACCAAGGGCATCAAGGTTCCCGCGCTTGCGCAACGCTTGTTAGACGCGGGCGCGATTGGCGTCACGTGCGCGAAGGTCAGTGAGGCCGAGGTAATGGCCAGGGCTGGTATCCGCGACATTCTGATCGCAAACCAGGTCGTTGGGGAGAAGAAGGTCAAGCGGCTTGCGGAACTCTGCCGCGTCGCGGACGTGATTGTCGCCGTAGACACCGCTGCCGGGGCTGCAGAGCTTGACCAGGCCGCTGGTGTCGCGGGAACACGTCCCCGGGTAGTTGTCGAGGTCGACACCGGAATGCATCGTTGTGGCGTGGCGCCAGGCCAGGCCGTGGTGGACCTCGCCACCGTCGTTGCGTCCTCCGCCCACCTGCGATTTGCCGGGGTCATGGCTTGGGAAGGTCATACTGCTGCGATTACCGATGAAACCGAGAAGCGTGCCGCCGTCACCGCGGCCGTCACCCTCCTGACCAGTTCAGCCGACGCATGCCGGAAGGCGGGTATCCCGGTGGCGATCGTGTCCTGCAGCGGGACCGGTACCTACAAGTTCGCGGCTGGCTTGCCCGGCATCACGGAGATCCAGGCAGGTGGTGGAGTGTTCGGCGACGTCCATTACCGCGACCACTTTGGCGTAGATCACGAATGTTCTTTGACGGTGGTCACCACCATCGTCAGCCGTCCGTCACCGACCTTCATCGTCACTGATGGGGGGTTCAAGACGCTTGGGTCGATCAATGCGTCGGCGGAACCAATTGGCATTCCCCGGGGCGACGTCAAGAGTTTCACCCTGTCCGCGGAACATGGAAACCTGCGCCTGACTGTAGAGAACCATGCGCTACGGCCCGGGGACCGTCTCGAGTGGACCGTGGGCTATTCAGACGCGACAGTGTTCATGCATGACGAGATCCATGGAACTCGCAACGGCGTTGTTGAAGGCACCTGGCTCATCGAGGGGCGGGGGAAGCTCCAGTAGCGGGTCATACGTCGGCGTTGCCTGACTGCGGATGATTCAGCGGATTGTGAACAGGCTCTTGCGCGCCGCTCGAATTTGCCGGTACTCGAATGCGCTGAAGCCCGATCACATACAGGCTCAACACGACGCTTGCAAGCGCCATGACTACGCCATTCTGGATCACCGACTGGCCGATGACCATCATCAATGTCCCCCTGTTCGAAAAAGCAAATCCATCACTTCTCATGTTCAACTCTGATCCTACAACACAAGCATTCGTTCCGGGATCGAGTTCGATTGAATTGGCGTGACATGTCCGCACCGTCACGGGGCGTCACTTGCCTTGCCGTTTGCGGGACCGGGCACGCCAGTCGCGGACGTCATCGGCGGAGACGGGCCCTCCATGGCCGAGGTACATCGTGCGCACGTCAAGCGCAAGCAGGCGATCCAAGCTTTCGAGGTTGGCGCTCTCGTCGGCGTGAAAGTACTGCCGTCCTGGAACGTTCGGAAAGAGCGCACCACCAAGCCAACCACCGAGGACCATGTCACCTGCAAACGCGATCCCTTGGCGCGTCACGACCGCGATTGATCCGGGCGAGTGGCCGGGAACGGGAACGGCAAGCGCGTCCAGACCGTAGGGGTTCAGGTCTTGTGCAGAGGTGATCGGCACGACGCTTTCACAGGGCGGGTATGCCGGATTGACGGCAAGACGGGAAAACAGCTTGGCAAACAAGCTGGTGGCCGGTGTGTCGTCGTGGCGGCCATTCCTTAGCATGTGGATATCCCCGGCACCGGCAACGATGGGCGCACCACTGGCTTCCGAGATCGCCCGTGCGCTGCCGGCATGGTCCGAATGTGCATGCGTCAGGATGATCGCCGCAAGATCCTGCACCTTGACCCCAACAGCGGTGATCCTCCTGATCAACCTGTCGGTGTCCGCCGGGGTGCCGGCGTCGATCAGCACCGGGTGCGTGCCAACAACCAGGTAGCTTCGCGACAGGGGAAGCCTAAACGTGTGGACGGTCGGGTTGGACACGGGAGGGGTCAACCAATCCGAACGCGATCGCGAACGCGCCACGACACTTCCGGTTGGTCGAGGTTCCATCCGCGCACAGGGTGACGAAGGGCCGAGTGAGACGCGGATGCTGACACGGGTTCCTGTGCTACATCATCGCGAGGCATCTCCCGGTGGGAATCGACTCGAGGTACCCCGACCGCGCAGTTGACAATGAATGCGGTCTGCCCACGGCGGCATGCTCTGGCGAGTGTTTCTCGCTTGGCATCGGAAGGCATGCACGTCACGAGAACGATTGTGGCATCGGTCGGCCACAATGGTGCAGCGAGGACCATGGCTTCCCGCAGGAGCCGGCTTGGCCAGGGACGCAATCGGGCAAGGCCGTCAAGGATGCGGCTCTGGTGCCTGGGGTGTGTTCCGCACGGGATGGACATGTCCCCGGAACTTCCGGCGGACCTTCCATTCGCACTCATCCCGACCGCAACCCCGGCATTCATGGCCCACGTTGCGAGCGAGGCACAGACCAGCACGACCGTCTCTTGTGTGTCAGTGTCGCCCGCTGCCCACCACCGATCCTCGGGTGCGGTCTCGACGTCAACAATCACCCAGAGGCGTCGACCGCCGGTCGGTTCGTCGCGCCGGACTTGCAGGGTGCCGGTGCGCGCGGATGCACCCCAGTGCACCCGACGCTGACTGTCTCCAGGGATGTATTGCCGGACACCAGCGAGTCGGGATGGATCAGCGAAGAGCGATTGACGCCTCACGCGGTCTCCAAGCACTTGCCTGGTCAGAGGCGAGGGCGCGATCACTGGGACCACTCGTGGATAGACCACGAGGTCATCACGGACGTCGAGATCCGCATCACGCGCCGATAGTCCGAAGGCATCACGCCACCGGAATGCGACTGGGCCGAAACCGTATGCGCCCCTCCGGCCGCATGCGATCAAGAACCGCCTGCGGACCCGCTCGAACGGTGCAAGCGTCAGACGTTGCTGGAGGATCTCCCGGTCTGTCACGTGAGGAACCCGCACTACCCCGTGCATCTCCGGCTCAGAGGGGACCTCTTGACCATCATCCATCGGGATGTCTCGTGAACGTGGCCACCAACTTGCCCGTCTGGTTTGATGACGAGCCGTCGCTGGCATCAACGCCGCTGGCCAGTCATCTGATGTGTCAAGCCACGGCATCGGCAGGAGTTTCCGGTTGGTTACCTCGATGACGCATTCGAGCGTCTCGCCGCACGACAGGGTCCGGCTTGACAGAATGCGCCGGTATTCGATCCCCGTCGCACCCCATCGCCACCACGCTTCGGCGAGGCCGAGCACAAGCAGCGCGATGGTGCTGAAAAGCACCCAGATCGGGTCGGTGATGATGATCCCGATGACCAATGCGAGGGCGCAGAGAGCGGCACCCGTGCCCCGAGACTGCCTTGTCACCGGTTCGGGCCGCCGTTACTGGGCGCGGTTGGTTCGACCGGAGCGTCAATCCCCGCAACCACCGTCTGGATGATCGTTGCAGGCGAAACTTGCCTGAGCCGGCTTTCGTCATCGACGACCAGTCGATGCGCAAGCACGGGGACCGCCAGAACCTGGATGTCATCGGGCAGGACGAATGACCTTCCCGAGAGGATTGCACGCGCCCGTGCGGCCCGGACAAGGCCGACGGTTGCTCGCGGACTTGCGCCGAATGCCACTCCGGCAGCGTGCCGGGTCGCCCGGACGATGTCCGTCGCGTACATCGCGACGGCGTCGCTGACGTGGATCGAACGGGTCGCTGCCTGCATTGCTAGCACGGTTCCGCTATCCGTGTGGGCGGAATGATCGGTTGTTCCACGGTGTCCGGACCGGTCTTCCCCGGAGAACCGCCTGACGATTTCCATCTCATCGTCACGGTCCGGATAACCCATCGACGCCCGGATCAGGAACCGGTCGAGTTGGGCCTCAGGCAGTGGGAAAGTGCCCTCAAGCTCGATGGGGTTCTGGGTCGCCAGCACGAGGAACGGCCTCGGAAGTTGACGGGTCTCTCCATCCGCACTTACCTGACCCTCCGCCATCGCCTCGAGAAATGCCGCCTGGGTGCGGGGGGTGGCCCGATTGATCTCATCGACGAGGACCACCTGCCCAAAGATCGGTCCGGGTCGGAACGTGAAATTGCCGTTGGTCGGGTTGTAGACGCTCACGCCGGACACATCGGTGGGTAACAGGTCGGGTGTCCCCTGGATGCGGTTGAACGAGCACCCAAGGGCTACGGCCAGGGCTTTCATCATCGTGGTCTTGCCGGTTCCCGGCACGTCCTCGACGAGCATGTGACCGCCTGCCAACAGGGCGACCAGCGCAAGATCAAGCGTATCGGTGGCGCCGACGATGACCGTTTGAACGTCGGAACGCACCTTGTCGACGAGCCCGGAGAAACGTCTGGCGTCTTGAGCACTCAATGCACTGGATCGGTCCGGCGAAGCCGGTGAAGCGCGACCGGAACCGGGCGTGGTTGCAGACGCAGGCTCTTCCCGGTTTGCCATCGCGATGGATCCGATCATTGGCGTGTTCTGCGTAATGATGCCGCGAATGGCGCGGATCCGCCTTGTCACACGGTTGGACGCGGGGAACGACGTGGGTGTGCCGTGCGAACTGATAGAGGCTCAGGGGTCCCGGGTCCCACGATGGATGCGCATGCCCGGACCCGTTAGCCACGCGTGTACGGGTCGTGCTGCACCGCCCAGTTCCGATGCCACGAGGCCTCGCGCCTAGCAATGACGGCACGTCCGGCACCAGTTTCCAGGAGGTAGTCGCCGAGGAGCCCCCGCATGTGCGCGAGGTCACCGACGTGCGCCGGATGGTCAATGAGGTTCCGTTCTTCGTTGGGGTCATCCGTCATGTCGTAGAGCATGTGGGGCCGGTTCCGGTAGTGGACGTACTTGAAGCGTTCGTTGCGAACCATCACCCGTCCGAGGAGCTCACTGGTCACCCGATATCGGATCGTTGCGGGTGGATCGTTGAAGGCGACCCCGATATCGGCACTCTGGACGCTCGGAGGAGGCGTCAGGTTTGCGGCACGGTAGAAGGCCGGGATGAGATCCAGGGTGCTTGCAAGGGACGTGGCGCGCGTTCCCGCAGCGACCCCCGGCCCCCGCACGATCAACGGTACATGTGCCATCGACTCAAAGAAGTGGTCCTTGTAGACGAGCCCGTGGTCGCCAAGGGCGTCGCCGTGGTCCGATGTGAACACGATCAGTGTCGTGTCGAGGGTTCCGGTCAATTCGAGTGCCTCGAGGATGGCACCGATCTGGTGGTCGATCAGGCTGATGTTCGCGTAGTAGTGCGCCCGCCACAGCCGGTAGTGTTCGTCGGTAGCGTTGCCTAGTTCGATCCGGAAAAACGGGTTCTCGCGTGCGAGTTGCTCACTCTC
>SHXX01000055.1 GCA_009693165.1 Chloroflexota bacterium
ACCCGTTCCGGGTCATCAAGCGGCAGTTCGGCCACGTGAAGGCGCGGTACCGGGGCCTGGCGAAGAACGGGGCGCAGCTGGTGACCCTGTTCGCCCTCTCCACCCTCTGGATGGCACGGCGCACGCTGCTGGCGGGGTAGGCCGCCGCGTGCCCGAATGCGCACCGGACGGCGCGCCCGCGGGCCAGGGACGCCTTCGGGAGGCCGGTTCCGGGGCGAAAACGGGGCTGGAGGAAGCCGCACCGGCCACGATTCCCGGAGACGTGCCTCGCACTGGACGCGCATCGTGCCTTGTGCAGCCCTTCCCTAGGCCACTTGCCTACGGCGCGGTGGCCAGTCCGCGGTCCCGCAGTTCGTTCTGGGCTACTTCAAACCGATCAACGGCGTGACCACGCTGCTCCCTCACCCAACCGACCAATTCCCTCGCGCCTTGGGCGAACGTGATTGCTGGCTGGAAGCCGAGAAGCTCACGCGCAAGTGAGATGTCCGGGAAGCAGTCGCGGGTATCTCCGGGACGGAATTCGTTCAGGACGTTCGGTGCCATTCCGTCACGGTCCGCACCCATCTCTCGGATGAGTGTCCAGGCGACGTCGGCAATGCTGATGGGGTTTCCGGTGCCGATGTTGATGGCATGATCGGTTGCCGATGTGCTTTCCAGGGCGAGGACATTTGCGCGGGCGATGTCCTTGGCGTGAACAAAGTCGCGCAACTGTCCTCCGTCCTCATAGACCGGCGGTGCATTGCCAGCCAGGATGCGGGAACAGAAGATGGCACCGACCCCGGTGTACGGGTTTGACAGAGCCTGTCGCTGTCCGTAGACCTGCCAGTAGCGCAAGGCGACGGTGGGGATGGAGTACGCCCGCCCGACGGACAGGAACATCTCTTCGTGGTCGCGCTTGCCAATGGCGTAAATGGACAGTGGTTGGAGGGGCTTCTCCTCGGTGGTAGGCGTGGCCGTCACCACCTTGCCGCATCCGCGTTGCGCACACTCCATTGCCCATCGGTGCTGCTGCAGTTGGGTCAAGAGGCGGAGCTTTGGTGCAACCACACCATGGTCAGGACAACGGTACGCGCCTTCGCCGTAGATGGACATGCTGCTGGCGACGACCATTTTCCGAAGTCGATCCCGTACGCCGCGGGTATTCATGGCCGCGTCAAGGACGGTTGCCCCGCCGAGGGCGTTGATGTCCGTGTAGCGCCGGATGTCGTACATGCTTTGAGGAACGCCAACAAGGGCGGCTTGGTGGAAGAGGACATCCACGCCTTTAAGGGCGCGTGTGACGGCATCGGTGTCCCGGACATCCCCGATAACGAGTTCGACATCGCGCGACAGGTATTCCGGTCGGCCCCCGTTTTCGCGCAGAGCGCCGTGGACCTGAGGTTCGAGGTTGTCGAACACCCGTACCTCGTAGCCACGGGCCAGCAGTTCATCGACGATGTAGCTGCCGATGAACCCGGCACCTCCGGTAATAAGGGCCTTGCCTTTGACGGTCATCGGTGCGGTCGCCTCCGTTGAAGACTTGCTCTCGGCTCAGGTTGCCAAACAGGATTGGTTGGCCGGTCGCGATCTCATGTGGAGGCCGGGTTGGGCCTCTCAAAGAATCCTGCCGGCTGTGATGCCGGTCGTTCAAACGTGCGGGGATGCCACGGAGGCTACCGGGAGGAGCCGCGCCACGCAGCGTGTTCGTCGGCGATCTTGGACCGCTCTTCCATGAGGCGCGTGACGATCTTGACGATGGCACCAATGGCCATCAGGATTGTCGCGGCTCGCTGTATTAAGTCGGCCCAGTCGCGGGTTGGGTGTGCTGCGGTCATGGTGCCCACCTGCATGTGTGCATTGGTATCCACCGTCGGGTTGCGCGGTCCGGCGGCGTTCACGGCGATGTCGGCAAGGTGCCCCCCGATTGACCCGGTCCAGCGAGACGCGACCTCACGGTGCTCAAATGGTGAGAGTACTTGCCCGTCGAAGCGTTCGAGGAAACGACGGCCCAGACCGGCGCCCAAGGCAACTCCGAGGCTCCGTCCGATGACCTGAGATCCCAACAGGCTCGCGCCGGTCCTGACCAATGATGACGTCACGCCTACTCCGGTTGGACCCTTGATCCGGATCCACAACGACGGTATGTGCCGAAGTATGCCACCTCAAACTCCCTGGCCGGTTGGGTGGCCGCGAGACGTGACATGGGATGATTGGGCACACTGTGTGCTCGGCGCCCCCTTCGGGCCAAGGCGGAACATGCCGTTCCGTGCTTCCCAACGAGGGCTTTCATGCCACAAACGGCCGAGAAATTTCCTGAGGAGTGATGAACCGCATGGGTGTATCCGGTGACCGCGATGGCCGACCGGCTTCTTCACGATCGCCTGGTCATCTCGGACGCCGGAGGTACCGGCGTCGGGATCTGTTACGAACGGCTGCCAGTGCTGCGATCGGGGCACTCACGGTGTCTGGTGTGCCGAGACAGGCCTTGGCAGCTGATGAACCGTCCATCGAATTCAATGATCGACTGCCCCGGGCAGGAAGCCTCGGCGTCAATGAGGCATTCAAGGCAATGTCGTTCGGTGATGCGTCTGGTGCCGGATGGACAAGATGGACGGTCCAGTGGTTCAACGTGCAGCCTGAGCCCGGTGAACTGAACCTCTTCTACTTTCGTGATGACAACGGCGACAGCATCCTCGAACGCCAGTTGGCGTCTGGACTGAAGGTTGCTGCGATGGTTCTCGGCACTCCCGAGTGGGCGGCCGAGACGCCTGATCTGAAGCCTGGGACGTCGGTTCCACGCGGTCTCTATGAACCAGTCTTCATTGATGAAGAGATCAATGAGGACAACACGTGGGGCTATTTCATGTACCTGCTGGCATCGGAATTTGCCGGCATGATGGACGTTTTCGAGATTTGGAACGAGGTCGAGATCCCCGCGACTGGAAGCAATGCGCTTTACAACACGTGGGCGGGAACGGCGGCGGAGTACTACCAGTTGGTCAAGGTTGCATCCGAGGCGGCCAAGCGAGCCAACCCGGACGCGAAGATCATGACCTCGCCGTACTCATACTTCACGGATAAGGACGCGGGTGGTGGCGACCGTTTGCAGTGGTTTGATGAATTTGCCTCAGTCGTGAAGGCAAAGGGCGCCGATGCATTCGACTACTTCGCCTTGAACCTGTATCGCAATCCCCACGATTTGTGGGACCGATATCACGGTGGCGTCCCGGTCGCGGCGGAAAAGGCGGATAGGGTTGGGTTCCGTGCGCGTCTCGACGCGATGGGTGCGGGAGGGAAGCCAATCTGGCTGACCGAGATCAACGCCATGCCCTACGACGACCCATTGCCCGGATGGAATCCGTCCGATCGCAACGACGGGTTCAGGATCACCATGGCGGAGCAGGCGGATTATGTCCTGCAGGCCCACGCGCTCGCGTTTGCGGCTGGCTACGAGAAGGTCTTCTTCCAAGCGCTGCAGGATGATCCGTATCCGGCTCCCGATGAGTTGTGGGGACTCGTGCGCTATTCGGATCACCCCGAGTACGACCAGGATGCGTCGCGGGCACGCCCTGCCTATCACGCATACCGGATTGTCGCGAGGTTCCTTGCCGATGCGAACCGTGCCGAACTCCATGTCCGAAAACGAAATGACCCGTCCGGTCTTTCCAAGTTCGCATCGCGCTTCGAATGGGCGCAGCATCTTGCTGTGTTCCACAAGCGGACTGTGCGTGCGTCAGTCGTCTGGAACGGGACCGGCCAGGAGGCGAGTGTCTCGCTCAAGGCATCCGGCACGAGTGCCATCGTGATTGACAACGCGGGGTCGGAGATGGCGCTTGAACCGGGACCCGACGGCCGGTTCACCGTGGTGTTGCCGGCCGCCTCGCGACATTTCGACCTGTTCGGTGGCGACCCTCCTGGATACTTCTACATTGGCGGTCGGACGTTTGTCGTCGTCGAACAGGGTGTGCCCCCATCCGCGCCGGTCGATGCCCAAGGGTTCGTGAAGCAAGAGGGTCAGTAATCCCTGGGAGGCATGTTGGACGGCAGAAGTCGAACGGCATGGCGATGCAACACAGCCCCCGAAGACTTGACGCAAGCGTGAAGCCTTCGCAGGGGTCCGGGTTCCCGGTCAGGCTTTCATATCGCAAATCATGCCATTGATCTGCCCGACCTTTTCGGCAAGTTCGAGTAGCGGCTTTTCCTTGGCGATGAGGCCGTCGGCCATCGACAGGAGCTCCTCATCGATCTTGTCGATGATCTGGTGCAGCTCCCGTTGCGCAACCGCGGATCGCAACTTCAGGCCATTCTTGACGACATAGGCGATGAAGTTCCGGATCGATGAACGGTATCGGGTCAAGCCATCTGGCGATGGATCTTCCAGGAGTTGCCTTCCCTGTTCCTCGACGTCCATGTAGAGGCGGTCGAGATCCTGTTGGGCAACGGTCCGCTGAACGGTAGCCAGCGCTTCGGCAAAGCTTGCCGGCGCACCGGCTGCGAGTGTGGCCGGTTGCCCGGGGGTGCGAGGGCGGGTGATCTGTCCGGCTGTCGAACGGTCGCGAATCCGCAGTGGCATGTGGCCATTGTGACAGGTATGGCGCTGAACGTCCACCAGTCGCTACGGATTGTTGTGACGGTTCGCGGTCCGGCTTGAGACAGTGGCGATTTGTTGGATTTCAGAAACCCGGAAGACGCAACGCTTGCGATGCCGGCACGGTTGGCGATGGCCTGTCCGCTTCGGCGCCGAACTGTACCGGGGGTAGGTCGAGGAGTTGGCGCAGGGCAGAGGCAGATCGCGGACTGCTTCCGGAGTAGTGATTGTTCAGGAGGACGAAGACGTCACTGCTTCGGCCGTTTTTCATCTGTTCTTCGCGCCACTTCGAGATGAGCGCCGCCCAACGCCGAAGGTCTGCCGCGCGATCGATGGTGATCGTCTGGTAGTCAATCGTGATGTCGTGATCGCCGGTGAGGCGCAGGTACGCGAAGTCGGCCGTCTCACGGAAGGCTCGCGGTTCGTCAATTGCCCGAGGCATTGCCGCCCATGGATTTGGACCTGGGTCCCAGTCGTTCCATACCCACGCGACGCGTGCTTCACGAAGGCGTGCCTCAATTTCCGGGGCTTCAATCCATGACGGGTGGCGGAACTCGACGGCAACGCGCAGGGACTGGGGCGCGATCGTCGGAAGGAGGTGCAGGGCGGATGACAAACCATCCGCATCGCGTGGAAACTGGAAGCCTGGACCGAGTTGCAGGACTACGGCGCCAAGACGGTCGCCAAGCCTGGAAATCGTGTTGAGAAATCCCTCAAGTTGGCGAAGTGCATCTGGCCCGTGTAGACGCGCATCGTGGGTGATCTGACGGGGCACCTTTGCCGTGAACCGGAACGTTTCCGGGGTTTGCGAAATCCACCGATCAACTTCCGACGCGCGTGGAGGTCCGTAGAAGGTGCGGTCGATTTCGACGAGCGGGAAGGTCCGTGCATACCGGGCCAATCGATCGGCAGGTCGAGTTCCGGGCGGGTAGAGAAGGCCATTCCAGCCGTCGTAGGAGAAGCCTTGGGTCCCAACGAGAAGGACACCCGGTGTGCGTTCGGCCGGATCATTCATCGCCGGTCACCGCTGTCGGGTTTATCGCACCGCTGGTCTGGCCGGGTCATGCCTGTGATTCGCGGTGCGGACGGTGGGCACACAGGGACTCGAACCCCGGACCTCACGGATGTGAACCGTGCGCTCTAACCAGCTGAGCTATGTGCCCGTACAGGGGCCAGTGTAGCAAAAACCGGGTTCGGAACCCGTAACCCGGGATACGCACCGATGGTCAGGTTGTTCGGTAGCGGAGATAGAGTTCGCTTTCATGCGTATAGACACTTTTCAATGAAAGTTGCGCAAGACCGTCGGATGGAAAGGCGACACCCTCGAACATGGTCACCCCGTGCCGCCCATTCTGGATTTTCGGGGCCATTGTCACGAAGACCTCATCGACCAGGCCGAGTGCAAGCATGCGCGCATTCAGTGCGGCGCCGCCGAGGCAACAGAGGGTCCTGACCCCGAGGTCGTGACGGAAAACGTGAAGCATTTCGGCAAGCGGCACCTCATGCTCGCCCCGGGTGATGACCGTGGTTCGCGATGCGAATGCTTCTAGGGTTTGGGGAGGCGTGGCGTTGCTGACGAAGAGGGCCGTCCGGTCTGGTCCTCCGTCGAACATGCGTGGCGGGGTTGGAAATTCGCCCACTGTGCTGACGGCTGCCCAGAGTGGTTCGGCGCGCACACCACGGGCAAGGCGGCGTGCCTGCCTTGCTTCGTCGTGCCATGGATAGCCCGGATTGTCCTCGCGCACGAGGGTCGCCCCGAACAGGACTGCATCGCACTGTGCCTCGATGCGGGTCATCAGGTAATGATCCATCCGGCTGCCGATCAGTCGCGTTGTCCCCGGTCCGCCGATTACCACCTTTCCATCAAGCGTCATGACCATGTTGACGACGACATACGGGCGGTTCTCCGGGGTCTGGGTTGCGAACCCAAGGTCGGTGTAGACCTCTTCACGGGCAATCTCGCCAGGTGGCGTATTGATGGTGGCGGTCGTGATGGTTTGGTCTAGGAGGCGCTGCATCAGTCACGAGGCCTTTCTGTTGAAGGAAACCGTACCTGAGTGCCTGCGAGTTCGGATTTACGGTGGGTCACTGGGGTACCCTCACCCCGTCCCGGTCGTCTCGCGGTCGGCGTCCATTGCACGCGTTGTCACGCTTGACGTGGGTCGCATCGACTTCGGCCGGCAATCTTGTTGGATTGAGGCGATATCGTGCGGGCATTGCTAAGCGTGTGGGACAAGACCGGTCTGGTGGAGTTTGCGCAGGGTTTGCATGATCTCGGTTGGGAACTCGTCAGCACCGGGCAGACGCACGCAGTTCTGACCAGTGCCGGTATTCCGGCGATTTCGGTCGCCGATGTAACCGGATTTCCAGAAATCCTTGGTGGACGGGTCAAGACCCTCCATCCGGCCATTCATGCCGGCATCCTTGCCCGGCGTGACGTCGCCGGCGACCTCTCGACACTTGCGGATCACGGGATAGTGGCGGTCGACATGGTCGTCACGAACCTGTATCCATTCGTCTCAACGATTTCCGGAAACGATGCCCCAGCCCTGGTGGACGGTGACCTCTCGGATGCGATCCGTGGGGCGGTGGAACAGATTGACATTGGCGGACCGGCGATGACCAGGGCGGCGGCGAAGAACTTCGCCCATGTCGCGGTGGTGACAGACCCGCGGGACTATCCGGGGACACTTGAACACCTGCGGGCCGGTACCCTTGGCATGGCCGACCGCGTGAGGCTTGCACAGGCGGCATTCGCGCACACGGCCCAGTACGACGCGTACGTTGCGGCCTATTTCTCGGCGATTGCCGGTCAGAAGTTCCCGGATGCTGGTTCCCTTCCCCTGACCCGTGCCTCATATCTCACCTACGGCGAGAACCCTCACCAGTCGGCGGCCCTGTACCGGTTAGCCGATCCGCGTTTGACCGGGCCGGGCCTTGCGGACCTTGTGCACCTTTCGGGAGATGACCCGTCGTACAACAACCTTCTGGACCTTGATTGCGCCTACGCGATCGTCGCGGACTTCACTGGCGTTGCGGTAAGCATCGTCAAGCACACCAATCCCTGTGGAGTCGGGGTTGGTGCCACGCCCGCGGAGGCGTACCGGCGGGCATATGCCGGAGACCCATTGTCAGCATTCGGTGGTGTTGTGGCGTGCAACCGTATTGTGGACGGCGACATGGCGCGGGCGATGAGTGGTGTCCTGTACTGGGTCCTCGTGGCGCCGGGGTACACCGACGAGGCACTGAAGATCCTTGGCCGTCGCCAGACGCGCGTCTTCTCATTGCCCGTCCCAAACACCTCTGAGATGCTGTCAGCATTCGACTGGCAGTACCGGCCCGTGACCGGTGGGTTCCTGGCGCAGTCGCACGACAAGGTCAATGCGGACGCTGTGACCTTCACGCCTGCATCTGCCCGGCAACTGACCGTGTCCGAGGAGGCGGATCTCCGGATGGCCTGGCGGATCGTCAAGCACGTGCGATCGAATGCGAGTGTGTTCGTGCGCGACGGCGCAGTGCGTGCCGTTGGCGCTGGGCAGATGAGCCGTCTTGACAGTGTGGTTGCGGCTACCCGGATTGCTTCACGAAGTGCGCAGGATTCGCGGGCTATCGATGTTCCCGTCGTGCAGGGCGAACAGGGACTCTCGTCACCGCTTGTCGGATCAGTGATGGCCACCGACGGGTTCTTTGCCGATCCGGATGCCGTTGAGGCGGCGTGCGAGGCTGGTGCTACCGCGATTGCCCATCCGGGCGGGGGACGGAAGGACGCCGACGCTTCAGCCATGGCCGACCGCTATGGCATCGCGCTAGTAACCACGGGTTTCCGGCACTTCCGCCACTGACGGGCGCGGAGTGCTGGAGGGGCACTATTCACAGCGGGAAGTCCGGAATGAGGGCTCGCGAACGGGGGCTGCACCGCTCCCTCCCCCGCGTTCGGGACAGGGGAGTTCGGACGGACTTCAGCGTAGAGGACAGTCGGACTACTTGCGGACAGTGATCCCAAGTTCCCGGGTGCGTTCTCCAACAGCCGCGATTTCGGTGGCGTCCGCGGTGTGGAGAGGCGAGGACATCGTGGGGTGCGTGATGACGCCCAGCGAAACGAGGGACGCCTTCATGCCTCCGAAACTGCGGGCATGCCGTCCACCCGCGGTCATGTCGAGAAGCCCCATCGCCGCATCAACCAGGTGTTGAGCGGTCCGTGCGGCGTCAAGATTGCCTCGTTCGGATTGTTCCCAAGCGTCCACACAGGCGCGGGGCACGACATTGGCGATGCCTGGAATGCATCCGTGGAGGCCCGGGATCAAGGCAACCTCGGTCATGGCCTTCGAGCCGAGGAAGATGCGCAGAGGAACGCCGGCCTCAGCAATGGCGGATGCGAGTTCGCGTGCCCACGGGAGATCACCTTGGCTGTCCTTTATCCCGGCCACGGTTCCTTCTCGGGCAAGTTCAATGATGGTCGGGATTTCCACGCGGGTCTTGACCGTTGACGGAATGTTGTAGATGTAGAGGGGCGCGTCAATGGCGTCGCGCACTTCGCGATACATGTGAAGGAGTTCTTCCTGACTGTTGCCGTAGTAGTACGGGGGGGTCACCGCGATGGCGTCGGCCCCAACGGCGATGGCGCGTCGGGCGTGACCGATGGTGAGGCGCGTGCTGCAGTCGGAGACGTTGGCAATCACGGGCAGTTTGCCATCAAGGGTCTCGACGATGGTGCCAGTGACGTGTTCGCGCTCCTCCGCGTCGATGCAGGCGAACTCGCCGGTGGTTCCACACGCCCAGATGCCGTGCACCCCATTGATCAAGAGGTATCTGGTGAGGCGCATGAGAGACCGGAGGTCAACCTGACCGTCGGGCATCAGAGGCGTGAGGATTGGCGGCACGATTCCACTAAGGGCGGTCAGATCGGTCATTTGCATATTCCTACGGTAAGAGCCTGGTGTACCGGCGGTCTCCCGGTTGTAGCACAGTCGGGTTCGAGGGAGGTCAGCCAGGGCGGAACGGGTCGAGACGCGCGATGTGACGTGTCGCGCGACCGAGGACGCCGGTTGTAGTTGCTTCCAAGGTGCCGATTGCCGATGACTGCGCAAAGTACGGCGTGTCCCATGAAACGGCGTCGCCGGCGTGGGTGCCCGGTACGGGGAAGAGGCGTGCCGACAGTGGTTTGTCCAGTCGGACCGCCAAGGTCGCCATGTCGAGGATGATTGCGCCAAGGGTCCCGGCGGATGTGTCCCCGGCCAGGGGAACGGTGTCCAGGCCGAGGCCGCAGACCGCACTGGCGAGCAACAGGCGATCGATCCCGATATGGCCCGAGGACGCGCGGTGAGCAAGGACGCTGTCCTCGAGGACGGGCATCAGGAGGCCTGAGAATGCAAACGGACGCAGGCTTCCACCAGGAGTGATTCCGGTCATGCCAGTCCTTGTTGCGACTTCGTGCAGGCACTCGGTGAGGAAAGACGCGACGAAGACCGTGCCGTGACCGCCAAACGCGGGCAATCCGAGGCGTTCAAATGCGCCGCCGATGCTTGTGTTGTCGCCCGGCAATGGGGCGGGGGAGAAGTCGACACCGTTGAACCGAACTCCTCCCAGCCTGTCGACCACGGTACGGACGATTGTCGCGACACGATTGACAGCCTCGGAAAGGGATCCGACGAGACGGGTCCGGGCGTCCTCAAGGTTTGACGCATTTGCAAAAGCGTCTGCGACCAGGTTTGCGCATTGCAAGCCGATCCCGACTGCGGGGGTGTCCCCGGCATCGTGATAGGCGGCCGGAAAGAACGGGATGTTTGGTCCACAATTGGCAAGGGCGGCGAACCGGAAGTTGCCGAAGCCGTCATTCCCACCACACGCGATTCGGGCCACGGCACTCCCGGCGCTCCGGCACGCTCCGATGTTGATCTCCGCGAAACCGGATGGCTTGCGTGCCGCGACAGAGGCGGTCACCGATACGAGGGATGTCGTCGAGATGATTTCGGGTACGAGGTCAAGCAGTGGCGACCAGACGGCATCCGGTGTGCCGATGGTGTCGATTGTGCCGAACGACACGTGACCGAACCCGCTCTGGTGAAACGATTCGTCCAGGAACGCTGCCTGTTCCAGAACGTCCCGCGACCTGCTGGCATCGCTGCTCGAAAACCGGTCGGTGACCGGTGGCAAGGCGAGGCGAATGGTCTGGGTTTCGATGCTGGCTTGGTCCAACGCCTCGCGGATGGTGGACGCGATGGTTCCTGCCCGAGCCACCAGACCGGATTGTGTCCCGATGGGAATGGGCATGCCAGCCTTCATAGGTATGCCGACGGTAATGGCACGGACTTTCATGTGATTGCGATCAATTGCCAGTTCTGATGTTCGCCACTCGCCGATCCCCGCGGGCATCGTGCCGTCGATCCCTACACTCTATACGAACTGAAACGACGTGAATGACGACCCTCGACACAGATAGTGCCCACAGCATTCCTAGCCCGTCGCCCATGACCCATGAACCTATTGCCATTACCGGACCGGATGAGGCGGTTCAGCTGGAAGCGATTGCTGGTGACGGTGAAACCAGCCCGGTGGTACTGGCACCAGTCCGTCGCCGTCGCGCGACGCGCGTCGCTGCTGCGGTGCGAAATGACCTTGTCGATGGGTTTGCCCGGAGATACCCATTCCCACTAGACCAGTTCCAGCTGGAGGCAATGCAGGCACTCAGTGCGGATCGGTCGGTCCTGGTTGCCGCCCCGACCGGCACGGGCAAGACGGTTATTGCCGAGTTCGGGGTCGAACTTGCGCGAAGCAAGGGCATGCGTGCCATCTACACCGCGCCGATCAAGGCGTTGTCGAACCAGAAGTTCCACGACTGGCGGGCAACCTACGGGGATGCCGTTGGCCTCCTGACCGGCGATGTCACCGAGAATGCCTCAGGAGACGTCCTTGTCATGACCACCGAGGTCCTCCGCAACATGGTGTTGCGGAGCCCGGAGGCGTTCGGCGACACGGCCGTGGTGATCTTTGACGAAGTCCACTTCCTTGCTGACCCGGACCGGGGTACGACGTGGGAAGAAGCAATCCTGAATTGCCCGCCGCACGTCCAGTTGGCATGCCTTTCGGCCACAGTTTCGAACGCAGCGGAGATTGCCCGGTGGATCGGGCGTGTCCATCGGGAGACCATCCTTGTCGAACACTCGACGCGCGCGGTTCCGATCGATCACCTGTATATCCACGATGACCGGATCTGGCCCCTCGTGGACGCGACGGGAAAGCTTCACGAACCCTTGCGCGTCGGTGGCGAGACACGGACGCCTCGCCCGATGGGCATGGGGCGAGGTGCCCGCCCGAAGGAGCTGCCCCGCCCGAGAGATGTTCTCGCCATACTTGGCGAGAACCAGATGTTGCCGGTGATCTACTTCCTGTTTGGGCGACGGGCATGTGAAGTTGCCGGTGCGAGTTGTGACCGTCTCGACCTTGGTGGCGATGCCGTGACACGACGGAGGCGTACCGAACGGGTGCGCCAGACCATGGAGGCGCTTGGTCCTGAGGACCGGACACTTGCCCAGGTGCGCGACCTGACCCACCTCCTCGAACGAGGCATGGCGTTTCACCATGCCGGGGTCCTTCCTGTCCTGAAGCAACTCGTGGAGGGCCTGTTTTCCGAGGGGCTCCTCGGTGCAGTCTTTGCGACCGAGACCCTCGCGCTAGGCGTGAACATGCCTGCACGGAGTGTCGTGATCGCCGAACACACGAAATACGACGGTGTTTCCAGGCGGGTGCTGTTGCCGAACGAGTACTCGCAACTCTCCGGACGCGCCGGTCGCCGAGGCAAGGATGTGCGAGGGTTCGCCGTATCGCTTTACAGTCCCTGGACCACCTGCGCCGAAGTGCAGGAGCTGATTGGGGCCGATCTCCTGCCGGTTCGCAGCGCATTCACACCGCGGTATCACACGGTCGTCTCGCTGTGGGATGGCACCCGAACGGGACGTGAACGGCTTCAACGGCTGTTCGCCTCCAGTCTCCGGCAGTTCCAGACGGACGATGCCTTGCAGGAGGCGATGGCCGAAGTCGAGGTTCTGCGTGCCGAAGCTGACCAGAGGCACTACGTGTGCCCGGTTCCCGATGTGGGCGATGACGCGATCGTCGATTACACGGCACTTCGGCGTGACGTTGCAGAGGCGCACCGGCAGGCGGAACGGGCGCGGATTGCGGTTGCTGGCGCGGCGCGTGATGCCGGTCACCTTCCTTGGAACCCACCATCGCCGGTCGCGGTCAAGCGTGCGGTCCAGGGGTTCACCGGTGGTGAGGTGGTCTACCTTTCAAACTGGCGGGCCACGGTTGCACGGGATGCCTCAACGGAGGACGAACCGGTACCGGCTACAACCGCTGGCGGTGCATGGGCGGTCTTCCTGCGCCGCGATGGTTCCGGCCCGGGGATATTCCTGGCTGAAGGGCATTTGATCCAGGTCCGTCAGTGGTCCGTGGTTACCCGCCTCTCATCCGGTCGAGATGGCATTTCGCGCGTGGTGGTTCCACCGGATCTGGTGGATGCGCAACCCCAGACCGATGCGCGGACTGTCCTAGACCCGATGGGATGGGCGAGGTTCGAGGCTGGCATTGCAGCCCTCGAACTTCCCGATCTAGCCCGGTTCGAAGCTGATCGGCGTGCCAGGCAACGGGAACTTACCGAACGCCTTGTGACGCCACAAGTCATCCGTGAGGCGTCTCTGCAGTTGCGCATGGCAGGTCATCCTTGCCACAAGTGCCCGCACCGTTCGGCGCATGACCGTGCATGGCGTCGCGAACGCGAGGCGCTCCGGTCGGTCATGGAGGCTGAGGCGCACGCGGCCCTGATCGAGACCGAGGCGGCGACCCAAGCCACGAGGACGCTCGATGCGATCGTGTCAGTCCTGGGACGATTTGGTGCGTTGACGCCGGCGCGGGCAGGTCTGGCTCAACCGACCGACATCGCCGTTGGCTTGCGTTCACTCTACGACCCGAATGGACTGCTGCTGCTGAATGCCGCCCGTCGCGGATGGCTTGACGCCCTCACGCCGACGGATCTCATGGAGTTGATCTCATGGTTCTGTTACGACCGTGACACCGTTCGCTATAACCGCTACTGGCTCTCGGCAGTGATGTCCGAGGTGCGAAACCGTCTCGATGAGCTCGGTACAGAAATGGTGCAGGCTGAACAACGTGCTGGCCTGACGATCACCTCCGGGCTGAATCGCAGTTTCCACGGTGTCCTGACGGCGTGGTGCCGCGGTGAGACCTTTGGTGAGCTTCTCGATAGCGTCGGCGTGAGTGAAGGTGACTTGCTCCTCACGATGAACAAGACCCTGGATCTTGCGTCACAGCTTCGGGAGGCACTCCGTTCACTGACCGAGGTGCCGGGGGCGGCCGGGGTTGCTTCCGATGGTGGTGCGGAACCTCGTCCGGGTCGGCGTGGCCTACGAGGGAGCGCGGTAGTAGACGACTCGCTAGTTGGGCGCCTCGAAATCGGTGACCGGCTGGTCAGGCGCGGCCTTGTTGCCCAGTCGCTCAAAATGATCGTGAACTCGCCGGGAACCGATGCCTCGATTGTGGCTGACGGTCCCGTCGTCATCGACCTGACGCCACCACGGACTGCCCGGGG
>SHXX01000007.1 GCA_009693165.1 Chloroflexota bacterium
CGTGGAGTTGCAGATCGAGTTGATCGTGCCGGTGGCGGTGGAGGAAGGGTTGCGGTTCGCGATCCGCGAGGGAGGCCGGACGGTCGGTGCCGGCGTCGTCACCAAGATCATCGCGTAGCAGTGTGAGGCTCTTCTAGTACGGTGATCCTGAGAGGACGATACTCGTGGCGAAGCAACGAATTCGCATCAAGCTGAAGGCATTTGACCATCGGATCCTTGATCAGTCCGCCCGACAGATTGTCGAGACGGCGCAGAGGACCGGTGCCGATGTGGCCGGCCCGGTGCCTCTTCCGACGGAGATGAAGCGGTTCACGGTCATGCGGTCGCCGTTCATCGACAAGGATTCGCAGGAGCACTTCGAGATGCGCACGCACAAGCGGCTGATCGACGTGCTCGAGCCGACACCGAAGACGGTTGATGCGCTGATGCGCCTCAACCTTCCTGCGGGCGTGGATATTGAGATCAAACTGTAGGCACGCTTCGGAGGCGAGTGGCATCGGCTGCTGATTTGAACGCCACGTGAAGGTTGCAGGAACGGATACCGATGAGTACCGGGTTGATTGGTCGCAAGGTGGGTATGACCCAGGTGTTTGACGAGGATGGGAATGTCATTCCGGTCACTGTCATTGAGGCTGGGCCATGCTGGATCACCCAGGTGAAGACGGCGAAGGTTGACGGGTACGAGGCCATCCAGCTTGGGTTTGAAGAGACCCGGCGGGTGAAGGATCCGCAGGAGGGTCACTTCAAGGCTTCGCAGACGCCAATGCTCAGGCACTTGCGCGAGTGGCGCGTCCGAGACGCCAGCCAGTTCTCGCTTGGGCAACGTCTTGACGCAAGCTTGTTCACTGCTGGTGAGAAGATCAAGGTGACGGGGACGTCAAAGGGCAAGGGCTTCCAGGGCGTTGTCAAGCGTCATGGGTTTGCCGGTGGCCCGAAGACTCACGGACAGTCCGACCGTCTCCGCGCTCCGGGTTCAATTGGATCGGGGACGACCCCGGGCCGAGTGCTTAAGGGCTTGCGGATGGCGGGAAAGATGGGGAATGAGCGCGTGACGGTGAGCAATCTTGTGGTTGTTCGCGCCGATGTTGATCGGAACCTCATTCTTGTCAAGGGTGCCGTTCCGGGACCACGGGACGGACTGGTATTGGTTAGCAAGGGGCATGATCATGCCTGAGACAAGCGTTTTTGACTCGTCTGGCGCCCGTGGCCCGTCCACTGTGCTTCGCGAGGATGTTTTCGGTGTCACTCCGAACGTACCGCTGATGCATCAGGCCGTGCAGCGGCAGCTGGCAAATGCCCGGCAGGGGACGCACGACACCAAGACGCGTGGTGAGGTCGCGGGTAGTACCAAGAAGATGTGGCGCCAGAAGGGCACCGGACGTGCCCGTCAGGGTGGCAAGCGAGCACCTCATTGGCGTAAGGGTGGTGTGGTGTTCGGGCCACATCCACGCAGCTACCATCAGGATTTCCCTAAGAAGATGCGTTCTGGCGCCATTCGTTCCGCGTTGTCCGCAAAGCTTCTGGCAGGGGAGGTTGTGTTGATTGAGGGCTTTCCGGCTCTCAATGCTCCGAATACCAAGGCGGTCAGGGGTTTGCTGGATACGGTTGCGTTGGCGACATCTCGATTGGTTGTCCTTGATGGGCCCAACGACGTGATCCGCTTGTCCGCCAGGAACCTTCCAAAGGTCAGGGTGGTCACCACTGAGAACATCAGCGTTTATGACATCCTGAGGCACCAGCGGGTAGTCATGCTTGTTGGGGCAGCCCGTCAACTTGAGCAGAGATATGGGCTGCCGATGGATGATGGGCACGGCCACGATCATGGCCACTCACATGATGAGGAAGCGGAGTAGGTCAAATGCCAGTTAGTGACATCTGGGAAGTACTCCGCCGTCCTTTGATCACGGAGAAGGGCACGGCGCTCGCGGCTGAAGGAAAGTTCCTATTTGAGGTTCATCCTGACTGCACGAAGGCCCAAGTCAAGCAGGCGATCGAGCGGGCGTTCAAGGTGAATGTCGTTGCTGTGAACATCGCGGTCATGCCTGGTAAGTCCCGTCGCTGGAAGCGCTGGACTGCGTATCAGTCGGACTGGAAAAAGGCGGTCGTTACCCTGAAGTCAGGGGAGCGTATCGGGTTGTTTGACGCGTAGGGCGTCCGGCGCACCAGCTGACCGTAAGGATTGTTAACCATGCCCGTGCAGATCTATCGTCCGACATCTCCTGGCCGCCGTGGGGCGACCGGTGCATCGTTTGATGAGATCACTGTCGATAAGCCATACAAGCCGTTGACCGAGCGGCTTTTCAAACACGCCGGTCGCAATAACCAGGGCAAGATCACGGTCCGCCATCGTGGCGGTGGTCACAAGCGCCTGTATCGGATCATCGATTGGAAGCGGACGAAAGTCGGCGTCCCGGCTAAAGTCGAAACTATCGAGTATGACCCGAATCGGACGGCTCGGATTGCTTTGATTTGCTACCACGACGGCATCCGCAAGTACATCCTTGCGCCAGTTGGCCTCAAGGTCGGCGATACGCTGATGAACGGTCCGGATGCCGAGATCCGGCCCGGCAACGCAATGCAAATGAGTGCGATGCCTGTCGGCACGGTCATCCACAATATCGAGATGCACCCAGGAAAGGGCGGGCAGCTCGTGCGTTCGGCTGGCACCTCGGCACAGTTGATGGCAAAGGATGGCGGATACGCCACTATAAGGTTGCCGTCAGGGGAGTTGCGGCGGGTGCACGCTTCGTGCATGGCGACGATCGGACAGCTGAGCAACGTTGATCATAAGAATGTGAAGCTGGGCAAGGCAGGTCGGTCACGTTGGATGGGCCGACGGCCGAGTGTCCGTGGTTCTGCCATGAACCCGAACGACCATCCGCATGGAGGTGGTGAGGGCAAGTCGCCAATTGGTGGTCAGCCTAAGACGCCTTGGGGACGGCCCGCGATGGGCCTTCGGACGCGTAAGCGCAAGGCGAGTGATCGGCTCATTATCAGTAGGGTGCGCGACAAGCGACGGTAGTCTCCGTCGACCGATCAGAAGGAAGAGGTCACTGTGTCCCGTTCAGTCAAGAAGGGTCCCTTCGTCGACGCGCGGTTGCTTGCGCGTATCGAGTTGCTTACCCGCAATAACGAGAAGCGTGTATTGAAGACCTGGTCTCGCGACTCGACCATCTTTCCTCAGATGGTTGGTCACACCATCGGTGTCCATGACGGGCGTAGGCACGTGCCCATTTTTGTGTCTGAGAATATGGTCGGGCACAAGCTCGGGGAGTTTGCGCCGACGAGGCACTTTCGCGGTCATACGAAGACGGAGCGCAGCAGTCGGTAGTGCTTCTGAGTTCCTTGATTGATATCCAGGTTGCTTCACCTTGCTATCAGAAGGTGACGTGGCCGCTTCCGGATCGGAGATTCCAATGCAGGTACGAGCGCTCGCACGCGGGGTGAGAATGTCGCCCCAGAAGGCACGGTTGGTTGTAGACGCAATCCGCGGCCGCGCTGCTGTTGAGGCATTGGCATTCCTCGACACGTCGCCAAAGGCGGCGTCCGAGGTCGTTGCCAAGATCCTTCGTTCAGCGCTTGCAAACGCGTCGAACAATTTCAGCCTGAACACTGCCGGGATGGTTGTCGTCAGCGCAACTGCGGATAAGGGTCCGACGCTTCCCCGGAGGTTTCGTCCCCGCGCTCGCGGTCAGGCTGGTGTCATCGAGAAGAAGACGACACATATTACCGTAGTTGTCAGCAACGATATTGAACCGACGCGTCGTGGATACAAACGCAAACCGGCGTAACGCTTCTTGCGTGGCGTCACCAAGGAGTGTCCGACATGCGAGTGTCGGCAGCGAAGGCATGAGGGACTAGAGTGGGCCAGAAGGTACACCCGATTGGGTTCCGGCTCGGCGTGATCCGTGATTGGGAGAGCAAGTGGTTCGCGGACAAGGCTGGTTATACCCAGTTGGTTGGCGAGGATCTTGATATCCGGCAATTGATCACGCGTCGGCTTGCGAATGCAAGTGTGAGCAAGACGGAAATTGAGCGTCACTTGAATGAGGTCAAGGTCACAATACATACTGCGAAGCCCGGTATTGTGATTGGGAAGCAAGGGGCAGCGGTTGAAGAGCTGCGCAAGCTTCTTGAGGGCATGACTGGCAAGAAGGCTCGCGTCAACATCATGGAGATCCGGAACCCGGAGATCGATTCGCGCCTGGTTGCACGGAGTATCGCTGAGCAGCTTGAGCGCCGGGTGGCGTTTCGTCGGGCGATGAAGCAGGCCGTACAGCGGGCGGAGCGTATGGGTGCCAAGGGCATCCGTATCAAGGTGGGCGGTCGGCTTGGCGGGTCTGAAATGGCGCGCAAGGACAAGGAAGCGCACGGCAAGGTTCCGCTCCAGACGCTTCGCGCAGACATTGACTACGGGCAGTCTGAGGCGGCCACTACCTTCGGCCGGATTGGCGTCAAGGTCTGGATCTACCGTGGCGACGTTGCACCTGGCCAGAAGGTGGTTGACCCGGCTGTTCAGGAGCCTCGGCGCTCGAGTGACAGCCGGTCTGGTGGACCGCGTGGTGGTGGCGCTGGTGGCTCCCGCGGCGGGTTCGGCGGCAGTGGACCGCGTGGTGGTAGTGGTGGCCGGAGTGTTGGGCAGGGCCGCGGTGCAGGCACGGGGCGGGGCGCCCCTCCGGCACGCTAGCTGGTTTGCGCGCTTCGCCGGTCGGTTTTGGTCGGCTAGCTCGGTGAGCGATTTGAACGGGATTGAGGAGAGCACGACGCGATGTTGATGCCAAAACGCGTCAAGTATCGGCGGATGCACCGCGGGAATATGCGCGGTGCTGCGAGCCGTGGCAATTTCATTGCGTTTGGTCAGTTTGGCCTTCAGGCGCTCGAGCCGTGCTGGTTGGACAGCCGACAAATTGAGGCGGCCCGAATTGCCATCACCCGCTACATGCGCCGTGGCGGCAAGGTCTGGATCCGGGTCTTCCCGGATAAGTCAGTGACTGCAAAGCCGGCCGAGACCCGCATGGGTAGTGGCAAGGGCGCACCAGACCATTGGGTGTGTGTTGTGCGGACGGGTCGCATGCTCTTTGAAGTTGAGGGCGTTCGGGAGGATGTTGCTCGCGAGGCCATCCGTCTAGCGCAGTACAAGCTTCCAATCAGGACCAAGTTCGTTACGCGTGCCGACTTCCCAGATCGTGAGCAGGCATCCGAGGCGCAGCAGGCTCTCGACAGTGGAGAGACAGTGGTGGCGATTGTTGAAGAGGAAGCTGAGTGATGTCTACGACAGCGGCGGAGTTGCGCCAGTTGACGGCTGCTGAGCTTGCCGAGCGTCTTGATGAGGCACGTCAGGAATTGTTCAATCTTCGGTTTCAGTTGGCAACTCGCAAGCTTGAGAACCACAACCGGCTTGGTGAGGTGCGTCGTCAGATTGCTCGCATTCTGACCATAGCTGGGCAGCAGCGCCAGGGTTGACGTTGCTGTGGCGTGCGTTTGTGCGCCGCAGGCGTGCAGTTCTGTTCGAGGGAGTATCTGGTCGTGCGTGAACGCAAGAAGGTCCTGGTTGGGCGGGTTGTCAGCAACAAGATGCAGAAGACCGTGCTCGTAGCGGTCCAGTCACTCCGCCGTGACCGGCTGTATCAGCGGATGGTTCGCCATACCAAGAAGTTCCTCGTCCATGATGAGCATGCGGCGAGTTCCGTTGGGGATATGGTTCGAATCCGTGAGTCGCGTCCGATTAGTAAGCGCAAGCACTTCGTTGTGACGGCAATCGTGGAGCGGATTGCTGACCGGGGGAAGCGGGTTGCGTTGCCGGCAACGGCGGCGCCGGTTGTTGGCATCGAGTAGGCGCCATATGCGTGGGCATTTGTTCCACGAGCTAATGGCGTTTCCGGCTGAGGGAATGAGCAAGTGATCCAACCGCAGACGAGGCTCAGGTGCGCGGACAACAGTGGCGCCCGTGAGTTGATGTGTATTCGTGTTCTTGACGGTTCGGCGAGGAAGTACGGCCACATTGGTGATGTCATCGTCGCTGCCGTCAAGGAGGCTACTCCTGGCGCTGGTGTCAAGAAGGGTGACGTGGTTCGTGCAGTGATCGTGCGGGTGGCCAAGGAGTTTGGGCGTCCGGATGGGTCACACATTCGATTTGACGACAATGCTGCGGTGGTTCTGAATCCTCAGGGCAACCCTCGGGGCACGCGAATTTTTGGGCCCGTGGCGCGCGAGCTTCGTGACAAGAATTTCATGAAGGTCATTTCGTTGGCGCCAGAGGTTCTTTAGACGGTCAAGGGCGTTTGTAGGGCGAGATAGGTGGTCGGGGGTCGGTGGTCACGCCGACGCTCGATCGCGGAGAGTGTGAGGATACGAGCATGGCCGCGAGGGTGGTCAAGAACGACACGGTGGTTGTATTGACCGGTCGTGACAAGGGAAAGGAGGGCACCGTTACCAAGGTGCTCACCGCTGACAACCGTGTTGTTGTCGAGAACATCAATACGCGGATCAGGCATGTTAAAGCTCGACAGCCGGGACAGCCTGCCGGTCGTATTGAGTTCTTCGCTCCAGTTGCCATCTCCAACGTCGCCGTCATGTGTCAGTCGTGCAAGCGTGGTGTCAAGGTCAGCTTTAAGCTGCTCGCTGATGGCACGAAGGTGCGGACGTGTCGCAAGTGTGGCGATGTGATCGAGAAGAAGGTGGTCAAGGATGGCTGATCGGAAGGGCTCAGGGTCGAAGGGTAGTTCGTCCAAGGGTTCGTCTTCCAAGGGGTCCGCGAAGGGTCCTCGCACGCCGGCTCGTGGGGCGCCTGCGATGGCTTCTACCTCGCGGACGTCGCGCGCTGGCGGGGGGACTGGCGTTCGCCGGGGTGCCCAGGGGCTTCCGCCGGTTCCGGTTGGACCGCGCGAGATTCCTCGGTTGCGAGTGAAGTACGACGTCGAGATCCGCCCAGAGCTTGTCAAGGAGTTCGGGTATCGGAGTGTCATGCAGGCTCCTGGCCTCCACAAAGTTGTCATCAACATCGGCATGGGTGAGGCTCTTAGCAATGCCAATGCCATGGCCGCCGCTGTTGGTGACTTGGAGACTATTGTTGGTCAGAAGGTTGTCATCACCAAGGCGAAGCGGTCTATTTCGCAGTTCAAGCTGCGTGAGGGCCAATCAATTGGCTGCATGGTGACGCTGCGTGGTGCTCGGATGTTCGACTTCCTTGATAAGTTGTTCAACGTTGCTCTGCCTCGGGTGCGTGACTTCTCTGGCGTTTCCCCCGATTCCTTTGACGGACGGGGTAACTACACGCTTGGCCTCCGTGAGCAACTCATCTTTCCCGAGATCCAGTACGACGAGATTGATCGTCTTCGGGGGATGGAGATCGCGATCGTCACCACGGCGTTGTCCGACCATGAGGGCAGGAGGCTGCTCGAATTGATGGGAATGCCATTCCGGACCCAGCCTGCCGAGCCCGCTGCCCGGTAGTACTACTGATCAGTCAGGCGAGCAGCGGGCTTGATCCGCGCAGAGTAAGGACAGCAATCCGTGGCCAAGAAGTGCAAGATCGAGAAGTCAAAGCGACCGTTCAAGTTTGAGGTCCAGCGGCACAATCGGTGCCGTCGATGTGGGCGTCCGCGCGCGTTCATCCGCAAGTTTGGGCTTTGCAGGATCTGCTTTCGCGAACTCGCGCTTGTTGGACAGTTGCCGGGCGTCACGAAGGCTAGTTGGTAGGAATCGTTTTGGTTGGCCTGTTCCACTTGGAGTGGAGGGGTTAATCGCTTGAACGCCCGTGTTGTTTATTGTTTCGGACCGGCCACGTGACCCGGGTGGGTTACACGAGCCAGGAGATCACCGCCCATGATGACTGACCCTATTGCTGACATGTTGACGCGGTTGCGCAATGCATCGCGTGCCCGACACGTGGCGACTTCCATCCCTGCATCCCATCTGAAGCGCAGGATTGCTGAGATCCTGAAGGCAGAGGGATACATCATTTCTTACGAGGTGGTGGCTGACGGTCCGCAGGGTACGCTGAGCGTGACTTTGAAATACGATCAGAACCGCCAGCCGGCGCTGACCGGACTGAAGCGCGTGAGCAAGCCTGGGTTGCGGGTTTACCGGGGTCACGACCGGATCCCGCGTGTGTTAGGTGGACTTGGGACCGTCATCATTTCGACACCTCGCGGGTTGATGACCGGCCGTGACGCTTGGCGTGGCGGCCTTGGTGGTGAGGTGTTGGCGTACATCTGGTAGCTAGAGCGTGGGTTACATGCGACTTGTCCTGGTCGTTGGCGCACGCTTGGAGGGTGTTGAGACATGTCCCGTATTGGTAGGCAGCCGGTCATTCTCCCGCCTGGGGTTCAGGTCACGCTAGGCGCTGGTGAGGTTTCAGTAAGTGGGCCCAAGGGGAGCCTGTCGCAGGCTATCCCGGCGCCCATCGGAGTTTCCATCAGTGGAGGCGAGGTGTTGGTCATCCGTCCGAGCGATATCAAGCAACACAAGGCTTTGCATGGTCTTTCGCGAACGCTGATCGCCAACATGGTAATCGGGGTTACTGCGGGGTATCGCAGGACGCTTGACATTACAGGCGTCGGGTTCCGTGTTGCGAAGCAGGGCCCTCGTCTCACCTTGCAGGTTGGCTTCTCTCACCCGGTTGAGGTTGCGCCGCCACCTGGGGTGTCATTCGAGGTTGAGTCTCCGACCCGGCTGCACATTCTTGGCATCGACAAGCAGCTTGTGGGTGAGGTTGCCGCTCAGGTTCGGGGTATCAAGCCACCGGAGCCGTACCTTGGCAAGGGCATTCGCTATTCTGATGAGAAGATTCGTCGCAAGGCGGGCAAGGCCGGTAAGGTCGGCGGGAAGAAGTAGGCTGGCGGGACGATGATCAGGAAACGTAACAGCGTTCACGCGCGGCAGAAGCGTCATCGGCGTATCCGTGCGCGGGTTTCAGGCTCTGAGCTCCGTCCGCGTTTGGCGGTCTTCCGCAGCAGCAAGCACATGTATGCCCAGATCATTGACGATGACGAGGGCCACACCCTTGTGTCTGCTTCAACACTCGATGCTTCTTTGAAGGCAGTGCTTGCGGGGACGCCCAAGTTGGAGGAGGCGGCCTCCGTTGGTCGCCTTGTCGCTGAGCGAGCCCTGGCAGCAGGAATTACCAAGGTTGTGTTCGATCGTGGTGGGTATCTCTACCACGGACGGGTTCAGCGTCTCGCCGACGCGGCACGCGAAGCCGGTCTGGATTTCTAGGAGCCACGAATGCCACGTCTTGACACGAACAGGTTGGATCTCAAAGAGCGCCTTGTGTTGCTCAATCGGTGTGCGAAGGTCGTAAAGGGCGGTCGTCGCTTCAGCTACTCTGCGGTGATGGTCGTCGGTGACGGTCAGGGCCACGTTGGTGTTGGCATGGGCAAGGCGCGTGAGACGCCTGAGGCCATCCGCAAGGGGATTGAGCAGGCCAAGAAGAACCTGTTCAAGGTTCCAGTTGTCGGTCGGACCATTCCGCACGAGGTTCTGGAATCGTTCGGGGCAGCGAAAGTCATGCTCAAGCCGGCTGCGCCGGGTACCGGCGTGATTGCCGGTGGTGCGGTGCGTGCGGTGGTTGAGGCTGCGGGTATTCAGGACGTCCTCAGCAAGTCACTTGGTTCTTCGAACAAGGTGAATGTGGTTCGTGCCACCGAGGCCGCCCTAAAGAAGCTTGTGACCGCCGAGCAGGTTGCGCGCAGGCTTGGCCGGTCGCTGCCGGCTTCGGCAGGTGCGTCCGACGACGCCGTCGACGGAGTGGAGTAAATATCGATGTCTGGGGTATTGCGCATCACGTATCGCAAGAGTTCTATTGGCTACAGTGAGAGGCAGAAGCAGACCGTCCGGTCACTTGGTCTGCGGAAGCTCGGCCAGTCTGTGGAGCGGCCTGACACAACCACGGTTCGTGGGATGGTGTTTCATGTCAGGCATTTGGTGACCGTACAGGAAGTCCCAGGGGCCGTGTCTGCCGAGGGTGTTGCGGCGTCTGTGTGACGCAATTCCGCACATCGTAGACTGCGGTGGCGACAGAGAGGTCGAGTTTCTATGAAGTTGCATGAGTTGGTTCCCAATCCAGGCTCGCATCGCAAGGCGAAGCGCGTGGGGCGTGGCCATGGTTCTGGGAAGGTTAAGACTTCCGGCCGTGGTCAGAAGGGGCAGGGCTCCCGCGCTGGCAAGGGTCCGAAGGCGTACTTTGAGGGTGGTCAGAACCCTTGGACGATGAAGATCCCGCACAAGCGTGGTTTCAGCCGGGCCCGGTTCCGTGTCGACGCTCAAGTGGTTAATCTTGACGATATCGAGAATCATTTTGACGCGGGATCTGCGGTGACAATCGAGGCGTTGGGGGCTTTGGGGCTTATCACCGATTCGAGTGGTCGCACTCCCGTCAAGCTTCTTGGAGATGGGTCGGTGTCCAAGTCCGTTACCGTGCAGGTTCATCGCATTTCTGGGTCCGCTCGCGGTGCCATTGAGGCGGCCGGTGGACACGTGGACCTGCGGGTTGTCCGTTGGGTTCGTTCCATGAATCAGGCTGAGAAGGCTATCGCTTTAGGGTTGTCGAGCGAGTCCTAGGGGTACGCCCTGGGTCGCGGGACACATGCCAGGCACGGTACGGTCAGTATCGGATTGTGTCTGGCATTCTTCGTTGCATGACCAAGCGTTTCTGTTGGGGCTGGCCACAAGTGGGGCTCCTGTTTCGCTGGTATGGAGAGGGTTAGGCCGTTGTTCGAAGCGGTGATGCGGGCGTTCCGGTTGCCTGATGTGCGGCGAAAGATTCTCTTCACGTTCGCGATGCTTGCTGTCTTCCGTGTTGTGGCGCATGTCCCTCTGCCTGGAGTGAATCTCGGTAGTTTGCGGCAGTTGCTTGAGCAGAACCAACTCCTTGGGATGTTGGATCTCTTTTCCGGCGGATCGCTAACTACGTTTTCAATCGCCGCTCTTGGCGTGTACCCCTACATCACGGCCTCGATTGTCATGCAGGTGCTGGCTCCGGTCATCCCCCAGTTGCAGGAGATGCAAAAGGACGGCGAGGCCGGGCGTACCAAGGTTGCTCAGTACACCCGAGTACTGACAGTTCCTCTGGCGATGCTTCAGGCTTACGCTCAGGCCACGCTCTTGGCTCGTGAGGGGATTATTTCTAATTTCGGCCTCATGAGTGCGTCGACGTTCTTGCCAACGGTTTCTATGGTCCTGACCCTCACCGCTGGGACAATGTTCCTCGTGTGGCTCGGGGAGATCATCACCGAGAAGGGTGTGGGCAACGGGATGAGCCTGCTGATTTTTGCCGGGATCATCGCTCGTCTGCCTGGGTCCATCGGCCAATCATTTGTTTCTGGAACGAGTTTCCTCGGTCTCATCTTTCTGGGTGTAATCGGCCTTGGGATGGTGGCTTCCATTGTTTTCATTAATGAAGGCCAGCGGCGGATCATGGTCCAGTACGCGAAGCGCATTCGTGGCAATCGGGTCTTCGGTGGGACAACGACCTACATTCCGTTGAAAGTCAACTCTTCCGGGATGATTCCGTTGATCTTTGCTATGAGCATCATGCTTATACCTGGAACTATTGCTACGTATTTCACGGCGGCTGAGACCGATTGGGTCAAGACGACCGCGCAGTTCATCGCTCGTGTGTTTAGTTCCACAGGGGTGGTCTATTGGGTTTTGTACTTCTGGCTGGTTGTTGCATTCACGTATTTTTATACCGCTGTCGTTTTCCAGCAGCAGAACCTGCCTGAGACGTTGCAGAAGCAGGGTGGTTTCATTCCCGGTATTCGAGCCGGGCGGCCCACGGCTGACTATCTGAACCGCGTTGTAAACCGGATTACCCTGCTAGGAGCCATCTTTCTAGGGATTGTCGCGATCGCGCCGTACATTGCGGGAGTGGTGACCGGTATTCAGGTGCTTACCCTTTCGAGTACCGGCATTCTTATCGTCGTCGGCGTAGTACTCGATACGATGAAGCAGCTCGAGGCGCAATTGTTGATGCGTCGGTATGAGGGGTTCATCAAGTGATCATCACCCTCATGGGTGCGCCTGGTTCCGGGAAGGGAACTCAGGGCCGTTCGCTCGCGAGTTCGCTCGGCGTTTCGTACCTTGCGAGCGGGGATCTCATCAGGCGAGCCATGGCAGACCGGTCACGATGGGGGGAGCAGGTGCGCTCATATATCGAGCGTGGTCAATACGTTCCTGACGAAGATATTGTCCCCGTTTTTTTGCAGGCACTCATTGCGTCGAATCCTCAGGGATCCCGCATTGGCGGCGTTCTGGATGGGTTTCCCCGGACGACTGAGCAAGCGTTGGCTCTCGATGAGGCGTTGCGTGACTTTTCGCCTTCGGTAGATCAGCTTGCATTGGTTCTTGATGTTCCTGAGGATGTGTTGATCGCGCGGCTTTCGGGGCGTTGGCTGTGTAGCGGGTGTAATGCAAGTTACAACGTTCAGACTCATCCTCCAATCATGGTTGGTGTATGCGATGTTTGCGGCCGTGCACTGATGCAGCGTGTGGACGATCGGCGTGACACCATCCAAGAGCGTTTGCTCGTGTATGCGACGAGTACGAGGCCTGTGATCGACTTCTACGCAGCGCGCGGTAGCCTCAAGCATGTCAACGGTGACGAGCCCGAGTTGAGGGTGCGTGAGAGCTTGCTGGCTACCGCTCGGAGTGCAATGCCGGTTTCCCGCTAGGTGTGAATGCGGCATGGGTATGGTCGGCTTCTCTGGTACACTGACAATCTGGTGGTTGCGGTTTAGCGTGTCACGCCCTCGTAACCACTCCTATCGGGCGCCGGTCAAGGGCGCGGACCCGCCAGGCAGTCTCCTGACGGTCTCATTTGACAGCCGTCTAGTAACGAGCAGAGGCGAGTGGTGAAGGTCACGGCATCGGTCAAGAAGCGCTGCGAGAAGTGCAGCGTCATTAAGCGGCACGGCGTGCTAAGGGTTATTTGTTCTGAACCCAAGCACAAACAAAAGCAGGGGTAGAGCGCATGACGCACGTTGGGAGGTTTTGCGCTCTGACGGTGCGTCGACAGGTTGGGTTCCGGATGAGCCGAGGGGTCTATTGAGATGGCACGCATTGCCGGGGTTGATATCCCCCGCGAAAAGCACGTTGAGATTTCGTTGACGTACATCTACGGGATCGGCCGCACGGTCGCGAAGCGGGCGTTGGCGATTTGCAAGATTGCGCCGAACCGCAAGGTGAGCGCGCTCACTGAGGACGAGGTCAATCGGCTCCGTGAGGTCGTAGAGAGACAGTTCATCGTGGAGGGTGATCTTCGGCGGATGGTCCGGCAGAACATCCAGCGCCTGATTGACATTGGTTGCTATCGGGGCCAGAGGCATCGCCGAGGGCTTCCGACGCGTGGTCAGCGGACGAGGACGAATGCTCGCACTCGTCGCGGGTCCAAGAAGACCGTTGGTTCGCGCAAGAAGGCGACCGCGAAGAAGTAGTTGGTGCTGAGTGGTCGTCCGGCTCTTTGAAGGGGCAAGTGGCGTCCAGTTCTTTACACAAGTGGACCACTGAGTCACTTGGTGTTCGGTTCCAATGCACTGGATTGCATGGGCTGATGTCGGGTGTCCAAGGAGATGAGAGACCGGTATGGCCGAGCGGAAACGTGGGAGTACGCGCCAGAAGCGCCGCGAAAAGCGTAACGTGCCTCGCGGACAGGCGCACATTCAGTCGACGTTCAACAACACGATCGTGACCATCACGGATCCGAACGGTAACCCGGTTTCTTGGAGCACGGGCGGTGCTGGTGGTTTCAAGGGGTCTCGTAAGAGCACACCGTACGCGGCCGGCGTGACGGCTGAGAGTGCTGCTAGGCGGGCGATGGAGCAAGGCATGCGCTCGGTTGAGGTGTTTGTCCGCGGTCCGGGGTCCGGGAGAGAGTCTGCCATTCGTTCATTGCAGGCTGCAGGATTGGCAGTGATGTCAATTACTGATGTTACGCCTGTTCCGCACAATGGTCCGCGGCCTCCTAAGCGTCGGAGGGTGTAACTCACTCCGCGCTATCTATGGTCGCTGGAGTGCGATGGGTTTCTGATGTCGCCCATATGTTCGCAAGGACACCAAAGTTCATCAGGTGGGGTTTGCTGTCAGGTGGGCCGGGATTGCTACCGTCTCGGGTATGGTCTCGTGAACATGCTGGAAGTCTCGCTTACAGTCATTCGTTACCTTTTGGGTCGTGGGTGAATGTCATAGTGCCGAGTGAGGGGCACCCCAACGTCAGCCGCGAGCGGCACTCGCAGGTGTTATTTTCGGGAGTTGCACCGAGGTGCAACGGGGTTTTGTGAATGGCTCGCTACACGGGACCGGTGTGCAAGCTTTGCCGGAGGGAGGGCGTGAAGCTCTTCCTGAAGGCCGAGCGGTGCGTCACCAAATGCACCCTTGACAAGCGGCCGACGCCGCCCGGCCCTCAGGGGACTGGCAAGCGTCGTCGGCCGACAGAGTTCGCATTGCAATGGCGTGAGAAGCAGAAGCTACGCCGGACGTATGGCGTTCTTGAGGCTCAGTTTCGCCGTCATTATGATGAGGCTGAGCGCCGACCCGGTTCGACAGGTTTCAACCTGCTTCAGATCCTCGAGAGCCGACTAGACAACGTCGTGTACCGGATTGGCCTGGGTGGTTCCCGGTCGCAGGCTCGACAGTTGGTGCGCCATGGTCATTTCACCCTGAACGGACGCAAGACAGACATTCCGTCTGCAATGGTGAAGCCGGGCGACAGTGTCGGGGTTCGAGAGAAGTCCCGTAAGCTGGAGATCCTCGTTCAGGCGGCGGATGCCACTGGACAGCGGCAGATACCCGCGTGGTTGACGTTCACCAGGGAGAGTTTCACGGCCCGGGTGAATGCGCTGCCGCTGCGACATGAGATCGATGCACAGGTGACCGAGCAGTTGGTTGTCGAGTTCTACGCCCGGTAGTTCCGGGATGACAGAAAGTGCGGGCGGGCATTGCCTTGCAGTGTCCGCCAGTTCCTTATTCTGGCGCGTGTGGCAACGGAAGCGGTCGGGTGACTGAGACGACTTCCCCTGCCTGCCGCCAGTCGAGGGAGGAGGCTCAGACCCCGTGAGTGAACAGGAAACGCTGCCGACCATTCGTCGTATTGAGGCGGCCCCGGAGCACGCCAACGACCCTCACTACGGTGAGTTCGTGCTTGAGCCGCTTCAGCGCGGTTATGGCCAGACCATTGGCAACTCCATGCGTCGTGTTCTTTTGAGTTCTCTGCCTGGTGCGGCCGTGAGCTCGATTCGGATTGACAGGGTGAACCACGAGTTCTCGAGCATTCCGAATGTAAAGGAAGACGTCACCCAGATCGTCTTAAATGTAAAGCGGATCAGGGTTCGTAGTTTTGCCCATGAGCCGGTTGTTGCCAGGCTCGACGCACCCGGTCCTGGTGTCGTCCATGCACGTGACGTTATCTGGCCGGACACGGTGGAAATCGTGAATGGTGATCAGGTCATTGCGACGCTCGACAATGATCAGGCGCATCTGTCGATGGAGTTGACCGTTGCGAGAGGGTGGGGGTTTGTTGAGGCAGACCCTCGAGACGACACTGCGATTGGCGAGATACCGGTAGACCAGATCTACACGCCGATCCGCAAGGTCGAGTATCACGTCGTACCCACGCGGTTGGGCGTGAACGTTGACAAGGACAGGCTTAGCCTGCGGGTTTGGACCGACGGGACTACTACACCGGAGAGTGCGGTCGTTGAGGCTGCGCGTATTCTGGTTCGGTCGTTCCAAATTTTCCAATCGCTGAGCCCCGAGCTTCCGGAACCCGAGGATCTGCCCGTACGGCTTCTTGCCTCACCGACACCATCCACCGTTGCCCAGATTCCGCCGGAGCTCGCGGACCTTTCGGTCGATGACCTTGAGTTGTCCAACCGGACGCTTAACTGTCTGAAGCGCAACACCATCAACCGGCTTGAGCAGCTTGCGTCGATGACCCGTGACGATTTGCTTCACCTTCGCAACTTTGGCGAGAAGTCGCTTGAAGAGTTGGAGGAGAAGCTCGCTGAGCGGGGGGTGTTCCTGTGGGGGCCCGCCTCCGAGGAGAGCGCGGTACCGGCAGACGTTCAGTACTAGGGATTGTGTCCGTTCGGCGTCCTTCGCCGGGAATCTGTGAGTTACCAGTATGAAGCATCGGAAAAAAGGCCGGGGGCTTGGCCTGCCAACAGATCGGCGTCGTGCACTTGTGCGCAACCTCATGAGGTCATTGATCCTTCATGAGTCCATTACAACTACTGAGGCACGCGCCAAGGAAGCTCAGCGCCACGTGGAGAGCTTGGTGACGGTTGCGCGCAAGGACACCTTACATTCGCGTCGTATGGCGTTGTCCACGTTGCCTGACCAAGGTGCGGTAAATGTGTTGATCCACGATATTGCACCTCGATACGTTGACCGTGCGGGCGGCTACACCCGGGTAACCCGGGTTGGCCTTCGCAAGGGTGACGGTGCATCTCTTGCGCGCCTAGAGTTCATTGCAGTCCCTGAGTAGGGACGCAGGCGGTTGTTGAGGGAATATGCGCAGCCCCCGGTGACCTCGGGGGCTGCACTGGTTGTCCACACGCGGATATCGCCATTTATGGGACCAGACGCCGATCCTGACGCAATGATGCAGAGGTTCCGGGCAGTTGTCGCGTACGACGGGACGGACTTTGCTGGCTTTCAGGCACAGGATCACGCTGGGGCCGATGTCCGCACCGTTCAGGCATCACTCGAACAGGCGGTTTCGGTTGCCACTGGGTATGCGGCCAGGGTGGTTGGTGCAGGTCGAACTGATCGCGGTGTTCACGCTTCGGGCCAAGTAGTGCATTTTGACGTGCCCCTTGATCTTTCCTCCCGGGGTTCCGTGATGCTTTCTTCGTTGAATTCTCGTTTGCCACTGGACCTTCGTGTGTTGGCGGTAGAACCAGTTAGTGGCGATTTTCACGCTCGGTTCAGTGCGACCAGCCGCTGCTATCGGTACACGATCGAGAATGCGGTAGTCGGTTTACCGACGAACCGTCGAGTGGCTTGGAATATCCGGCGTCCGCTTGACGTCGTGGCGATTAATGACGCTCTCGGTAGGATTGTCGGGAGCCACGACTTCGCAGCCTTCGGTGTCCGCGTCGGTTTAGATCCGACGCGACGGGTTGTGTTGCGGGCACGAGCTTCAGTTTCTGACGGTTATGCGGCGCCGGAACTTCCGGCGGCGCGTGCCGTTTCCGGTGAAATATGGCACACTTCCCCTCAGTGTGACCCGCACTGTGAGCCAGCCGCGCCTCTCGTGGTGATCGAAGTCGAGGCTAATGCCTTCCTTCGTCATATGATGCGTCGGTTGGTCGGGACCTTGGTGCGCGTTGGGCATCTTCGTGTGGCTCCGGACGTGATGGATACGTTGCTGGTGGTGCCTTCGGAGGGATTTGTCGGCTTGGCGGCCCCGCCCCATGGCCTGTGTCTGGTTCACGTGGCGTACGACGGGACCCGTCTGTCACCGAGATACCGGGCATCGCCGGGATCGTAGATCAAGAGCGAGTTGGATGAAGACGTACTCACCGAAAGCTTCCGAGCTGGAGCACAAGTGGTGGTTGGTTGATGCCGAGGGCCTAGTTCTAGGGCGCCTTGCCACAGCCGTAGCCGGCAAGATTCGTGGCAAGGATAAGCCCACGTTCGCCCCTCACATGGATGGCGGCGATTATGTGATTGTCATTAACGCATCAAGGGTGCGTGTGACTGGCAACCGGCTTGACAGCAAGGTATATGCCCGGCATAGCGGATATCCGGGTGGTTTTCGGACTGAGACATTGCGGCAGCTCCTTGGTCGCCATCCCGATCGAGTGATCGAGAAGGCGGTTCGGGGAATGCTTCCCAAGGGTAATCTCGGTCATCAGATGATCCGCAAGCTCAAGGTGTATGCCCATGGTGAGCATCCGCACTCGAGCCAGCAGCCGTCATCGTGGGCGTTGACCCCGGCGATCATCGGCGGAAGTGAGGCGTGACCGCAATGATTGCCAGCACTCAGCAGTACTACTATGGCCTTGGGCGTCGCAAGTGCGCGGTTGCGCGGGTGCGGCTCTATCCAGGTGATGGTCAGATCGTTGTCAACGGTCGTCAGGCGCTGGACTACTTCGGTCGTGAGACGTTGGTGACCACCGTTCGTGAGCCACTCCGTGCCATCGACGCTTTGGCGCGGTTCAACATTGTCGTCAAGGTGCTGGGCGGGGGGATTGCTGGCCAAGCCGATGCGATTTCGCTCGGTATCGCCCGGGCCCTTCTCGTTTCCGACGAGACCCATCGCAAGCCATTGCGCGCCGAAGGCCTCCTGACTCGCGATGCGCGTGTCAAGGAGCGCAAGAAGCCCGGTTTGAAGCGTGCTCGGAAGGCACCGCAGTACACCAAGCGCTGAGAACCCTCTGGTTCGGAAGTTTGCAACAGGGCGACACGGCAACGTGTCGCCCTGTTTTCTTTGTTGTGGTTTGGGCGTCAGCCGATGCCCGACACCCAGAGCACAGCGATGATAAGCGCGCGACGAATTGGGCTGATAACGAGGCCAAGGATGTCAAAGTGGATGATTGATGGTGCGAACACCAGGAGCAACAGGATGCCTGGTCCGAACTGTTCGATCCGTTCGAGTTGATCTGCCATACGGGACGGCAATAGGCCCGTAGCCACAGCGAAGCCATCAAGCGGAGGAAGCGGAAGCAAGTTGAATGCCGCCAGACCGATATTCAGGAAGAATGATGTTTCGATGACCTTGGTTGCTAGTTCACCTGCGGTCCCAGGGAAGTCCGGTAGATACTCAGCGCCGAGTGCACAAACGAGTGCCATGAGCAGGTTTGATGCCGGACCCGCCGCTGACACGAGGGCCATGCCTCGCCGCCCCCCTGCTAACGCGTTTCCGTTCACGGGGACCGGCCTACCCCAACCAAATCCAAGCCCTCCGCTAACGGACGCAAGCATGAGTAGCAGTGTGCCGAATGGGTCCAGGTGTTTCAGGGGGTTGAGCGTTAGACGTCCGGCACGCGTGGCGGTCCTGTCTCCTAACAGCAGTGCGGCTGCGGTGTGACTAAACTCATGAATCGTGATCGCAATCGCGAACGAGATCAGGGTGACAATTCCGGCTTGTATATCGGGGATAACCTTTGCCTCCTGCCGTCATGCTTACTGAAGCGTACACGGATAGTTCCCTTGCACGTGCTTCGCGTCAGCGGCTACTGATTGACGTTGCTTGACGGTCGGCGGTTCGGTGCATCGAGGACGGATTTCACGGGACGAGCAAGGGGCGGGTTGTTGTCACGCCCATCGGCCGTGGCATCGTCCCGCCCCTTGATTTCCAGTTGCATGAACTTGGGTCGGTTACTTCTTCTTTGCATCCTTCTTCTGAGAGTCTTTCTTCTGTGCATTCTTCGGGTTCTTGTCGCCCATTTTCGGTCTCCTTCTCAAGGATGTCAGGGTCGCTCCAGCGCAACTGACGCGCGGTTGTCAACGATAGGTTTATCCTAGCATCGGATTTGTGGCGGAACCACCGGTGGGTAGCAATTGACGAGGGGCATCAGGGTTGCATGGGTTCCCAGAAGCGGATTCGAACGGTGGTCATTGGTGCTGGCTGGGGAGGGTCACATGCGCGAGTGATCTCCGAATTGTCGGATCAGTTTGAATTGCTGGGCATCTGCTCGCGCCGGATTGAGAGAGGCCGATCCGTTGCCGAGGCCATCGGATTACCGGGCATCACCGTTACTTCTGATTGGCATGAACTTGTTGATATGCCTGGCGTCGACCTTACGGTGATTGCGTCTCCCGATGCCCACCACCATGAGATGACTTGCCAGGCAATTCAGACTGGATCCCACGTGTTCTGCGACAAGCCTTTGGCGATGTCTGTTGAGCATGCCGCTGAAATGCTGAGGCTGGCTGACGCGAGGGGTGTTTGCCATGCGACCGGCTTTACTTGGCGGTTCGCGCCGATCTTTGCATCACTCGCGGATGAGATTGACGCAGGGCGAGTCGGGTGGATCCGCGGAATTGATGCGCACTTCACAATACGGCCGCCCCTCCCGGGGAAGGAGTGGCAGTTTGATCCGAGGCTACGGATCGGAGGCGTCATCGGAAACTTGGGTGTCCACGTAATCGACCTCGCCCTATGGCTGTTAGGTCGTGCTAACGGCGAGGTTTCACCCACACTTTCAGGTTGGCAAGTCTGGTGTGAGGCTGACCTTGTTGGTCGCGAAGGTGGGCCGGTGCCAGTTGTGAACGACATTGCGTGGATCCAGATGCGTAGCCCAGAATTCGGCTCACTTGGTCGGTTGGATGCCCCAGAGCAACGTCAACGAGCCCATATCAGGGTTTTTGTTTCCCAGAACGATACGTACCGGGCGCCCGATCCCGTTGGGTTGACGGTGCATGGGGAACGTCGCACCTACGAGGCGGTTGCGAATCCATTGGACCCAATGGCCCAGTCCTTATCGTGGGTTGAGCAGACTTCCCATCCCCGCTCTTCGATCAAGCCCCTTCGCTATCCTGGCGGACTTCCACATCCGCCAAGTGCCGAGAGACCAAGCGGTGGGTTGCTTTACCCCACACTTGTGCACCTCTATCGGGACCACATTGGTCCGCGGATAGCTGGCCGAGTCCGCTTCAGCGATGGTGATGGCGAAATGCCGACGTTTTCAAGTGGGCTGCGTGCTCAGTACGTTCTCGAGAGTGCCCTTGCGTCAGCGCGAACGGGAGGATGGGTCAACGTCGGTGATCAAGTAGACCTCGAAACATCCTGAACCGACGGGGCGGGGTATCAAGCAATACCGGCCAGGGCAACCGTTCGCGATGGGGCCCCGGCAGGGATGGCCCGCGATGATGGGGGCCCGCTAATCCACCTGGGCGCCGGCGAAGAGCCCCTTCAGCACGGAATCCGTGACTAGGTGGACATCAGACCATGACTTGCCGAGGCGGGACAGCGCAGCCGCGGTCGTAAGCCAGTGCCGACTGCCATTCTCAATGACGTACGCGCGCTCGTCAGTGCCCTTCACGATGCGTCCATCGGCAACGGAAAGGGGGACAGTACGGATTACCTGGTCGGGAGCAGCAATTGCATTTACTGCACCTTCAGGCATTGGTACCCGTTCTCCGTTCGAGACTCGATAGACGGCGCCAGTTGAACTAGAAATGATGGATCCGTCGGTGAGTGCGGGAATTGGTGTGCTGACTGGAACCTTGGCAAGTTCTTCCGGTGTGGCGTTAATTGGCACCCGTGAGCCAACGCCGAGCCGGGCAAGCGTGACGGGATCCGGGACGTGCGAACGCTTTCCGTTGATGATGACGTAAACCATGCCAGTGGCTGGATCCCGAATGAGATCCCCGCCAATGCGGTCGGCCGGCGACGATGCAAAGTTCCGCGTGTTGTCTCGCAGTGCATACATCCGATTGTCGCGTGATCCCACAAACAGGTTACCGTTGGGGCCGATAACCACCGGTGAGTTCACCGCATCAAATGCCCGGAAGGTGGCAATCCGCTTGCCACTAGATGTGTAACCGTAGACAATCGAGTCACCTGACCCGATGTACACGTTGCCTTCGGCGTCGATCGCAGGAGACGACACGACCGGTGCGCCTGTCTGATCTGACCACCGGGTCTGGCCGTCAGCACTGATTCCGTATACCTTGCCGTCATCGGCACCGAAGTAGACCGACCCATCCGAGCCGACGGCAGGTTCCGAACGAATTGGGGTGCCGATGGACTTTCTCCAAAGGACCGCGGGAGAATCGGCCGCGATGGCAACCATTTCAGTGGTCGCACCGACGTACAAGTTCCCATCCGGACCGATGACGACAGAAGTAGTTGGCGAGGCAGGCAGGGCGGTTTCCCACGACGTGGGATCACCGGTCGGGGAGAACCTCCGAACGCGCCCGTCGATTGTCGCAATCACCACCGTCCCGTCCAAGCTGATCGCTGGCGTTCCCACCCCGTCTGCTGGAAGGGACACGACGGTCGCTTCGGTCCCATCAGGCTTGAGTGCCACAAGACGCTTGTTGTTTGCGATGAACCAAATGAGACTATTCTTGCCGATGGATACGGCCCCAAGCACCTGACCATAGTTTGCGGAAACCCAAACGCCGCTTCCATCACCGGCATTCCATGCGCGGACGCGTCCCTTTTGGTCCCCGAGGATGATCCGGTCGCCATCTTCGGTCAGCACAGGGGCGCCGTAGCTGCGCGTCCCAAGCTGTGATGTCCATAGCTCGGTTCCGCTAGATGAGCTGGCGCGGAGCACACCATCGGTTGAGACGGTGTAAATCGTCCCGTCGGCCCTGATGGCAACAGAGGCGTTCACGTCATCAGCCCCGGCCACATACCAATCCAACTTGAGGGACTGCGGACCAACCACTGCATATTGCCCAGTGTGTTGCGACGACCCCCGGTATCCCAGTACGCCAGTCAAGGCTTGTGGCGCTACCCCTGTGTCGGCACTTGCTATGGAAGCACCGTTGAGCACGCTTGAGATGGCCAGTGCCATAAGTCCCGACCGGCGCCATAAGCGTCCCGACATTTTCGTGCGGTTCATTTGTCTGAAGCTCCTCGGACTGCGTCAGTAAAGATCTTGCAAGTTAACCGGACCGATCAGGGTTCTGGAAGGGGGGAATGGATACGCACCATGACACGATGATGCTGGTACCAACCAGCGCTCGTACTCAGGGCATGCCGGAACTGCGTTCCGCCGTCCCATTCCATTGGGTTACCCAATTCTGACGATTGCCAGGTGGTTTCTGCAATGGCAACAGGTAACAATTCTGCTAAATCCCGGTACAGCACTCGCATTCATGGTTGCGAATGACAATTCCCTGCGCCCGCCAGTGCCGGGGGGACAGGGAGGCGCATCAGGCATGAACGGGGTCGGAGGTTCGAGCGGCGGTGATCGATTCGTCCAGGATGTCGACGATATGCATGCCGGTCATGTCCATGCCCCGGTCTCTTAGCCCCATGTTGATTTGCAACAAGCATCCCGGGTTCGACGCAACGATGCATGACGCCTTGGTTGCAACAACATTCTCAAGTTTGGCTTCCAAGACCTGGCTGCTCATCTCCGGTTGGAGGATGTTGTAGATCCCGGCACTCCCGCAACAACGATCAGGGTCTTTCATTTCGACGAGATCAACGCCAGGGATCATGTGGAGAAGCTCCCTGGGCTGTGCCTTGATTTTCTGACCGTGTACGAGGTGACATGCGTCCTGATAGGTCACGGTACGATTGACCGGGCCCAGTGGTGCCGTCAATCCGACACGAACGAGGAACTCGGCAACGTCTTCAACCTTAGCTTGGAACCGGCGGGCACGGGCCGCGTACGCTGGGTCATCCCGCAGAAGGTGTGCGTAGTTCTTGAGCTGGGCACCACATCCCGCCGAATTGATGATGATTGCATCCAGGCGATCCATCCCCAGGGTCTCGAATGCGTCGATGTTCGCGCGGGCCATCGACACGGCGCTCGGCGCGTCGCCGGCGTGTGAGGCCAGTGCCCCGCAGCATCGCTGAGCCCGCGGAACGATGACATCGCACCCGTTTGCAGTCAGGACCCGGACCGTTGCTTCGTTCGTTGGCGCGAACGCAAGCGGCATGATGCACCCTGACACCATTCCAACAGTGATGCGCGCTGGTCCGAGCGACGCAAAGCGCTCAGTCGTAGGGGTCTCGAAAAAACGGTCACTCAGCGGTGGCGCCATCTTCTCCATGAGTGCCAGCCGGGGTGGAACAATTCCAAAGCGGGAGGCAAGCTGCACAACGGCTGGCAACGGGCTTCGCTGGTACCACCGAAGGAGGGAGCCAACGAATGCGAGACGTTCGGGATGCGGGAAAAGTTGACGGAATGCGAGCCAGGTCAGAGCTCGCCGAAGCGGTGTCGCACGCTCCTGCAGGATAGAGTGGCGGGCGGCTTCCATGACTTGACCGAACTGCACATTTGAGGGGCATGCCGTCTCACACGCCCGGCAGACAAGGCACTGGTTCAAGTGGTCCTCGACCTCGTCGGTGAGAGGAAGCGTTCCTTCCGCGACGGCCCGGATCAGATACAGCCTGCCTCGTGGCGAATCTGGTTCAAGCCCATTTGCCCGATACGTCGGACACTGGTTAAGGCAGAGCCCGCAGTGGACGCACTTGACGAGTGCCTCATAGTCCTCTTCACCGAGAAACCCTTGCAGACCGGGGCTTGGTGGCACGTGGGTCATCGGGTTGTTCGGATCGATGCCTCGTGGCATGTCGAGAATGACCATGTGACTTTCCTTCGTGAGCGCGTGGGTTGCCGGGGCTCAGATACCCCCGACAAATCTTCCCGGATTGAGCGTGCGTTTCGGATCAAACTGGGACTTGACCCGCTGCATTAGCGGGAAGTCGTCGCGGACGGGTCCCCAAGCAAGAACAGAGTCGATTGGAATTCCGTCTGCTGATGCGACGACGCACGTCCCACCCCTCGATGCAGCGGCATCACGAATTCGCCTGATGATTTCGGCACTTCCGCCCCCGATTTCCAGACGTGCAATTCCAACCCCAGAGTAGACAATCCATTCTGGAGACGCCGGGCTTGTCTCGGCAGCCAGTGCGGTTGACACTGCCACGAGTTCGCCAATCCGGGAAGGTAGTGACGCAAGCTTGAATTGGACCCCGAGGGTGGTCGGGCGAGCGATTGCATCCCAGAAAGCCTCGTGCGCTTGTGGATTTGGTCCGAACACCGCCGATGCACCAGCATCGCTGAGGGCAGCGATGACATCGCGCTTCTGCCGCTCAACCGCGGCAGGCCACCCTGCGCACCATACCGCCACTGTCGTGCCTGCCTGTTGACGGATATCTGCAGGGGCTGACCGCAGCGAACCAGAAAACGCGATCACCGACCGAAGCGAAAGGTTTGATCGAGCAAGGCGTTCGGCAACTTCGTTCGCCACCTTGAAGTCGTCGAAGTGGGCGAGAATTGTTCCCTCCGACCTGGGAAGCGGATGGACCTTGAAGGTGACTTCACAAATGGTTCCAACCGTGCCGAGTGCACCGATGTGGAGCTTGTTGAGGTCGTAACCTACCACGTTTTTTACGACTTTGCCACCGCTGCGAACGAGGTCTCCGTTTGGGAGTGCAACTTGCATGCCTAGGACAAGGTCTCTCGCCGACCCATAGAGGAGCCGGCTCGGCCCGCTTGTATTTGTCGCAAGCATTCCACCGATGGTGGATATTTCGGGATGCCCGCCGTCGAGTGCGAGGAACTTGCCCTTCTCGCGTAGGTGATCTTGCACACGTCCGAGCGTCATCCCAGCCTCAACGGTTACAACAAGGTCGGCCGGTTCGAATGCAACGAGTTCGTTCACATGAGACATGTCGCATGCGATGTCGTAGCGTTCGGGACCTGCGCCGATCCCTTGGTGAGTGCCCCCGCCCCAAGGAACCACCGCCTCGCTTTTCGACGTAGCTTCGGCGAGCAATCCGGCAACATCGGCCGGAGTCTTAGGGTGCGTGACGCGCCCTGGAAGCATAGACCGGATCGCGAAGCGCCCAGGCTCACCATTAGACGGAGTTGACCTTCGAGTGGCCGGATTGCCAACATCATCCCGGACGTTCATGCAATCCCACTCCGGTCTTTGCCTGGATTGTTGTTTTTGGAACCGTGCTCATCGAGGTCACGCGACGCGCAGTTGAGGCACTGGGCGGTACGCATGTGGAAAGATCTTTCCGGGGTTCAGTCGCACGTCCGGATCGAAAGCGTACTTGAGCGCGTGTTGTGCGGAAATGTCTTGATCCGACATAACCCATGTGAGGTACGCCTGCTTCTCAAGACCAATCCCGTGTTCGCCTGACAGCGTGCCTCCGACGTCCACACATTTTCGGAGGATATCTCCCCCGGCGGCGATGACTTTCTCTACCTCACCTGGTACTCGGGCATCAAAAATGATGCAAGGGTGAAGGTTGCCATCGCCGGCATGGAACACGTTTGCGATTGGAAGGTTGTACCGCTCGCTTACCTCCGCGACGGTTCGCAGCACTTCGAGCAACCGGGTGCGAGGGATTACACCGTCTTGAAGCACGTAGTTTGGCTTGATCTGGCCAAGAGCACCGAGCGCACCTTTTCGGGCCTTCCAGAGACGATCACGCTCGTCAGCGGTCCGCGCCGTCCGAATTTCCGAGGCTCCCGCGGTGAGTAGCAAGCTCTCAACGTGAGGCACGAGTTCATCAACGCCCTCGCGCACTCCTTCAACTTCAACGAGTAGAACCGCAGCGGCGTCAGCCGGCAGGCCAGTATGCCCAGCCCGGGTAAGCGCCTGGATGGTCAACGCATCCATCATTTCTAGCGCCGCGGGAATGATCCCAGCAGCAATGATGTCCGAGGTCGCTTGGCTAGCACTATCGATAGTCGGAAAGCTTGCAAGGATTGTCCTCACGGCTTCCGCGGTCGGCATGAGCCTGACCGCAACCTGCGTCACGACCGCGAACGTGCCTTCTGAACCAACAATGCAGCCAGTCAAGTCGTAGCCAGGCGCGTCGACCGCCTGCGTGCCCGTGCCAAGGCTTCCAGTGTGGACGACTTCACCAGATGCCAAGACGCATTCGAGACCGGTCACGTGGTTCGTAGTTACGCCGTAGGCAAGGCAGTGCGCACCCCCCGCGTTCTCGGCGACGTTCCCGCCGATGGAGCACGCAGCCTGACTGGAAGGGTCGGGAGCGAAGTAAAGTCCGTATCTGGCTACCGACTTCGTTAGGTCCAGGTTGACCAAGCCAGGTTCAACAATTGCCCGGAGATTTTCCGGATCGACCGACAGGACCTTGCGCATCCGGGAGAAACCCAATGCAACCCCCCCTTCGGTTGGTACGGCTCCTCCCGACAGGCCAGTCCCGGACCCGCGGGCGACCACTGGAAGCCCAAACCGGGCGGCAGAGCGGATTACCCCGACAACGTCTGAGCAAGAACCGACCAGTGCAACCGCATCAGGGTGGCCGACATCGATTGAGCCGTCGTACTCGTATGAACGCATCATTTCGCGACGCCAATGGACATTTGCGTCGCCGACCACCAAGCCTAGCGCCTGAACGAGTAGGGAGTTCACACCAGCACTGTTCATGCGTGGCGCCATGCCGACTGATGAGTGGCTCGCTGGCGTGGGAGTCATGGTTAGAGGAATTATACGGTCGGTAACCGGATTGGTCGGCCTGTGCTGACCAGCAACGCCACGATGGGCTAGTGGTTATCTGGGCGGGTCACTCAAGTCTTCACCGGCACTCACCTCGCGTGACCACTCGCCAACCTGGCTGTTTGGCAACGCTGCGCGCACCCGGTATGACAGCTGTGACCGCTGAATGGACATTTGAATACCTTGCTCACGCTCAATCCGGTCTGGCGGGTGCTCACCGGCAGCAACCTCAACCACCAGGCAGGTCGTCGTTTGCCGTCTAAGCCGTGGAGAAATACCTTCTGATGTGAGAACGGTGATGTCGTATCCGATGGCGTTTGGCGTTCGGTCCCAGCAAAGTGACCAGTCCGCACGCCACTTCACAAGGCCAGAACCTAGCGGTGCGAAGGTCGACTTGACTGATGTGGTGAACCCAGCGATTGCGACGACTTTGAGAACTGTAGGGGATTCCTGTGCTGAAACACGCCGGAAGTAGGCTAGGCCGATGGTGGCTCCGCCTCCGGCCGCCATCGCTACCAATCCGGCCAGCAACAGCGAAGCGGCGCCGACAATCCGTCGGCGCCGCCTGTCTCCTGCGTCAGTCAAGGGTCGGTTGTACGATCGCGCACCCATCCGACCCTAACCTGCTACCACTCGACGCGGTTAATGAACTGGCCGTTCACGACCACCCAGTTGTCAGGGATGACGGTTCCAGCAGGGAGCTTGGTGTCCTGAAGGAGGGCACGTGACCCAACGTAGCTGTCATTGCCCATGTTTGAGCGGAAAAAAACCGCATGATCACCGATCCGAACATTCTTTCCAATGATGGTCACATCATTCCAAGGTGTTGCGCCGCCGTGAACAATCACGGCCTTACCGTAGACCACCCCATCATGTGCTTCGATGTGTGATCCCTCCAGACCGTGAAAAACGGTGCCGCTTCCCATCGAGGCGATTGCCCCGACGATAAACGGCTCACCTTCGTCTGCCCGGATGGAAATGTGGTCACCCATCACTTTGTCAAGCTCAGCCAAGGAGTTGCCCATCCGGACGTCACCAATGATCCGGTTGCGGAACTTGGTGTCGCGGGTATGTACGCCTGCCAGCTCTGGAAGGTCGCGGAACGGGTTGAACTTGGTCATCCCAGCGTCATAGTTGACGCCTTTGTCAGAGTCATGATCCTGATCATGCATGTGGGCGTAGCCCGACGCGAAGGAAACATTTACCTCGATGACACCTTCCATGAAGGTTCGGTCGCCCCCGGCAAGAGGCGCCGTCTTGGCCATCACTTCGACTTGCGAGTCGATGCGCATGCCAGAATTGACCTTGCGTCCGGATGGGATGCGAACTCCTGGCCCGACGTAGGCGAGGTGGAGCACCATGGTATCCATCTCGAGAATCGCACCCTCGACGACAGAATTGAACCCGACGAACGACGGGCAATGGGCTTCTGCTGCGCCGTGGGCATCGGCATGCGGAGCAGCGTGAGCATCGGCTGCGGGGGCCGGGCACTTGCCTTCCGTGCCCATGTGTGTGCCGTTCTTGACCGTAGCTCCGTGGGCAAGAATGGCCATCTTGCCAAGTTCGACGGCCGACTGTGACGCATCGATTACCACGTTGTCCTGGACGTTGGACTCGTCGCCAATGGTTATGTTGTTTGACGAGATCAGGTGAGCGAACGGTCCTACGTACACTTGCTTGCCGAGTGTTACGTTGTCGCGCTTGGTAATCGTCGCGGTTGAATCGACGAAACTGGCACCTTCACCTCCGGCTGCGCCCGCGATGACAGAACCCAATGCGAAACAACCTGTTAGAAAGCCGGCAGCCATTGCTTGCTGCCACGGGAAGGATGGTCGCTGACTTGTAAAGCCCTTACGTTTCACTGCTTCAGACACAACTACCTCCAATGGACAGTCTCAGACGGTTCCGGCGTATTCTACCTATCTGTCGGACTGGTGTCACCAGTACCGCCTACTGGTTTTGTTCGTGGTGCCGGTCATTGCCGCGCGCTTCCGTCCCAGGCAACAGTCAGGACATGGTGACCCGGTTCGATTGCGCCTACCGTAAGCATGATGTCGGAGCCGACAACGCCAATTTTCCACGGCAACGGCAACGATGCGCCGTCGATGCTGATTGATGTTGGCGTCTGATCACTAGGCAGTCGGATTGCCAACCAGCCAGGTGCTGGATGGTTCGTCTCAATCACTGCCGTAAGAAGTAAAGACCCCTCTGAACGCCGAATACGCTGTCCAAAGGCCAAGTACCGTCCCGTGCCGTTCGCGTCCGGGAGGCGGACGCGGGCCTGACCGTTCAGACTTCCCAATCGCGGCGTTACGGCGAAGCTGTTCCGAGATAGCTCAAGGCCGAACAGTCCGTGGATTACCGCCTCCCCAACAGTTCCAGCGGCCGCCGCATAGTGGCCGCTTCCAGCGATTGACAACGGCACCCGACTGTCACGGGCACGATCTGGCGGGAGGGGGCGCCATTCCGGGATGTCTTCCGGATGTGATTGCCATGCTCGCGAAATCGCTGCGAGGTGGGCAAACCCTGCGTTGCTATAGCCCCGAGCGAACTCCGCCATGATTTGAGTGCCCGCCCACCAATCCCACACGGCGCCGTTCTGATACCTGCCCGGAGACATCTGGGCATTTCGAAAGGTTCCTGGAGGGTACGCCGGGAATAGCGATACACCGGCCAGTGGCGATCCGGAGTCAAGCCTCGCACGCTCGAGGACAGTGACGATCCGGGAACTTTCAATGTCGTTTGCAAGGCCGGCATAGACTGCAATTGCGTTGGCAACGCTCACGATTGTGTCCTCATCAAAGTCGTGGTCGCCGTCATGAGGGAGTGTCGCCGGCATTCCATTCGGACTATTCGTGACATGCACGTGCGTCCGGAAGTAGCCATCAGCAGGCATCCAAAGGGCTTGATGGGTCTGGTCCCTCAGCGTGTCCGCTTTCCGGTCATAAGTTTCGGCGCGGTCCTTGTCGCCGAGGGCGCCTGCCATGATTGCCATTTCCCGCAGCGCGCGGTAGGTGACTGCCTGGTCATATATCGAGGCGGTCCACACCGTCGGAGTGGCACTTCCCGGCGCTATTCCGTCATCACTGAGTTCGACGTCACCCCAATCGGTGGTGTGGGGACGGATGACCAGGCCAGTCCTTGGGTCAGTTCGGCGTTCGAGGACCCAGTTCAAGGCAAACATCAATCTGGAAAAGACGGTTGTGCCTCGCACTTGTGTCCGCAGCCACGTGGCGCCGCCATCTGATTGAAAGTACTGATAGGCGGCACGGATGAGGCTGACTTCCTCGTCCGACGCAACATTCGCTTTCTCGCGTCGCCTGTCAAAGTCGACGACTGCCGACGTCGCTCCAGTCCCTGGTCTGATTGGCCATGGCGCGCGTGGCAGGAGGTCGCGTGGACCGACACTCTCATCGCGGTCATCGAACTGGAGTGTCAGTGCCTCTTCAACAACGGTTCGGAGATGATCGGACGGATACGCGTACATCGCAAGCGCGGCGATGTAGGCGCTGTCGCGGACGTAGATGGAGTCATACGCATTACCCGGCCGAAATCCGCAAACTGGCCCGCTTGCGCCTTGGAAACACTTGCGCATTGCCTCAAGCGTGAGAGACATGTTCCTTGCCAGACCTGAAAGGGAAGTATCCTCGATGATTTCCCAAGCGGTCGGACCGTCGGGATCTAGCCAATGGACGGAAGCGGGTGCGCCAGCGGCGGACGAACGGTCGGCCTGTTCATCCCACGGGGCACCACGCCACCAGAGGCCGCTGTGAATTGCGCCCTGTGACGCCGGAGGTTGCGACGGATGCGCCCCGTTGTCCCCAAGGAAGACCGGGAGTGCGTCCATGGTCCCGGAGCGTTCGGTGCCAGGCGACCTACGCTCCGGCAAGGTTGTGGAAGCTGTCGCACTAGGAAAAATAATAGACGCTTGGGTTGACGTCGCACTTGGTGCAGGTGTCGACGTTGACGTCGGAATTGGAGTGGTGGTCGGCGTCAAAGTTGGGGTGGAGGTAATGGTCTGAGTGGGCGTTGCGCTCGGTGTGTGCGTCTGAGTTGGCGTTTCGGTTGGTGTGGCAGTCTCGGACGGTGTGAGGGTCGGGGTCGGACTAGGTGTCGAGGTGGCACTTGCGGTGAATGAAGGGCGAGGGGTGGGGCTGTGCAAGCCGGGAAAGTATGGAGCGGGCCCAATCCTGCCCGGCGCAGGCGTTGCCGAGACCGATTGGCCGGGCAAGGTGATCCGCGTCGTCGTTCCCGATGTAACTGGCAGCAGAGCCCCGTGTTGCCACGCTGGGCGAACCGGCGTACGGGTGCTTGGAAACGCGTCAGGGTTGTTCGACTGGCCTTCATTGTCCGGAACCTGATGGTCGTGTTCGATGTCCTCTTCGCGACTTCCCAGTCTGGCGTCGTTAGGGATTTCGAACACTCGAGGTTCATCGGCACTCGCACCGGAGAGCGGTTCAGCGTCCCTGAACTCATGCGGACAAGGATTCTCAAGGTCATCGAGTGGCGGGACCGGCTCCGATGGATCCTGGCACGACGCCATAGGACTTGCGATGCCAAGTGCGGTTACCTGAGCGGCTTGGGTCGGGGGGTCGTCAGCAAAAGCTCCTGACACCCTGACCGCGGTTCCAAGAACGAGCAGCGTCACTGCTGCACAAAATCGGAGTGCGTCACTCCGGGAATGGCACTTCCAACCGAACACCCGAGAACTGTACGTCCTGCAGCCACGAATGCTGCAATGGGGTCACCTTCCATCGGTAGCATGCCGAGCTGGGGTGCTCAACGACCGATACGATGCACCCATTCGTCTGGTGGCATGCTGGAACCGCGGCCATCATGAATGCCAGGACTTGGAGGACTGGGTGATCAGTCGTTGGTCGGCGATCGTTGCGTCGGGGCGGTTAAGCCCACACTCGGCCGCACTGCGGACGGTCGTCCCGATCGTGATCGGGTTTGTTCTCGCATTCCCGTACTTCTTTGACCTTGGCGCGGAGGAGTTCCATGGAGATGAAACCCATTGGACGACGTCGTCGCAGGAGGCTTACCGGCTCGTCGGGTTCGGGGAACTTTTCGATACGGAATGGACTGACGAGTTCTATTTCCGGTCGCAGCCGCAGGTCGGCAAATTGCTGATCGGCGTAACGCTCGCAGCGTTTGGTCTCACTTCCGACCGAAAACTCGACGATGAGGGCGTTCCGCTCCGGCAAGTCCGCGAGTACGACTGGCAATTGTCTCCCCAGGTCAATGCAGTAGCGGGGAATGTCCCTGAAAAGCTGACGCTCACAGTTGGTCGGCTTCCAGGCGCCCTTGCAGGTTGGCTGACCGCATTAATGATCTGGTGGGCAGCGCGCCGAGCTGGGCTCGGGACCGCCGGATTAGTCGCCGCGGTTCTGCTTTCCTCACACCCGTTGTGGCTGGCGCACGCTCGACGTGTCGGGATGGATGCCCTTTCGCTGATGTTTGGCCTGTCATGTGGATTGCTTGTGATCCATGGCTCGTTGATGCGAAGTCGATCGTGGTTGACGTGGGTTGGTGCTGGCTTGGTTGGGGCGTTTGCCGTCGGCACCAAGTACACAGGTGCTTACACCGCACTTGCGGGAATCGTCCCTTTGGCATACGCATTCAGGCGCGGACCGACTGGTCCCCGGGCAATGGTCATCGCGGGACTTCCACTGGCGGCTTCGGTTGCGGCTACAGTCTTCATTGCGCTGAACCCGTCCCTCTATCCCCATCCGGTGCGAGGGATTGCCGAAAGCATCGAGTTTTTCCAGACACAATCCGCGCACATGCGGGCGACCTACCCGGTGTTCTCGGACCCATTGCTGGTCGCGCTTGAGATTGTTGATCGTGCAATCTGGTGGACGGGATATCCGGAGGTAACGGACACAACGATGCCGCACGCCCTCCGCCCGGGTAGTTATGGGACCCCGATCGTCGCGATTGCTGCCGCGGTGGCCCTGCTTGGGTTGGTTGCCCGAGATGCTTGGCGACCGCGATATGCATCGACCCGATGGCGGATCCTGGTAACGGTTGCTCTCGGCTGGTTTGCCACGACGTTCGTTTTTTTGGCTGCGTCGCTCCCGATATGGTGGGAACGCTGGCACCTCGCACTCATTCCACCACTGTGCTTGCTGGCGGGTGCCGGCCTCGCACTTGCCGGACCGCGAGTGGGGGCCGTGGTTGCGTTTTGTCAGTATGTCGCAGCCCTCTCCATTGGGCCGTCATATCTCAACCATGGCTTCGAAACTCTGGTTACGCTGCCATGGTCGGTGGGCGCGCACCTGATCGCCGTCGCCGTTGTCGTAGGGCGAGTCGTGATCGGTTATTTGGCTCCGACGCGGCTGTCGCTTGACCGGGCGCGCGCGCATGACCCGCAGGTATCTTTGGGTCTGGAATCCGGGTCGTGACCCGACGAAAGTGAACAAGATGGCGCGAATTGAACGACCGTTACGTGTTGGCGTCATTGGCACCGGGGGAATTGCCAATTCGCACATTGAGGGGTATCTCAAGGCTGAAAATGTTGAACTGCACGCGACGTGTGACGTGATCGAATCACGAGCAAAGGGCGTCGCGGAAAAATATGGGTTCAAGCATCACTTCACCAGCTGGGAAGAGATGATCAAGACCGCCGACCTTGATGCGGTGAGCATCTGCACCCCGCCTTTCGCTCATATCGGGCCGACGATTGGTGCACTCGAGGCGGGTCTGCACGTCATGTGCGAGAAGCCGATGGCTCTTGATTCGGCGCAGGCCCAACAGATGATCGATGTGTGGCATCGAGTTCGGGGAAAGCACCACAACCTTTTCTCGGTCGGGTTCCAAAGCCGGTTTGGTCGCAACGCTCAGACCCTGAAGCGGTTCATTGACGCAGGGGAACTCGGGGATGTGTACTACGCCAAGGCCGCGTACCTTCGTCGTCGTGGCGTCCCGGCCTGGGGAGTGTTCACAAGCAAGGCCCTGAATGGCGGTGGGCCGATGATCGACATCGGAGTACATGCCCTCGACTTGTCAATGTGGCTAATGGGCCATCCTCCGGTGACCAGTGCGTACGGCGTGAGCTTCACGAAGTTCGGAAACCGTCCGAACGTGTTCAATCCCTGGGGCAAGTGGGATCCGGCGAAGTATGACGTCGAGGATTCCGCGTTCGCGATGATCAGGTTTGCGAATGGAGCGGCCCTGCAACTTGAGGTCTCGTGGGTTCTGAACCTTCCGAAGAGCTCGACAGAAATGCTGATCTGCGGGACTGACGGTGGGGCGCAACTTGATCCGCTCACCATCTTCCAGGAGAAGCACGGATCAATCGTCGACGTTGTCGTTCCGGAGAAAGCCACCGAGGGCCAGGACGAAGCTCGTGAGCCAAATCACGTGCACCAGATGATCGCCTGGATTGAGGCAATCCGGGAGGGCAAGTCCCCCCTTGTGCTTCCTGAACAGGCACTCATGGTGAGCAAGATCGTTGATGCCGTCTACACCTCAAGTGAAACTGGGGTTGCGGTCCAGTTCTAGGGATTGGCGAATCCAATCAGCCGGAAAAGCGGGGGCGGGACCAAGGTGGTTCCGCCCCCAACGTAGTGTTGCCTTGTTCAGCGGGCGCTACTTTGCCGTCGCCCAGGCGTCGTCAAGGGCCTTTTGCACGACCATATTGTTTTCGCCAAGGGTCTGTGTTGACGATTTCGCGAGCGATATGGCTTCGAGTTGTGACTTCTTGATGCCATCCCAGAGGTACTGGGCGGCAATAGAAAGTTCACGAAAGCGTGTGAATTGCATGAGGTTCACCGCAGCTTCAGGAACCTTGTCGACTTCAGTGATGCTGGTCTTGTATTTTGCGAACATCTTCTTGTCGAGTTCCGGTTGGCCGGTCATTGGCGGCACGAAAACGCCTCCCGAGCCCTTGGCACGGCCCTCGTCTCCGAGGAACCCGGCGGCGAATCCCTCCTCGCTTGAGAGAAACTTGACGAGTTCCCACGTAACTTCCTGGTCCTTGGCGTCGCGCGTGACGACGAAACTGAACCCTCCGGACCACGTCATCTGCTTGTCACCGGCCTTCTTGACAGGAGGTGGTGCGGCTCCGAACTTCATGTCAGGACGGAAGCGGGCGACCGTCGAGATGTAGTTGTTGGTCTGATAGACCATCCCAAGTTGGCCGACGAGGAATGCCTGTTGGGCATCCTTTCCCCAGCTGTCCCGGTAGGCCTTCAGCGTGTCCCACGGCCCAATGTCCTTCATCAAGTTCGTCATGAACTCGAGACCCTCCTGGTTCGGTCCCTGGGTCAGCGTCGCCTTCTTGCCATCCGCAGACTGGAATGAGCCGCCGGCTTGCCATCCAAAGATATGGAAGTGCGCCTGGCCCTCTTCGGTGTGGAAACCGATCCGGTCAAATCCGGTGGCATTCTTTTTTGTCAGGCGGATTGCCGCCTGACGCAGGTCATCCCACGTTGAAGGGGCCTTCTCTGGGTCGAGACCCGCTTCCCGAAAGATATCCTTGTTCCAGTAAAGCAGGCGGCAGTCGGTGCTTCTCGGGATGCCGTATGTCTTCTTGTCCAGCCCCATCGCCTCTTCCACTGTCGCCGGAACAAACTTCTTCATGTCGAACTTGTCGCGTTTGATGAAGTCATCAAGTGCCGCGAACGTCTTCCGGTTCGCGTACGTCGCCACTTGGAAGCGGTCAAAGTCGAGACCGTTCGGCGCGGTGCCCGAAGCGATCGCGGCGACAAACTTCTCAAGGGCTTCAACACCCTGCCCGGTCGCTGCATTTGCACCGTACTTGACTTGCAGGTTGGGGTACTTGTCGTTCCAGACCTTGATCTGGTCCATCCGCTGGTTCGTGCCGGTTGCCGGTGGCGCATCGCCCCACCATTCCAATGTAACGGCCTTTCGCTCCTTCAGCGGAGCTGCCGAGCCTCCGCCGGCGGTGTCACTGCCGATGCCACACGCTGCAGCCACCAGTGAAACCGAAACGCCGATTCCCGTGCCTAACCAACCGCCAACAAATCTGCGACGTGTCTGCTTTCCAGTCCGTGCCAACGGTTTCAGCAGTTGAACTCCCATATGTCACCCTCTTGGCAACGGAAACCACTGGTATGGTCAATTGCGCAACACCGCGCTTCCAAAATCCCTGATCACCGTTCCACCTAGTGGACACGATAGTCCTCTAGCAACCTGTTGTCAACACCGTATGGATCAGTATGGTGATGGCCCGTACACAAAAGAATTAATCGGTTGCGCGGTGATGACTACGCGAATGATCAAGCCCGCAGACGTTCCCTGAACGTGTCGGCATCGATTTCCGGGCCGATATATGCGAGGTTCAGCCATTTTCCCGACAATACGCGCTGCGCAACCCGCAATACGTCGTCGGCGGAGACTGCTTCAAGCCGTCCGAGAGCTTCGTCCGGACTAAGTTCCTCACGACTGAGGAGAGCCTGCGTGCCGTACCAGTTTGCGACGCTGTAGCTGTCTTCCAGTCCGAGCCATGTCCGGCCCTTGATGTACTCCTTGACCTTCCGCAATTCGGTCTCCGGGACGGGGCCTTGCCGAAGCCGGTCGATTTCCCTGAGGATTGCGTCAAGGGCTTCATGCGACTGTTCCGGATCAACGCCGGCCGCGACCACGAGCGCACCTGCGTCGTGGAACCCGGCGACGTACGACGAGACGTCATACGCTAGCCCAAGGCGCTCCCGGACTTCGAGGAACAGTCGGCTACTCATGCCGTCACCGAGAATGGCATTAGCAAGACGCAGGGCAAAGCGATCCGGGTCGTTTCTTGGGAGGGCGTAGCCCCCGATAGCCAGGTAAGCCTGTTCGGTCGGACGCACCTGCATCGAAACCTGCGCGTTTTCGGGCGCGCTTGTTGCGGACACCCAGGCTGGTGCAGGTTCACCAACGTCTCCGAGGCGCTGTTCGGCCAATTTGATGACGTGGTCCGGGTCTGCATTCCCCGCAACCGTCAATACCGCGTTCGCGAGCCCGTGGGTCCTCCTGATGTACTTGGCAATTGACCCCGGGGTCTGGCTGTTTACGGTTTCCGCGGTACCGGCAATCTCTCGACCAAGAGGTTGGTCGGGCCACAATGCCTCCGACAACAGTTGGTGGACCCACTCGCCAGGTGCATCCTGGGCAAGGCCAAGTTCCTCGAGGACAACCCGTTTTTCCTTGTCAAGTTCCTCGTCATCGAGGCGAGGTGAACGGACCATATCTGACAAGAGATCGAATGCAAGGTCAGCGTGACGGCTGGCGACCTTGGACCAATAGACTGTCAATTCCTTATCGGTGGAGGCATTCAGAACGCCACCGACCCCTTCGATCGCCTCTGAAATCGACTGCGCCGTCGGGTAGCGGGCACATCCTTTGAAAAGCATATGCTCAACAAGGTGTGCAATGCCTTGCTCTTCAGCTGCCTCGTAACGTGAACCAGTTCCGAAGCAGAGCGCCAGGGTTGCCGACCGTGTGTGAAGCATCGGCGCCACGCGAATGCGGAGGCCGTTTGCCAGCTGATGGCTGATGACAGGTGCGTCCGGGGAAGAGATCACCACTTCCGGACTTAAACGGCGACGTGACGGTTCTCTGTTCATCATCATTGGAAGTATATAGATGTCCCCACTCGGTTCATGAACGCTGATTGCGCCGCACCCGGATCTGTTGAGGCGCCACAGCTGGCGGTTCGCCCTGGGCCTACGCTGGCAGAACGGATGGGGTGTTGTTAATCAAGGTCTGCAATTCTGGAACCAATGCAGCTAGTGCCTCGGACGGAGACGCGGCTCCGGTCTCCCAGGCCTGAAGCCCGTTTGCGATGATGAGTTTCGCCTGCCTGCCAGCCGGCCCATCAAGTAACGGGTCCCGCGGTGGTGCTCGCCGAATTGCTTGGGCGATCAGGTGCTCCCACTGGCCAGGGGCACGCGTGGCCGTTGGCGTTGATGGCAGTGCCCGGACCGCATCTCGAGGGAGTGGTTCTCTGGGAAGGGAAACGACGATTGGCGGTTGCTCGAAAACGGCCTGGATCCGATCTGTTGGGGTGCCAGATCCAGCTCCTGTTACGAACTGACCCAAGGCGCGAATCGCATCGCTCTGCGCACTCCGCCATGCTGGCACAAGACGTTCTGCCAATGCGAGCCGACCAGCTTCCGTGAGCCATTTGACCAGCGTCCAGGCTTGCTCTCGGTACGTGGAACTCGGCGACACGGTGAGAAGGAACACCTCGACATCTGCGGTGGAAACGGTTCCGCGGGGCAATGGCATGAGCAGAGCCCATTGGAGGTCTGAGACATGGTCAAGGTCAATGCTTGATGCCGCGGCTCGTCCGACGCGCAGCAGGCTCGGACCGCCAATCCCGAGGCCAACCGAAGACGGGCCGCGTAGTGGCACCGGAGTAAGAACAGGTGATGGTGTTGGGGCGCCTTTAGTCACGGGACGCCCCTGACTTGGCGGTGTCGGAGCTGGTTGCCCGGTCTTTACTTGCGACGCATCCGGGCCGCGCGTAGGCCGTTGCCCAACCCGCGTCCGAAGTTCGTCGTACTTGCCAAATGCTTCAACCAGGAGCCCGAGCTTGTCGACTGCCGTCCTACCGTCTGCACTCGCCCAAGTCGCTCCCCACATCGCCGGCAGTGAGCGGATTGTCCCGAACCGCTCAATGGGCGTTGCGCCAGATTTCAGCGCGAGTGACCCGGCAGCTTCCATCGCTTCAGCGAACTGCGTCCAGGACCACCCGTTCATCTGACGCGAGACATCCGAAATGGGCACGCTCAAAGCGGGGCTGTCGGCACTTGCGAGGCCCGCTTGCGGAAACCTCGTCCTATCCAACGCGATTCCTATTTCCTGCCCGTCCCACGCATACGGAAGTGCCCAGATGTCTCCGCCGGCTTCAGCAGCCCGGAATGCCGCAGCATCGAACTGATCAATCTGAAGTTGATCCCGACGGACTAGGTCGGTAATGCGGGTTGCTATCCGCATCCGATGCAGGTCAGATGATGAGACACTGCTGACGACATCCGGAAGCTGACCGGACGCCGTCAGGCGTTCGAGCCACGAAGAGCGGTCAGACCCATCAGGAGGGATTACGGTACGTACACGGATACGCGGCGAACCGGAAATCGAAGGGACGGCGTAGAACTGATCGGAAATTCCGGCAATCAGGCGCGGGCCAGGTGCCCACGTCACAATCGTTGGTCCAGCGGACGGACTTGGTGTCGTCTCGCCGAGGAGACCACCGGTTGCCACGTTCAACGCTGACCCGAACGAACCAGTGAACATGCGCCCGGCAACCGCTATCGCAATCCCGATTGGCGCTGCAAGCAACGCGCGGCGAGTGAGCGTGCTGCCAGAACGTCCCCGACCCATGCGGTGCACGCCCTGCATGAAACCCTCATTGTGCCGCACCCGTGGCATGTCTGGCATCTCTCCGGTTATCGGAAACGGATCACGAAACGTGATAGACCATGGCCACGCATCAAGGTACGGTGGTGCGATTCGCTGCCCCACGATGCCACCGGAATGACTGCAACATGGTCGGTCGCCTCGGCACCTAGTCTAGTGACACGTTACCACCTTAGAGACCACGGTGCGGTCGTTTTGCAGTCACACTGTTGCCGGTCACCTACCGCTTTCAGCACGTTGGCTACCCCAGTTGTTGTGTGTGTCTTCCAGAAACGCTGTACGGAAGCCTAAACTGTCATCGCCGTTCCAGCGAAGCAGAACAGAGAGGCATGTGTGTGGAATCTTCCGTTGGATCCGGGGTCGGCGACTATCACGCAATCGTCTTGGGAATCGGCCTCGCCGCAACATCGGTAACGGATCTTTACCGGCGATCGATTCCGAACTACTTGACCGGAATACAGTTCATCGCCGGGTTCGGTCTGAACATCTACAAGGACGGGTGGCTTGGGCTCTCGAAATCCGCTTCGGGAAGCATGGTTGCGCTTGCGATCGTCTGGTGGTTTTACCGTCGTGGTTCCCTCGGGGCTGGCGATGCGAAATTGTTCACTGCAATCGGGGCAGTCACGGGTCCGCTTGCACCAATCAGCATCGCGGTGTACTCCTTAGCGGTTGCTTCCGCGGTCGCGCTTGCCATGGGAAACCGTCGCCCGCAGGACGGGTCACAACCCAGTCAGTCGGGCGCCATCCCGATGGCGCCGGTTTTCGCGAGCGCGACGGCGATTACCTACATGGTTCCGCTCATGTCGCTCTGACCGGGCTGGATTGGAATGCGGGCATTACCGACCAAAGCTGGGGGCGAGACTTCAGTGCGCCTGCCGAGCCTCAGTTTCGGCCGGCTTGATGCCGTGACCCCCGAACTCGTGCCGAAGTGCGGCGAGGACCTTCGCCCCAAACGAGTCTTCCTGTCGAGACCGGAACCGGGTCATCAGCGCGTGCGTAATTGCGAGGGCAGGCACGTCCTCCTCAATGGCCGTCATGACTGTCCATCGGCCCTCGCCAGTGTCTTCGACGTATCCGCGGATTCCATCGAGGGCCGGATCTCGGTGGAATGCTCGCGCAGAAAGTTCAAGAAGCCACGAACGAATCACGCTCCCTTGTTGCCACAAGTCGGCCAGGCCGCCCAAGTCGAAGTCATACCCGAACGTCCCGGCTTCACGCAAGAGCTCAAACCCTTCGGCATAGCTTTGCATGAGTGCGTACTCAATGCCGTTGTGGACCATCTTCACGAAGTGGCCCGCACCCGCTGGGCCAACGTGGAGGTACCCGTCTGGTGGAGCCAGCGTGCGGAAGACCGGTTCGACGTGCGCGAACGTGTCAGGATCCGTACCGATCATCAGGCAGTACCCACGTTCAAGCCCCCAAACGCCACCGCTTGTCCCACAATCAACGTACTTCAGTCCCGATGCTTGAACGTGCGCCGCACGGGCAACGCTGTGCTTGAAGTACGAGTTGCCACCGTCAACGAGAATGTCGCCAGACGCGCAGGCGTCGAGCGCCTGACTGATGGCGTCGTCGACTGCCTCCCCTTGGGGCACCATCATCCAAAGGACCCTGGGGGTTGCTAGCTCGTGCGCGACTTCGGCGATGGATCCCACCGAACGGACGGCATTCGGCAGTTCAGTGGCCAATGAGGCGCCGGTCTCCGGGTTGGCATCAAATACCACGGCGGTATGGCCATCGCGGACCAACCGCCGCACCATATTTGACCCCATGCGTCCGAGCCCGACAAATCCGATTTCCATTCCACTCATTCCTTAAGTTACAAAAGACATCAAAAAATGTAAGATAACCCACAGCAATTAAAAATGTAAGGTCAAACAATCAGCGAGCATGTGCGTCCTTCGCAAGCCGAACGCGAGGCACATCGGGGTCCGGTTCAGAGGGCATCTGCCAATGATCGGATTGCAACTGCCGGGTCTGTTCCGAGGTCGATGCGTGCAATCTGGCGATCAGCCCAGGACAGCGCTTGGAAGTCCCCGATGGATTGGGCCGTTATGAGCGCACTGAACCCGTAGTTGACACCCGGGATTGCAACGTCATGGACCGGTTGATCGAGAAGCTGGATTGAGAGCCCTGCGATACCACCTTTGTGCAGTTGCCCAGTTGAGTGCAGGAACCGCGGACCGTATCCGATGGTTACCGCAGACGGCCACGCCGACGTTGCTACTGCGAGCCGCAACCTTTCCAACGCACGATCGATTGACGCGCTTGGGTTGAGATACGCCTGAATGGCGACGTAATCGGGCCGGTGATTGCCCGTGAGTTGGTCACGGAGAGTATCAGCCGCCTCAGATGCCAACACCGCCGGGGGTACTTCGAGCATTCCGGATTTAAGGTAGCTGTCCAGCACCTTTCGAGTGAGGACCTTGCTGAGCTCGACGTTAGGTTGATCAAAAGGTTCGATCCCAAGGAGCGCCCCGGCCACCGTGGTCGCGAATTCCCAAATGAAAAAAAGGCTGCCGAGATCCTCCGGCTTTCTCACCGCCATACGGAACACCGGTAGCCCTGCTGCCTCGAGTTCGTCGGCAGAAATCTCGTGGGCCGGACCCTGCTGGCGGTTGATGGGCCCGGTTCCGGTATCGATGGCGACGAAGAACCGGTCGTTTCCAAGTCTGGTGCCGGCAGTGATTTGTTCGCCTTCGATGGGAAGAATGCCCCCGCCGTGCTTCCCGAGGCTCTCGGCAATGAGTTGCTCGACCCATACGCCGAAACGTTCGAATGGTCTTGGGCAAAGAAGGGTGAGCTTGTTTCGTCCGGCGCGGGTGTTTGCGGCCATTGCCAAACCCAGTTGCGCACCCGGGTTCTGGTCGATAGGTATCGTCGTTTGGCACTTCGCCATGGCGTCGGCTGCGGATCCAAGCAACGCTTCGAGATTCGCACCCATCAACGCTGCCGGCACCAGACCGAAATACGAGAGAGCCGAGTAACGTCCCCCGATATCTTCGGGGTTGATGAACGCGCGACGATACCCCCGCATGGCCGCATCGGCTGCGAGCTTTGACCCGCTATCGGTGATGGCAACGAACGATTCGCCCGCTTTCGTCTCGCCGAACCGTCTGACGGCGTGAGCCCAGAAGGTCTGCTGGAAGCAGAGGGGTTCGGTTGTCGTGCCCGACTTTGATGCGACCAGATAAATGGACGACGAAGGATCATGGGAGGCGAGCAATGCCCTGACTGCTTCAGGGTGGGTCGAGTCAAGGACCGTTACCGGAACCGCATTCTGACCAAGTGGCAGGGTGTGACGCATTACATCCGCAGCGAGTGATGAGCCGCCCATTCCGAGAAGAAGCCCTTGCTTCCTACCGGAGGACCGAACCGAGGCTGCAAAATTCTGAAGCGACGAAACCTGGGTCTGCATCCGTGTCGCGATATCGAGCCACCCATACCGGTTTGCAATCAGTGGCTCGAGTGTTGGGTCAGCACCGAATAATTTCGGGTCTCGGTTCCATATGGAGGCAACAACGGCGCCGAGACGCGATGACAGTTCAGTGTCCGGTGAAGTCATGGATTGCAGGATACCCGGCAGGTGTTCCGATGCCGTAAGACGGGTGATTGACCGGTTGTGAAGTGGCAGGGGTCGGTCACCATCTAGGAATGGGATGAATGGTCAATGACTTGGATGGTGGCACTCATGGGTGTCACAAATTGGCGCCGGTCGGTGTCTACAGTTCGAGATGCCCACGAAGTCCGCGGTGGTGATGGACGCAGCTGCAGCGAGGGTCGGCGAGGTGCCGAAGTCCCAAACCGGACCTACCCATCCATTGTCGGCGGTGATGGAACCCGGTTACGGATTGGGCAGCGCGTCCATGGGTCCTGATCGCCAGTGCGATGCGTCGGTCCGTTCGGAAACCGAATCGCCGATGGCATTCGAGACGGCATTCGAGCGTCATTGGGCGGAAGTCTCTTCAGTCGTTGCCAGGTTGGTTGGCGACATGGATGTTGCGCGAGACATCGCACAGGACACGTTCGTCCAACTGCTCCGCCGTCCGCCATCGCCGGATATTGCACTTCGTCCATGGCTTGTGCGCGTCGCGATCAATCGTGCGTACAACGAGTTGCGCGGGAACCGACGGCGGTATGAGCGCGAGGTGCGCGACTTTCGTGAGCGACAGGCAACGGATGAGCCGTCCAGCGAAACGGCTTCTGCGAACCTGATTGCCGAGCGCGACCTTGTCCGACAGACTTTGCTTGAACTGCCGGAACGATCACGTGAGCTGCTCGGATTGCGCGCTGAAGGGTTTAGCTACATCGATATTGCATCAGTGATGCAGATATCGCCTGGTTCGGTTGGCACCTTGCTTGCCCGCGCAGAACGGGCGTTCCGTGTCGCCTACGAAGCGCGCCGCGGAGGCATGTGAAGGGTCATGGAACTTTTCGCCAGGTTCTCCTAAAAAGTTCTCGCAACAAGAAGGAATGGCACGATGAATCGCAATCATGAGCACGAAGCTCCGCCATGTCCGGTCGGGCCGGATGATGGTGTTCTGCGATCCCTTCTTGATGGTGAGGCAACTGACGATTGGACCGCTGGAGCGAGTGCGCATATCCGGGAGTGTCAACTCTGCTTAAGGCGGATGGACGTGATCGGGATGAACGCGACCATGGTTGGTCGGCGGATGAAAATCGCGTTCCACCCCCCGGCTTCCCTTGGAATCGAGAGTGTTGCCCGTCCACCGTTAAGCACGATTACCGGCAAGAGGCCGATCGGCATGGTGGCGCGATTCGGGCACTTTGTGCGGTCGGTTTCGGCGCGGTCGGCGTGGACCGCCGGCGCCGCTGCGGCAATGGCGGTCGGATTGCTTCTTGCGGGTCCGGCTATCGGTTCGTTTGCTGAGGGGACACTCCAGTCGTTCCGGGTTCAACGAATCCAGGCAGTCACCATCGATCCGGCGGTGATCCGCTCACAGTTCGAAAGATTAGGTATCAACGAGGCGCGCCTTCGCGACGCACTACGTTACCGTGGCCCGAGTGAACCGACAATCACCCTCACATCGGTCGCTGATGCGTCGAACCGAAGTGGCCTGAAACTTCGGGTGCCCGCATCGTTGCCCCGCGAACTTGCATCATTGCAGACACGTGCAGTCGTCGTAACGGGGTCCCCGGTCGAAGTCACCGTCGACGCTGGGAAGCTGATTGCGCTCGCTCGAGATGCTGGTGCAAAGGATGGCACACTGACGGTGCGGATACAGGAACTCGATGGCATGACCTTCAAGGGGCAGTCGCCAACTGGCGCGGGCATCATCTGGGGTGATGTTCCAGTGCCAACCGACGCACGCCAGGCGTCACGGAAGACGGTTGCCGACGAGCCAGACCTTGGGAAGGGTCCAATCCTTGTCGTCGGACAGTTTCAGGCACCGCAGTTGGACGTTCCTGCGGGTGTCAACGTTGATGCTCTCAAGGATGCCATTGTAGGGTCCGGCCTGTTGCCTCCAGAACTTGCGAAGGCGATGAGCGGCATCCGTGATTGGAAGACGACGCTGCCGCTCCTGGCCCCAACCGGGCGTGGAGAGGTCATCCGTGAGGTGGCAGTTGACGGTGCAACCGCAACATTGGCGTCCCGGACAGGAAGCCCACTGGTCACGGTAGTCTGGGTGCGCGATGGGATAGTCCATGGTGTGGCGAGCAACCTTGGTGAGGCAGCTGCGCTTCAAGTGGCAAGATCTTTGGTGCCGGCAAAGTAGATGCGGTGGCGCGCCGCTTGAGTGGTCATCAGTCAAACCTCCCACCTCGGCCGGGCACAACGACAAAGCCGAAAGTTGGCGCACGCGTCGGTCGCAGATTGACTAAGGCATGCAGCTCGTACGCCGTTCCAATGGGAAACGATTGCCGTGGTGACCCTAGCGATTGAGACCGAAGGCTTGTCGAAGTCATATGGACGGAAGCAGGCAGCCGCCTCAGTGTCGTTTTCGGTGGCGTCGGGAACGGTATTCGGCCTCCTCGGTCCCAATGGTGCGGGAAAGTCAACCACGGTCAAGATGCTCGTCGGGCTGGTTCGGCCGAGCTCCGGGACGGCGAAAGTGTTCGGCCGACCACCTGACCATGCGCACGCGCGTCGCGGTCTCGGGTATGTCCCTGAACAGTTTCGGTTCCCCGAATGGATGCGCGCCCACGAATTTCTCCGGTTTCACGCTGAACTTGCCGGTGTTTCAACGACCGATCGCCAACCGGAGGTGACACGGGTGCTCCGTGAGGTTGGTCTCGAACATCGTGAGCATGACCAATTGAGGACCTTTTCAAAGGGCATGCTGCAACGCATAGGCATTGCACAGGCAATGGTTGGCCGTCCCCAACTCGTGGTGCTGGATGAGCCGACGTCGGCCCTCGATCCGATCGGACGGCGAGATGTTCGAGACCTCATTGTCCGTTTGCGCTCCGAAGGCGTGACGGTCCTGCTGAACTCCCATTTGCTGAGTGAAGTCGAGACCGTGTGTGATCACGTAGTGATCATGGACCGGGGACGGATCGTTCGTGCGGGGTCAATGGCTGATGTGACACGTGGGCACCTCGAAGTCGAGGTCCGGTGCGTCGGCCTTACCAGTCAGGCGGTACGTGCACTTGAGGCCCGGTGGACGGTCCATCGCCGTGGTGTCGAGGACGGGTCAAGTGAACCCCAGACACTGACGATTTCGGTCGCTAATGAATGTGAAGCGACTGATATCGCGGACATCCTGGTAAGTGGTGGTGCGCGCCTTCTGGCTATGGTTCCCCGTCGGCGGACCCTGGAGGATGTGTTTGTCGAAAGTGTCACGACGACAGACGGCAACGCCATTGTGCGTGAGCGCCAGTGAACGTCCTTCGCATTGCGGCCCTTACCTGGGATGAGACGAGGCGCGCCCGCGCACTCGTCGCGGGCATTGCGTTGACGGCTATCTTCCTTGGCTTCTTCTCATGGGGGGTTTCGGCCGCTGCAAGTGAGTTCGGCCGGGCCAGGCCATCGCCGGTCATGGCTCTTGCCAATCAATCGAACATCGATTTTGCGTCGATTATCTGGGGACAGGTGTTGAGCGCGGGCCTGTACGGGGTGGCCGGCATCGGTGCGCTCCTCGCAATCTTCCTCGGGGCACCCTCGATCGCACGAGAAGTGGAAACTGGGACCCTGCAATTGCTCGCATCGCGCCCGATAGGCCGTTGGGAAATAGTCACCGGCAAGTGGCTTGGCGGGTGCGCCCTTTTGGTTGCATACGTCGGTGGATCCGGGGCACTCGCGTGCGCTTCGGTCTGGTACCTCACCGGATACGCGCCTGGAAACCCCACCTTGGTGATTTCCGCACTGTCAATCCAGGTAGTCGTCCTTCACTCCCTCACGATTGCTACAAGCAGTGTCCTTCCGACTATCACCGCGGGAATCATTCCGGTGATCCTTCATGGAATTGCAGGGTTCGCAGGGTTCGGGGAACGGATTGGGATACTTTTAGACAGTGCAATCTTGAAAAAGACGGGAATTGTCGCGAGCTTGATCCTGCCAAGTGACGTCGCGTGGCAACTCGCGGCAAGTCAAGCGCAGCCGCCGAATCCGCTCCCCGCTCTTGGGTTCAACGCCCCGATGGGGCCGTTTGACGTCATCAGTGCCCCCAGTCCGTGGGTAGCCGCGTACGCAGTGGTGTACGCCCTCGGTGGGCTTGCGTTTGCAATCTGGCGGGTCAATCAAAAGGACCTGTAGCCCTACCGCTCTCCGGTGGAAGTCAATCGCAGACCACCTGCAATCGATCGTTGCCGCCAATTACGGCGAAAGTGGCAATCCCAGAAGCCCGGCCGTCTCAGCCTGTCCCGTCATGAGATTTGCGTTCTGGATGGCTTGTCCGGCAGCACCCTTGCCAAGGTTGTCAATGACCCCAATTGCGACGATATGCCCAGTGACCTGGTTGACTGAATAAGTCACGAAACAGAGGTTTGATCCGGTCGTCCAGGTGCTGTGGGGGCCACGTCCATTTGCCGGACGAATGACCTTGACGAAAGGCTCGTCGGCGTACATGGCTTGGGCTGCGGCGAAGATGGCGTCAATAGATGGAGTTCCGACTGGTCGGCCGTACGTCGTGGACACAATTCCACGTGTCATCGGTATGAGGTGCGGTGTGAAAGCGATGGTTACGCGCGTGGCCGACGACTGCGCAGACCGCGTTACCGGCCCGCTCTGGGCTCTAGTAAGTGCCTCGCACATTTCGGACACGTGGACGTGCTTCTCCAAGCCGTAAGGGTACACGTCCTCATTCGTCTCGGCAAAGCCAAACTCGCTCCGGCCACCGCGTCCCGCGCCGCTCACGCCACTCTTGGCGTCGACCACAATCCCGGTCGGTTCAATGAGGCCCGAAGCGACTAATGGCGCAAGGGCAAGGAGTGACGCGGCCGGATAGCACCCCGGGTTCGCCACGCGGCTCGATCCAGTGATTGCTCCCCGTGCTCCAGGAAGTTCGGTTAGGCCATAGTCCCACCCGTCGACAAACCGATGGTCACCCCCAACATCGACGATGCGAACGTTCGCCGGCACCTTTGCAAGGGGTTCGCGTGAACCGCCGGTCGGCAACGATGCAAAGAGCAGATCGATCTCTCCGAGTTGACCGGGGTCAAAGGCCTGCACGATCAGGTCGCCTTGCTTCCTGCCGAGCAGAGCGGGATCGAGACTGTCCAGGCGCTGACCTGCGGTAGATTCGCCTCCGACATACGCGACCTCGAACGTTGGGTGGCCGACGCAAAGGCGTAACAGTTCACGACCACCGTAGCCGCTGACGCCAGCGATGCCGACACGAATTCGCGAGGTCACAGTGATCAAACTCCCGGCAACAGGCTGTGTGAGTCAGGCGCGAGTATACTCGCGCCCCATGACAGTACGGCATATCGTTCTGGTGAAGGTTCGGTCGGAAGTCCCTGAAGATGTAGTCGCATCGGCGATGGCTGAGCTCGCTGCGCTGGTTGGACAGGTCCCGGGATTGCTCTCGTTCGTGTGGGGACACAATGACAGTCCGGAAGCGGCTGGCAAGGCCCACACTCACGGTTTCATCATGGAGTTTGCGGATATCGCGTCACGTGACGCGTACCTTCCTGACCCTCGCCACCGGAAGGCAGCTCAGGGTCTGCGGGCACTACGTGAACCGGTTGACGGCGTGACAATCGTGGACTTCTCGGCGTAACCGGTCCTCCGTGTCTTCAAGCACGCACGCGTAACATCACCGTTACCTCACATCCTGTTTCTGACCGGACCCGTCCCGCTCACTGTTAGTCTGCATCGCCGAAGGTGTTGCGTTGGTTCGCTGATCCCCCCAAACCCCATGCCGAGCGCTCCTGCAATTGCTGGCTGATAGGAATTTCGGACATGGCGCGAATTCTGGTTGCCGAAGACGAGCCGGATATCCGGAGGATCATCGGGATTTTGCTGCGACGCGCTGGCCATGAAGTCGTTGAGGCCGGCGATGGGATGCGGGCGATGTCACTCATGGAGGAACTGCGTCCCGATGTAGCGGTGCTTGACGTGGTGATGCCCGGAATGACCGGGATCGAACTGACCCGGACCATCCGTTCGCTGCCTCATCTTGCTCCGACCCCGATCATCATGCTTTCGGCGAGGACACTTCCGCACGAGGTCGAAGAGGGCATGAGAAGCGGCGCCAACATGTATCTCTCGAAGCCTTTCAGCCCCTCGAACCTGATTGCGGCCATCAACCGGGTTTTGAACGCCTGATTACCCGCTTCATCTTGGTGGTCTACCATTGCCCGTGAACGCGCCAGTGATCGGCGCAACGGGAGACGCGTGCGATGAAGGCTCTGGTCAAGACCAAAACTGGCCCCGGAAACCTCGAACTTCGGGACGTTCCGGACCCGACACCTGGCCCCGGTGAGGTCGTGTTCCGGGTTGGTGCGACGGGCATTTGCGGCACGGACCTCCATATTCAGGATGATGAGTATGTGGTCGTCCCGCCGGTGACAATTGGTCACGAGACGGCGGGGACCATTGTCGCGATTGGTGATGGTGTGACCGGCCTCTCACTCGGCGACCGGGTGACCGCCCAGACCACGATTTCGACATGTGGGTCATGTTCGTTCTGCGCTTCCGGGCTCTTGAACCTCTGTCCGCAACGTCGCTGGCTCGGGGGTCATGTCGATGGCGGCTTCGCCGGTTACGTGAGAGTTCCTGCCGCCAACATCATTCTGCTCCCGCCGAAGGTCACCATCGAAGCAGGTGCGCTCACGGAGCCGCTGGCGTGTTGCGTGCACGGCATCATGGAAGTCATGGGAATGAGCCAGGATGGATGGGTTCCGCCGTTCACGGTGGTGTCTGGCCCCGGCCCAATTGGGCTCCTGTGTGCGCAGGTTGCCCGGGCAGCCGGAAGCGTGGTGATCATTCTGGGGACCGGCGCTGACGCGTCCCGGTTCGCCCTTGCCCGCGACCTCGGGTTTCAAGACCTGATTGACGTGACACGTGAGCACGTCGCAGATGTGATCCGCGAACGTACGGGAGGCCTTGGCGTCGACGTCGCGATCGAAGCCGCGGGTGCTTCGTCGTCGCTGGATGGGTGCCTCTCGCTCGTGAATCGGCGAGGGACGGTCCTGCAAATCGGTCTCTACGGACGCCCGGCCCCGGTTTCGGTTGACGTCTTGGTCCTGAAGGAAATTACTCTGCGCGGAACCTTTTCAAGCACGCCGTCATCATGGCTTACCGCCATCGAATTGATGGGTTCCGGCCAGGTGAACACGCTCCCTCTTGTCACGCAGGTTCGGCCTCTGGAGGATTGGTCGGCAGGGTTCGACGCCGCGCGTGCCAAGGGAGAGGGGAAGATCGTCCTCACGCCCTCTGAGTGACTGCGGCGGGTCGTCACGACGGCTACCGAATTACTTGACTGCCTCACCGCTACCACGGCCTATGGCATGGTAGATGAGGCCGGCGGCGCGGGCCTTCACAGGGTCGTACACGTTTCTCCCATCGATGAAGACCGGGCGGTGCATGAGCGACCGGACCCTTGAGAGATCCAGGTTCTTGAACTCGTTCCAGTCAGTGACGAGGACAACCGCGTCCGCCCCGGTGACGGCCTCGTAAGCATCATTGGCATAGGTGCAGTCCGGCAGGACTTCGCGTCCACGGCTCATCGCGACCGGGTCATACGCCCGTACGCGCGCGCCCTCTCCAAGGAGAAGGTGGGCAATTTCCAAAGCGGGCGCCTCGCGCATGTCGTCAGTGTTCGGTTTGAAGGCGAGACCGAGAAGCGTGACAGTGAGCCCTTCGAGGCTGCCAAGCGTGTCGCGGAGGCGCTGGATGACCTTGCGCCGCTGGTCCTTGTTGATTTCGATGACGGTCCGGAGCAGGAGTGGGTGGCAACCGGCGACGGCACCCATGTGGGCCAGTGCCTTCACGTCTTTGGGGAAGCAACTTCCACCCCATCCAAGCCCGGCGTCCAGGAACGAACGGCCAATCCGCGCATCGCGTCCCATTCCGTCGGCAACTTGGCGGACATCTGCGCCAAGCTTGTCGCAGATTGAGGCAACTTCGTTTATGAAACTGATCTTGGTTGCCAGGAACGCATTCGACGCGTACTTGATCATCTCGGCAGTCCGTGGGTCGGTAATCAGTATCGGTGCCTGCAGGCTGATGTAAAGGGTTGCGACAAGCTCAGCATCGCTACGATTGGTTGCACCAAGTACGACGCGGTCGGGGCGCATGAAGTCGGCAACCGCGGATCCCTCGCGGAGGAACTCGGGGTTCGACACTACTCCGATGTGCACGTGTTCGCGACCAGGAGGCAGGTGTCGGGTGATGATGTGATCAACCCGTTCCGCGGTTCCAATAGGCACCGTGGACTTGTTGATGACAATCGCGCCATCCTTGAGATGAGCTGCAAGCGTGGCAGCGGCTGCCCGTACTTGGCCGAGGTCGGCTTCACCTTCGGATCCGGAAGGGGTATTCACCGCGATGAAGCAGAAGTCGGCATCTGGGACGGCCTCGGCATAGCTGGTCGTGAAACTCAGGCGTCCCGACGATACGTTCCGGGCGACAAGTTCCTCAAGCCCTGGTTCATAGATCGTTAGTTCGCCACTTTGGAGGCGGG
>SHXX01000056.1 GCA_009693165.1 Chloroflexota bacterium
CGGCGTCACGTCCGACCGCCCAAGGTGGACGGCACTCGCCTCCAGGACGACCGGTGCCCAGAAGAAGGCACTCAGGCCAATCCCGGTCGCGATGCCAACGGAGACCCGGCGCAGGGCGTCGCGCCAGTGCGACCGGCGCCCCCACCACGCCACGCCGATCACGCCCGCGACGAGTGGCGCTGCGAGGAAACTCGTGATGTTGTGCGTGAGGACGAGGGCTCCGACTGCTACGCCGAGGGCACCGACCCAAGCGCCGCCGTCGTGCCACGCCCGCCATGAGGCCAGGAGGGCCCACGGCAGGACGCCAAGGGCGAGCGCCTCGGGAACCTGCGCGCGGTCGTAGAGGTTGGTGAAGAACGGGTACGGCGCGAGGACGTACGCGGTCGCCGCGACGATTGCGCCGGTGCGGTCACCCATGACGTGGTGTGCGAGGGCGTAGGTGCCGGTTGCGGCGAGGGCGACGGCGAGGACACCCGTCCACTGGAACGCCGCGATGATGGGGAGTCCGAACCCGCGCAGGGCGGTCGCGACGGCGTACATCCCCGGTGCGTAGTAGTTGAAGAGCGGGTAGCCGTACCCCATCGCGAGGTCGGGCAACCACCGCGGGTACCAGTCGCCGGCCGCCAGGGCGTCGCCGACGAGGAAGAGGCGGATGAGGTGGTTCTCGCCATCGAAAGTGGCGGACCAGTCGAGGCGCGGGTCGAGCCACGTCCACGTGACGCACGCGATGGAGGCGACAAGGATGACGGCAGAGATGGCGCGCACGCGCATGTTCCCGACGGCCGTGGCCCCTGCCGGGTGCGCCACTCGCGGCGCGCCCGGATGCGCCGAATTGCCATCACTAGGCTACCGGTTGTGCCTCTTCGGATGTCGTGGTGGCTCCGATCCGGTTGCCCACCCTCAACATGGTTGGATGGATGGATGAACCGGCGGTTCCTCGTCACAAGACTGGAGCGGGCAGGGATGCACGCTGGCCAAGCCGAACTCTCGGCTTCTCCGGTGTATCGTGTCGGGCAGGCGAGGGAAAGCTGCGCCGGGTATGACAGGAGATGGTGTCCGATGCGAATCAGTGCGGTGCGGTGCTTCGAGGTGCAGGGTCCGGCGGAGATTCCCGCCCAGGAGGAACGCCAGGTTGGCATGCTTGACATCTACCCGCACTTCGCTTCCCGGCCACCTGCCGGGCCTCGAGACCACCAGACCGGGGTCTACGTGCAGGTCGAGGAGGCCGGCGGGGCGTACGGTCTCTTCGGGCCAATCTTCCCTGAGACGGTCCCGCTCATCCAGAACAAGCTTGCCCCGATGATCACCGGGCAGGACCCGCGTGCCGGCGAGTACCTGTGGGATGTGATGTACCGCAGCGACCGCCACGCGCGGAAGGGCTACCTCATGATGGCGATCAGTGCCGTCGACTGCGCCCTCTGGGACCTGCGAGGCAAGTTGGCCGGCGAACCGGTCTGGCGGCTTCTCGGTGGCCCGACCCGCCCAACGGTGCCCTGCTACGCCTCGATGCTTGGCTACAGTCACGAACCGGCAAGGATTGTCGCGCGGGTTCGCGAGATGGTCGATTCTGGCTACCGTGCCCAGAAGTGGTTCTTCCGCTACGGCCCGAATGATGGCCTGGTTGGCATGGAACGCAACGTCACCCTCGCCCGTATCGTCCGCGAGGCGGCTGGCCCGAACATCGATCTCATGTTCGATTGCTGGATGGGATGGGACCTCTCATACGCCACGCGCATGATCGAACGATTGGAACCGTTCCGTCCACGTTGGCTTGAGGAGGCCGTACCTGCCGACCGCATCGCCGAGTTCGCGCAGATGCGTGATGCCGGGCGGGTGCCAATCGCGACCGGCGAACACGAATACACCCGGTGGGGGTTCCTGCAACTCCTGCAGACCGGTGGTGTCGATGTCCTGCAGGCCGATCCTGACTGGTGCGGTGGCATCTCGGAACTGGTCAAGATTGGCACGCTTGCCTCGGCCTACGGGCGCCATGTGATCCCGCATGGTCATTCGGTCTACGCCGCGGCGCACGTGGTCGCATCGCAACCACCGGTGACCTTCCCGATGGCCGAATACCTCGTGCGCTACCAGCCGATGGCCCAGCACTTCCATACCCACACGCTCATGCCAGAGGGTGGGGCGATCACCTTGCCGACGCTTCCCGGTCTCGGGATCGAGATTGATCCGGCAAAGGTCACATCCCGCCGGGACCTTTAGTGTCCATCGCGCGGGCCGGATAGCGGGTGCGCCGGTCTTGCGCGGTTACACTGCCAGACAAGGGCGCACCGGTCCGCGTCGGCCGACCGGTGGCATGACCACTTGCCAAACTCATCTCAAAACACAAAGGGGCACCCGGACGATGCAACGCGTGGCAGACCTCGATACGCCGTCGATGGTGGTGGACCTCGACAAGCTGGAGGCGAACATCCAGCGCTTGCAGGCCAGCCTGGATTCGCTTGGCCTCATCAATCGTCCCCACATCAAGACCCACAAGATTCCGGCCATCGGTCACCTGCAGATCGCGGCCGGCGCCAAGGGGATCACCTGCCAGAAGCTTGGCGAGGCGGAAATCTTTGCCGACGCCGGCTTCGATGACATCCTGATCCCCTACAACCTTGTCGGTGCGCCCAAGATGGAGCGACTGACCCGTCTTGCCCGCCGTGTCAGGATGACCGTCGCCGTCGATGGTGCCGTCGCGGCGCGCGCAATCGCCGAGGCATGCGAAGCCGCCGGGGTCGAGGTCACCCTGCTGATCGAGGTTGACAGTGGCATGCACCGTGCGGGCGTGCAGTCACCCGAGGAGGCACAGACCCTTGCCCGCGCCATTGCCGACAGTCCTGGCGTCCGTTTCGGTGGCCTGATGTGCTACCCGACCAAGCCGGCGATGGGTGCCTTCCACGCCGAGGTGCGTGATCGCCTGACGCGAGACGGTATCGCCCTCGAGCAGTTCAGTGGGGGTGGCACCGGCTCGCAACAGGTCTCCATGGATGCCGGTTGCACCGAACACCGGTCGGGCACCTACTCCTACAACGACCTTTCGGTCTGGCGTGCGGGCAACTGCGAACTCGACCAGTGCGCAATGAGTGTCCTGGTGACGGTCATCTCCACCAGTTGCCCGGGGTTCAGCACCATTGACGGTGGCAGCAAGACCTTCACGAACGATGCCCTGCAGGCCACCGGGGTGAATGGCTACGTGCGTGAGTTCCCGGAGATCTACCTCGAGAAGATGTCGGAGGAACATGGCGTCCTGAACCTCTCTCGCCTGACGGATCCCAGTGCGCGTCCCCGGGTCGGTGACAAGATCCATGTGATCCCGAACCATGCGTGTGGCACCACCAACCTGCACGACGTGGTCTACGGATACCGTGCCCACGGGTCGCGCCCGGCGGACGGGACGTTGAGTGGTGACGAGTTGATCGAGGTGGAGTGGCCGGTTCCTGCCCGTGGCAAGATCCGGTAAGGCCATCGCCTGAACGGCACGCGGGTTGGTACCTGGGCACTCTCCCGCCTTGGGCAGGGAATGCGGTCCAGACTGGATTGTGAAGGGGACAATGGGCATGATCGGCGGCATCTTCGGCGACCTGACCCGTGTGCGCGATGCGAGGTCGGCACGGTCATCCAGTTGGGATCACACCGGACGCAACGCCGATCCGTGGGTGATCGCCCCCGGACAGACGGTCACCCTCGCCGATATCGAGGGGCCGGGGTGCATCACCCATATCTGGATGACGCAGGATTGCCGGCGCACCGTGGTCGACCGAGTCGTGACCGACCCCGACTACTACCGCAAGGTGGTGGTGCGCATGTACTGGGATGGCCAGGCGCATCCCAGTGTCGTGGCACCCCTTGGCGACTTCTTCTGCCTGGGGCATTCCCTGGTGAACAGTTTCGCCTCCCTGCCCTTCACCTCCTCGGTGCGTCCGGAACAGGCGTACAAGTTCGGGGGAGGCGCGGCCCTCAATTGCTACCTGCCGATGCCCTTCAACCGGCATGCGCGCATCGAGGTCACCAACGAGAACGACGTGCCGTACCGGCAATACTTCTACGTCGACTACGAACTCTACCGGCAGGACCTTCCCGCCGAGACGGCCTACTTCCATGCCCAGTGGCGACGGGTGAACCCGACGTCGTCGTGGGACCCGCGCGTGATCGTCAACTCGCCCGAGGCCGATGTGGTGAACCTCGAGGCCGAGAGCCGGGCCAACTACGTGATCCTCGAGGCCGAGGGTCAGGGGCATTACATCGGGTGCAACATCTCGGTCACCAACTTCCAGGGGACGTGGTGGGGCGAGGGTGACGACATGATCTTCATCGATGGGGAGACGTGGCCTCCATCCTTGCACGGCACCGGTTCGGAGGACTACTTCAGCCAAGCGTGGGAGAACCAGGAGACGGCATTCCCGATGTGCGGGTCGACGATCTTCGAGGGTCGCAAGCCTGGCTACCAGACGACCTACCGCTTCCATCTGGTTGACCCGGTCCGCTTTGCGAAGAGCATCCGTGTGACGATGGAACATGGCCATGGCAACCATTCGGCGAATGACTGGGCCTCGACGGCGTACTGGTACCAGACCCTTCCCGGGGTGCCATTCGGGATCCCGCCAGTGGCGGAACGCTTGCCAATCCGTCTGGGCGACCTTGGCGTGTTGCCGGTGCTTGCCCCGGGCACGATCCCGCCCCATCCCGGCGGCCCGGATGCCGAGATGCAGGCAATGAGTGCGCGTCACCGGCAGAAGATGTCCGACCGCGCTGCGGCTTCGGCGGCGGAGTCTGCCCGGTTGTGGTCCGAGGCGCAGCAGTGGAGCCAGGAGAACACCACCCAGGCCCGTGATGTCCGCCGTCGGTGGCTAGGGGAGGTGTAGCGACCTGGTTCAATTGGGATCGGGATTTGGGAGTGGGGCCATGTCGTGGGTGACGGCCGAGGGCGGGGGCTAGCGTTCCTCAACACCCAGGAACCGTGCCAGGTCGGCGAGTTCGGCGTGCAGTGCATCGGGATACGACGGGTCGGTTGGTGCCTCGCCGGTGACGTAGCCAATGCCGGCATGCATCGTCCCGGTGGTCACCGAGATGTTCGCCCACCCGATGGCGTTGTCGCGCCAGAGGAGTGGCATGGCGTAGTACCCACGCACGCGCTTCGGTGCCGGCACGTACGCCTCGAACCCGTACTCCCACCCCCAAAGGATCTCGAACCGGCCGCGGTCCCAGACTGCCGGATCAAATGGCGAGACGATGCGCACGGCGTCGGCCACCTCGGGCGTGGTGGTCGGATCCTCGTGGGCCGGCCAGTACCAGTCGGTGCCGTCAACCTTGGCCGTCGACAGGCGCTTCAGGGCACGGTCAAGCAACGACTTGCGCCTGCCATCCCACTGGGGGAGGGCAAACCACTGCAGGTGCCAGATCACGTGCCGCAGTCCCTTGGAGGTGAGGGGAGCGTACGTGTTGATGGCGACGCCGACGAGACGGTCGACGGCCGCTTCGGGGTCATCCGGCGGTGTGCGGTCTGGCGCAGCGGCATACAGGCGAGTGCCACCCTGCCGGCCGGCGACGCGCAACGCGCCCCGGTAATGCATGCGGTCCAGGAGTTGCGTTGATACCTTCGAGTTTCCCCCGAACCAGTTGCGCCCGGTGCCAAGCTTGAATGCCTCGTCGACGTCACGCGGGTGGACCGTCCCGCGGGAAGCGATGAAGTCGCGTACCGCACGCGAAACCTCCTCGGTATCCGTGTCACGCTTGCGCCGGTCAGGGCGCGGGTGCATCAGGTCGTGGAGATCTCGGGGCAGGTAGCCATAGTTGACAAATGCGTCCTCCTCGATATCGAGGTCGGGATAGGCGCGTTCGAGGTCACCGGCACGGTAGCCGGGCACACGGTGGCGGAGGGTCAGATCCTGCGCGCGGGCCGGGGAACGGATGGGATCGGCCTGCACGAACCCGGGTACATGGAGGGCGTCACGCAATGATGGCGCCTTGCGGAGGGTCCGCACGACGGCGAACCGCCTGATGTCGTCGAGGGTTGGTGACACGCGCGGAAGATACCGCGTGCCGATGGGTGGTGTCCGGTGGTGAAGGTATCTGGCACCGTGCCACGACGAGTCACGGCATGCCTGGAAATGTTGGTGCCTGTCATTCGGATGGCGATGGCCATCAACCGGTGACACGGGAGGCGAGGTACCAGTCCACGGGGGCGCGGTCATCGGTCAGCGCGGGTATCCGCCGTGCAACCGATCTCCATGGCGGGGCTTCGGCCCAAGTGTCGGTCCGCTCCCGTTCTTCCGGACGGAAGTCGCGTGCAACCAGGCGTCCCCGCGATGGTTCGGTGCCGGTACGGCCATCGGTCAGTCCGGGACGTACCTGGCTGGCGAGACGGTTCGCGTCGATGGGGACCGATCCGGCAGTTGCCACCCAGTTCTGCAACAGGTCGTACTCTTCCATGCCGGGCACCGCCGTTGCCAAGACGTCGGCCTCCGGGAAGACAACCTCGAGGCTGTGCATGAACGCCGGAAGGAACCGTCCGCCCGGCCATCCATCGATCACGTTCACCGCGTACCTGCCCTCGGGACGGAGAACCCGGTGCACCTCACGGGTGAACTCGACGGTTGTCAGGTGCCACGGCACGGCGAAGTCGGAGAAGGCATCGCCGATCACCACGTCGTAGTAGGCGTCTGGCAAGCGCCGGATCGTGTGTCGTGCATCGGCATGGTGGGCAATGATCCCGATGCGATTCCCGTCGGTGGGAAGCGCATTGATGGGCCCCCCAAGCCGGACACCGAGCCACCGCATGGCCACCGCGGTCACGTCGGGATCGAGTTCGATGACGTCGATGCGGCTTCCTGGGGCGATTGCCTCCAGGTAGCGCGGAAGGGTGTAGCTTCCTCCGCCGATGAAGAGGGCGCGCAACGGTCGCCGGGCGGGATCCACGTCCGCCCATCCGGCAGAGGTGATGCCCGCCGAGACGATCATGTCGCCGAGTGCCTGCGAGATTGGCGAGAGGAGAAGCCGGGGCGCATCCGGCGCGGTGCGTCCCTGAATGGCACGGTCCAGGCGCATCGTTCCGAAATCGTCCTGGCCAACCGATGACCAGTCGATGCGGATGCAACTGTAGGCGGATTCGACCAGGCACGGTGACGATGCCATCCGGTCGCGGCCATCGCTGATCCTGCGGGAAGCGGCACCGACCGCGGTGGCATGCGTGAAGCTTGCGGATACCACCACCCAAGCGGCGACGGCCCAAAGACCCACGGTGATCCCGGTGCGTACAGATCTCCGTCCACTGGAAGGATTGGAGGCCAGACCGAGCATCGTCAGCGTCACGGCAACCAGGGCAAGGGTCGTGCGCGTACCGAACACGGGCACGAACACGAAGCCAGTGCCGAATGCCCCCACGATGCTGCCGGCGGTGCCTACCGCGTTGAGGCGCCCCACGACCGGGCCGGCATTGTCGAGGCCTCGCGTGGCCATCAGTTGATGGGTCACCAAGGGACCGGCGGTCCCGAGGAGGATGCACGGCAGGAACCCGCAGGCCGTCACCAGGGCCATGAGCCGGACGAGCGGGGGCAAGCCCATCGCGAGGTCGTCAATCGAGAACACCTGCGCGATCCCGGCGATGGCAAGGGTCCAGGCGGCTGATCCCAACAGGGCCCACTCCAGGATCGGTCCAGGGTTCAGGCGCCGGGCGAGGCGGCCGCCGATGTCATTGCCAAGCGCAATGCCACCGAGGACCACTCCAATCACCGCCGTCCACGTGTAGAGGGAAACGCCAATAGCTGGCGCAAGCACGCGTCCCATGACCAGTTCCAGGACAAGCGTCGAGAAACTGCTCCCGGCGACAATGACAAATGCCCGCCATGGAGTTGTAAACTGGCGCGGAACAGGCGAGACTATTGGAGGCACTGGCATCTCAATCGGGTCATGGACGTTGAAATTGATGACGGGACGGGACCGAGTGGGGCGGTTGTATTGCAACGGGCACTGTGGATTGCACCGATGGTCCGGCATAGTGTCCGACACACGTCCCGTGCGGTACAGTACCATCGGCGTGGAGCCGCGAGGCTCGCTATGCTTATGGTACTGAGCAATGTCGCTTAGACGCGTTTGATCCCGACGGCCCAGTGGCACAGGAGGCGGTGACTGTGAAATTTCTTCCCATTATTGGTGCGGCAGTCGTTGCACTAATCATCGGTGGCGCAGCGGCGTGGTTCCTGAAGCCAGAACCACCCAAGGAAGTCGTGGCTGCCCCTCCAGTCGAGGGCGAACATCACGAAGAACACTTCGAGGAATACACGATCAAGGACCGCATCATCACGCTTGCTGACCCAGGTGCCAAGCGCTATCTGAAGTTGACCCTCGGGCTCATGGTTCGCGACTTGACCCCGAAGCCGGCCGCTGCTGGTGGCGTGATCGAGTTCATCGCGTATACCGATCCCGAAGTCACTGACGGTCTCGATACCGCGGCCCCCGCAAACAAGCCGACAGTGCTTCCCAACCTCCTCAAGGTCCAGGATGCAATCACCTCGACCATGGGAGCCAAGCGTGTTGATGAACTCAACAACGCCCTCGGCATGGAGCGTGCCCGTGAGGAACTCAGGGGTCGCATCAACGCCGTCCTCCCCAAGGAAAAGCAGGTAGCCGAAGTCCTCTTTCTCGACTTCGTGATCCAGTAGCCCTTTTCCCCCACTGACACGGAGGATCCACCGCTTATCAGTTCAGTCCGCCCTTCCCTCTTGTGGGGGATGGGCGGTTTGCGTTTCCTGTCAGGTGCAAGACGCGGTTCGGGGATACGGAGTGCCTGATGGTGTAGACCGCCTACACACGGATGCCGACCAGACTGTCCCGTGCGGGTGTCCGGTCGGCATCCGTGCGTGCGCCAGTTCAGTCCAGGAGGTCGTAGGCCGGTAAGGTCAGGAACTCGGTGAAGTCCTCGCCGAGGGCGACTTCGGTGAAGAGACGGGATGCATCGTCCCACCGGAACCGCGCATACGACGCGCCCATTGACACCTCGATCTTCGCCAGTTCCTCCGCCTGGAGGTGACGGATCCAGGCGGCGGTGATGGTCACCCCTTCCGCCGTCTTGGCGGCGTTTCGCGTCCACTGCCAAACCTGTGCCCGGCTGATCTCGGCGGTGGCGGCATCCTCCATGAGGTTGTTGATCGCGACCGCCCCCGACCCGCCAAGCCACGCCGCCAGGTACTGCAGTCCCACGCTGATGTTGTTGCGCACGCCGGCCTCGGTGACCTGGCCGGGTGTCTGCGCGAGGGCAAGCAGGTCGGATGCCGTCACGTGCACGTCAGGCCGTTGGCGTCCGATCTGGTTGGGGTGGTCACCCAGAACAGCGTTGAATGCCTCCAGCGCCGTCGGGATGAGGTCGGGATGGGCCACCCACGTGCCATCGAAGCCATCGCGCGATTCCCGTGTCTTGTCATCGCGCACGCGGGCCAGGGCCGTGTTGGTCACTTCCGGATCACGACGGTTCGGGATGAAGGCGGCCATGCCACCCATCGCGAATGCACCACGCTTGTGGCAGGTCTGCACCAGGAGTTCCGTGTAGGCGCGCATGAACGGCACCGTCATCGAGACCGTCACCCGGTCCGGAAGCATCATCTCCGGACGCGTCCGGAACTTCTTGATGGCACTGAAGATGTAGTCCCACCGGCCCGCGTTCAGGCCACCCGAATGGTTGCGGAGTTCGTACAGGATCTCATCCATCTCGAACGCTGCCAGGATGGTCTCGATCAGGACGGTTGCCTTGATCGTGCCCTGTGGAACCGAAAGGGCGTCTTGCGCAAAGACGAACACGTCGTTCCAGAGACGCGCTTCCAGATGGCTTTCCATCTTTGGCAGGTAGAAGTACGGGCCAGATCCGCGCGTCAGGAGGCGGTGTCCGTTGCGGAAGAAGTACAGGCCGAAGTCGAAGAGGCTTGCCGAGACTGGTGCGCCATCCACGTACAGGTGCTTCTCGTGCAGGTGCCACCCACGCGGACGCACTACCAGGGTGGCGGTGGTGTCGTTCAGGCGGTACATCCGGCCATCAGGCCCGGCGAATGACAGGGTCCGGTCGATGGCCTCGGTCAGGTTGACCTGACCTTCCAGAAGGTTGGTCCATGTCGGTGCGAGGGCGTCCTCGAAGTCGGCCATGAAACAGGTCGCCCCCGAGTTCAGGGCATTGATGACCATCTTGCGGTCGACGGGCCCGGTGATCTCGACGCGCCGGTTGGCGAAGTCCGGGGTCACTGGTGCCACGTGCCAGTCGCCGGCGCGCACATCCGCCGTCTCCGGCAGGAAATCCGGCAGGATTCCCGCATCAAGGTCGATCTGGCGGGCCTGTCGGCAGGCCAGAAGGTCCAGGCGACGCTGATTGAACTGCCGGTGCAGGCGCGCGACGAAGGCGAGTGCCTCCGGTGTGAGGACCTCCTGCGCGACGCCTTCCAGAGGCTTCCGGACGTCAATCCCATCGAGTGCTGTCATTGTTGAAGTGCTCCCATTGCGGATGCCAGTCTACGGCCTGAGGGCGAAGTCTCTAACAAAGGGACGTGATGCGGTGGCGGGGTTTCGGCAATCCCATCGGCGCGCCCGATTGCCACTGAGTGCATGAAGGGCGTTCCGTCCAAGCGTCACCGGTGTGCAACCGTTTCCCGGGGCGTCGTCGCATCGACTGTGCTAGCCTGATCAGACATGGCCTCTCCACCATTGGGCGCCGCGTCGACCGACCTGACTGCCGATGGACTGGTAACGGCGTCGGAGGTATCGGCCGTGCCTGGGGCGGGCGATACCCCGAGTAGTCAGGAGATTTCCCGGTCCACACCGCATCCTGCTTCTCCGGCACCGTTCCGGACGGTCCTGCCCAAGGGTGTCCTGACGCTGGCATGGCCAAGCGTGGTGGAGAACCTGCTTCTCCTCATGCTGAATACCGGAAGCCTGATGATGGTCGGGCACCTCGGATCGGCGGCGATGGCAAGTGTGGGCGCTGCCGGACAGATCTCCAATGTCGTGATCATTGTCTTCACGGGCCTCGCTGCCGGAACGACGGCACTGGTGGCTCGGGCAGTCGGGGCGAATGACGGTGCCGAGGCACGGGCGATCGCGCGCCAGTCACTGCTGTTCAGTGTGGCGGTGGCATTCATCCTTGGGGTTTTCGGGACCGTCTTCGCGGCACCACTTCTTGGAATCCTTGGGGTCGCCCCTGAGGTATCCGTTGATGGCGTTGCCCTCCTGCGGGTCGCCCTGATGATGCTTCCGGTCCTTGTGGCGGGTGTCGTGGCCGGATCGGTCCTGCGCGGTGCGGGTGAAACGCGCACTCCGATGTGGAACACCGGTATCGCCAATGCCGTGAACCTTGTGGTCGCAGCCGTGGCCATCAACGGCCTCGGACCGGTTCCGGCACTTGGGGTTGAGGGTGTGGCTGCCGGGTGGGTCGCGGGGCAGGGCATCGCCGGGGTCCTGGGTGTATGGTCGCTGGCGCGTCAGAGTCGAGGCCCCCTCATGGGTATCCTCGACCAGATGGCGTGTCTCGATGGGTGGCGGATCGACATGCCGGTCCTGCGACGCCTGATGGCAGTTGGCGGCCCGGCCGTCGGCGAATATGCCTCGATCCAGATGGGCATGATCATCTTCTCGATCATGGTCGTCCACATGGGCACGGCGGCCTTTGCGGCCCAACAGGTGGTCTTCAGCGCCGCCAGTGTGTCGATGCTGCCGGGACTTGCGTTCTCGGTCGCCGCGACCACCCTTGTGGGACAGCATCTTGGCGCGGGCGACCCGGCGTCGGCACGGGCTGCCGGGTGGCGAAGCACGATCGCCGCCGCCGGGTGGATGTCGCTGGCTGGACTGGGGTTCCTGCTCTTCCCGGAACCGCTACTCCGCCTATACACGAATGATCCCGAAGTCATCGCTGCCGGGTCGATGGGCATCCGCATGGTCGGGATTGGCCAACCGTTGCAGGCGGCGGCCTTTGTGCTGTCCGGTGCGCTGCGGGGCGCCGGTGACACCCGGACCACGCTGATGGTCGGATCCCTTTCCATGTGGGGTGTGCGCCTGATGACCGCCGCCACGTTCGGCATTGGCCTTGGGTGGGGTGTTGCCGGCATCTGGCTTGGCTGGTGTTCTGACTGGTGGGTCCGGGGGCTGTGCTATCTGTGGGTCTTCCATCGAGGCAAGTGGCAGAAGCTCAAGGTCTAGCCACTTCCCGTTTGGGTACCCGTGCGTCCGGTCAGTTCAGGATGCGGGCGAAGTACTCCCCAGTGAGGTCAGTGGCGTCGAGGATGGCCGGGTCAAGCGGGTGGTGATCGGCGAGACGGATCGAGGCCGGACCGTCCTTGAACCCGTGCCCGGTCAGGACACAGATCACGTGATCGTCGGCACCTATCTGCCCGGCCCGGGCGGCGTCAATGAGACCGGCGACCGAGGTTGAACCAGCGGGTTCGATGAAGAGGCCCTCATGCCTCGCAAGCATGGCCTGTGCCTCCCAGACGGCCGTGTCGGCAACGAGGTGTCCATCGCCTCCCGTCGAACGGATGGCGTGAAGGGCGCGGGTGGCGTCGAGATCGATGGGCACGCCGAGGCCGGAGATGGCGGTGTGCGCCTCGCCCGCCCCGAGGGTGCGTGCGGTGTCCTTGCCCGCGCGCAGGGGCCCGACGACGGTGTCGTTTCCGGCCGGTTGTACGCCGTGGATGCGTACCGTGGGATTAGTGTGGCCGGCTGGCGAATTGGTGTCGGAAAGGCCCCGGAAGATCGCCGTGAGAAGGCCTCCACCCCCGATCGGGGCAAAGATCCGGTCGGGTTGACCCGATGGTGCATCTGCGAGTTCGGCACCGAGGGGTTCGATCCCGACCATTGCCTCGGGTGCGATCTCGTAGGCGGAGGTGCCAAGGGGCATTCCGAACGATGCACAGACAGTTGCCAGTCGGTCGATGAGGATTCGCACCGCCGCTGGTGTGTCAAGCATGCCCCGGACACGGACGATGCGGGCACCATAGGCGCGGATCTGGACCAGTTTGGCTTCCGGTGCCTCGACCGGCACGCAGACGATGCACGGTAGTCCGGCCGCGGCGCTGTAGGCAGCCAGGGAAGCACCGGTGTTGCCCGACGAGGTCGCGAGGACGAACGGGTGTCCGTGGTCGAGATGCCGGGTGACGAACCGCGCTGCGAAGCGGTCCTTGTACGACCCGGTGGGGTTGACCTGTTCAAGCTTGAACCAGAGGTTCCGCAGCCCCAGGTGTGATCCAAGCCACCGGCTGCGGATGACGGGCGTGTTGCCCTCACCAAGTGAGATGGGATCGCCGTCCAGACGGGCAGATGGTGTCATCACGCGCACATCGTGCCACGCGGCGTCGTGGCGTGCGGTGTCCGGGTCGCTAGGACGATGAACCCCGGGTTCTGCGCGCCGCTTAGTACGGCCCAGGTTCCCGCCCGTGTCATCCGCACGAAGTACACCGTACCGGGCACGAGAGTGAAGCCATTGGGTGGGAAGCCACAGACATGACCCACCCATCCTCCAGCCTCCCACCGGCCAATCTCTATCAATGTGCCGGCCGTGCCCATGTTCTGGGTGGCGCACACGGCGGAAGCCATGACTGGTGTTGTCGGGATGTCCCGGAGGGCGACGAGGTTCCATTCGTGATCAAGGGCGAGGAGGCGAGGTTGCCCGTTTCCCTTGCCACATTCCTCGATGCCGAACTGGGTGCCCACGTGACGTGGCACGCCCTCTCGCCATCATCGCGTCGCGAGTACGTGCTGTGGATTGTCGATGCCGAGCGACCGGGACGCGTGATGCCCGCGTGTTGGAGGCGGTCGTCATGATCCTGTCCTGCAAGTGCCTCACTGGCTAGCCATGCTAGGACCAGCCCCATGGGGAATGCGCGGACTATGGTGCTGGGGTCTTTGTCCGTGTTGGTGTGGCTGTCCTCGTCCGGGTCGGGACAGGTGTGGACGTTCGCACGGAAGTCGGTGACCGTGTTGCGGTGCGAGTGACCGTGGGGGTTCTCGCCTGAGTGGCGGTGACGGTCGGGGTGCGGGTGGGTGTCACGGTGACCGTGGGGGTTCTCGCCTGAGTGGCGGTGACCGTGGCGGTGCGAGTGACCGTGGGGGTTCTCACCT
>SHXX01000057.1 GCA_009693165.1 Chloroflexota bacterium
GCGAGGGCGCGAAGGGAGAGCAGTTCATGGCAGTCGTGATGGGTGGTCGGCCAGGGGGCGTGTCGGGCGTTCCGGGTGGTGACCACATGCGGATCTCGATCGGGCAGTTCAATGAGGCGACCCACGAGAAGATGGTGTTCGCCAAGCAACTCGGGTGTGCCGGGGTCCTCCTGAACACGCCTCGCCTGCCGGGCGAACACCGGTGGGAGTACGAAGACCTCGTGCGCTTGCGCGAGTATGTCGAGAGTTACGGCCTGCGCCTCGAAGCCTTGGAGAACACCCCCAAGCACTTCTATGAAGGCGCGATGCTTGGCACATCCGAGCGCGACCGGCAGATCGAGCATTACCAGGCCACCATCCGGAACGTCGGGCGGGCCGGGATCCCGATCCTCGGCTACCACTGGATGCCAAGCAGTGTGTGGCGGTCGCAGGGGACACCCCTCCAGATCGGACGTGGCGGCGCACGGGTCACCGCCTTTGACATGGCCCTGCATGCCGACTCGCCGAACACCCATGGCCGGGTCTACGGCGCCGACGAGATGTGGGCGAACTACGAGTACTTCATCAAGGCGGTCATCCCCGTTGCTGAGGAGGCCGGCATCAAGTTGGCCCTGCATCCCGACGATCCGCCGGTGCCGATGCTCGGCGGTGTCGCGCGCATCTTCTCGAGTTTCGAGGGGTTCAAGCGCGGTTCCGAAGTCATCGAAAGTGATGCGTGGGGCATGGACTTCTGCATGGGGTGCTGGTCCGAGATGGGCGGGCACGACAATGTCATGCGGGGTATCGAGCATTTCGTGCCACGCGGGAAGATCCTCTACTGCCACTGCCGGGATGTCGTCGGTCCCGCCGACCGCTTCGCCGAATGCTTCCTCGGCGAGGGCCAGATGCGCCTCTTCGAGATCTTCATGGCCTTCAAGAAGCATGGGTTCACCGGCTTCCTGATCGACGATCACGTCCCGCACATGGTGGATGACTCCGAGTGGGGCCATCGCGGACGTGCCCACGCCACCGGCTACATGTTCGCCACGCTTGACGCCGTGGAAGCAGTCCTCGCCGGGCGCGGCTAGTTGCCGGCCCGCAACGCACGCTACCGCCTCTCTCCCGCAGTCGCGCGGAGAGAGGCGGTAGCACACTGCAATCGGGGCAATCGGGAGGAGGGGGTGCCCGCCTACTTCAAGGCCCCGAGGCGCAAGCCGTCTAGGAAGTACCTCTGGAAAAGCAGGAAGAAGATGATGATCGGGATTGACGCCACGGCACCGCCGGCGAAGATGATCCCCCAGTCGGTCATGAATTCGCCCTGCAGGCTCGCCACGCCGACCGTCAGGGTGAACTCCTGCGGGCGGTTCACCGCGATCAGGGGCCACAGGAAGTCGTTCCAGTTCCTCACGAACGTGAAGATCGCCAGTGAGGCAATCGCTGGCATCGACAACGGCACGATCACGTGGCGCACCACCCCGATCTCTGTACACCCATCGATGCGGGCCGCGTCCTCGAGTTCGCCCGGAAGGGTCTGGATGAACTGGCGCATCAGGAAGATGCCGAACACCTGGGAAGACGCGGGAAGCAGGATTGCCCAGATCGAGTCGATGATCCCCAGGCTGCGGCTGATCAGGTAGAGCGGGATGAAGGTCACGTGGATCGGCACCATCAGCGTGCTGACAAGCGCGACGAACAGGACGTTCCGCAATGGGAAGCGTCGCTTGGCGAAGGCGTAGCCCGCCAAGGTGTCGAACACCACGTGCCACAGGGTCGCGGCCAGCGCGACCGTCAGGCTGTTCACGACCCATCGCGTGTAGTGCTTGGAGGTCGTCAGCAACCGGATCACGTTGTCCAGTTTCCACGCGGGGATCAATATGGGCGTCAGTGGCGGGGTCGCGGTGATCGGTGTCAGGGCGTTCGCAAACAGCCAGTACATCGGGAAGAGGGCGATCACGGTCGTCACGATGAGGACCGACCACGTCACCACGCTTCGCGTCATGGTCATCCCGATCGGGCCCGTGCGAGGACGTGACACCACTGCCGTCGTCATCGCCTAGTACTCCACGTTGCTTCGCAGCACGCGGAACTGGACCAGGGCGACCGCACCGATCATCACGAACAGCATCATGGCCTGCGCTGCCGAGACCCCGAGATCGAAGTCCTTGAACCCCGAGTAGTAGATCTGCGTGACGATCGTCTGGGTCGACCGCCCCACACCACTGGGCACCATCACGTAGATGCGTTCGAAGACCTCGAAACTCGCGATGGTGTAGATCACTGTCAGGTAGAGGGTCGTTGGGCGGATCAGTGGCAGGGTGATCCACCACCACTTCTGCACCGGCGATGCGCCGTCAAGGTCGGCGGCTTCGTAGAACTCCGTCGGGATGCCACCCATCGCCGCGCTGAACAGCACCACCGCCGTGGCGGGGATGGTCAGCATTGCCGAAGCCGTGATGCTGCCCAGGGCGATGTCGGGGTTCGACAGCCACCGCACCGGTTCGACGCCGATGAGACGCAGCAGGTAGTTGGCGAAGCCCCACTGGGCGTTGTAGATGTACGCCCACGTCATTCCCACGATCAGCGAACTGGTGACGGCCGGCAGGTAGAACGCGGCCCGGAAAAAGGTCCGCACGTGCCGGTGCAGGGGTTGGATCAGGCTTGCCAGTGCAAGGCCGACCACGATGTTCGTGGTGACGGTGAACACCGTGTAGGTCAAGGTGTTGCCAATCGAGGTCACGAAGATGCCGCCAAGTCCGGTGAACGCCTTCTGGTAGTTCATCCAGATGGGATCGACGAAGGTCCCGCCGGTCCGGAGGTTGTACTTCTGCACCGAGATGATGGCGGACCACACCACCGGCGCGAAGGTGAAGCACGCGAACGTGATGATGCTCGGCGCGATGAATGCGTACGACCAGCCGTGTTCACGCAGGAAGCGTCGCACGTTAGCCATGGACGTGCCCCCGCCTCGTGGCCCCCGCATTACCGGGATGTTCTGACGCCGGGACCCGTTGCATTCGTTGGCGACTCCGTAGCGGGGCGGTTCAGGGCGATGAGGCGGAACAGCGGGGATGATCCGTGGATCCCCGCCACCCCACCGCCCTGATTTCGACGGCTTTCCCGCCGTCCGTTGTGCCCATCCGTGCGACCAGATTGGCGCACGGATCCCGCGGTCAGCTCTTGAGGAGTGCCGTCGCCTCGGCGGAGATGCGCTTCATCGCCTCCTCGGCCTTGACCTTGCCGGAGATGATGCCCTGGTACTCCACATGGAACAGGCGGGTGAACTTCGCCCAGTCGGCGACCAGTGGGGTCGACCACATGTCCGGCAGGACGGGCAGGAACTTGTCAAGCGGGTCGTTGATCTTGACCGACTTGCGCGCACCCGGGGCGAGGTAGAAACCGGTCGGCACGTTGGATCCGGCCGGGACGTCGTCCTGCACCTCGCTGCTGGTGAGGTACCGCCCGAGATCCATCGCCGCCTTGCGCTTGGTCTCATCCTTGGTCTTGGCGACCGCGATCAGGCCGACCGCACCGACCGTCAGCTTGTTGCCATTCACGGTTGGATGCGGATAGATCTCGAAATCGACCTTGGCCCCCTTGAACTGGGCGGCTGGGCCGGTCGCATCGACGGTCATCGCCAGCTGGCCGTTCTGGAATGCGCCCTTGATGTCGGCGTCCTTCTGGCTGCCGAAGTCCGGCGGAGTGACCTTGTGGGTCAGCGCGAGGCTGATGAACCGCTCGAGACCGGCGACGGCCTTCGGGTTATCGAACCCGAACTTGCCATCGGCCGTGAGGGGCCGGACTGACGGGTCCTCGTTCATCCACAGTGCCCAGGTGTTGACGACGCCGGCATCGACGAAGCCACTCCACCCGTAGACCTGCTCGCCCTTGGCGTTCTTGAAGGTCGTCTTCTTGGCGGCGTCGACGAACTGGTCCCACGTCCAGTTCTTCGGAGGCAATTCCACCTTGGCCTCGGCAAAGACGGTCTTGTTGACGTAGATGCCCATCGGCACGACCCACAGTGGCCACGCCGACGCCTTCTTGTCCTTGATGCGCGTCACATCCAGGACGTTCGGCAGGATGTCGGCCTTGTCGGCGTCGGTGAGGTAGGTGTCGATCGGCTCGACGAGATCATCCCTCACGTAGCCGGGCAGGCGGTCTGACGGCAGGCGGAGGAGGTCAACCCCCTGGCCGGACTGCAGTGCGGTCGTGAGCTTGGTGAAGCCCTCGTCATTCGGTGGATACCCGACGAGTTCCACCTTGATATCCGGATTGTCCGTCTGGAACTGGGCGACAGCGTTGTCGAAGGGGTTGGCGAAGGCGTTGCCGGCGGTGTAGCCAAGCACCCAGAGGTTGAGGGTGCCCTTGTAGCCGCTGGCGCTCTTGCGCAGGCCGCCCTTGGCGGTGCGGGCCGGGGCCGGGCCGGCAGTCGGTGTGGCAGCTCCCGCGGCGGGCGCGGTGGCCGGTGCAGCAGCCGGGGCCTTGGTCGGCTCGGGGGCCTTGGTCGGCTCGGGGGCCTTGGTCGGGGCGGCGGCGGGGGCGGCTTCACCACCGCAGGCCGCCAGGGCGGCTCCGCCCAGAACGGTGCCAAGCCCGGCCACGATCGCCCGGCGCGACCGCAGGCGGGACAGGGTGTCAGGGATGATTGACTGATTCATGTCCAATCCTTCGTGATCCGGATCGCGGATATTGGGCGATCCCTCTTGCTTGATGATAGCCAAACCTGACGAAAATCCCGGACTTGCAGGGCTCCGGGCATGCGAAAACGCCGGTTACCATCCGTGATCCGCCACTCGGGAAGGGGGTGCGGATCAGGACCAAGCCGGCGTCATTCGTCGGTCGGGCCTCCAGTCTTGCGGAAGCCCGGCCGGTGGGATGGCCGTAGTGCGGAGGTCAGGCGGGTAGCGGGAAGTCGATGGTGCGTCGCGTCTTCGAGGATTCGTAGGCCGCGAGGATCATCTCGACCGCCGCGCGTCCGTCGAGACCGGTCACCCGGGTTGGCGCACCGGTGCGGAAGCCATTTGCATAGTCGGCCCACATCCGTGCAAATCCCGTGCCCCACTCCAGGTCTGGCAACAGCGGGTGGATGTCGCGGTCGCCGAAGTGCCTCTCGGAGAGGCCACGGACCCCCTCGCGATTGCAAATCTCCGCATAGCCGTCCGGGCCGTAGAAGGTCACCCGGTGGTTCCAGGGGCCAACGTTCATGCCGAAGGTGCCGGTCATCTCGGCGATGGCGCCCTGCTGGAAGCGGTAGACGGCGATGGCGGTGTCCTCGGATGTCATGTCCAGGACCTTGCGCGCACCGGCAATCGAGGTGGCTTCCGAGAGATCACCCAGGATCCAGCGCAACAGGTAGGCCGGATGGACCGCCTGCGCCATGAGGACGCCACCCCCGCCCGCCTTGGTGCCAAGCCACGGGCGCACGCTGACGGTCTGCGGGGGTTCCAGTCCGACCGTCTGGGCCAGGAAGACATCGCCGATCGCACCCGATTTGATGAATTCGCGGGCGGCATCGGTCCCAGGGTCATAGATGCGGTTGTGGACGGGATGCGCCCGCTTGCCGGCCTTGGCGGCGGCGTTGAGGATGGCGTCGCATTCGGCCAGTGTGGTGGCCAGTGGCTTCTCGACGACCACGTGGTGCCCGGCTTCCAGGACTTCGACCGCGAACTTCGCATGGAGGTCATGGGGCAGGAGGACGGCAATGACGTCGGCGTCGCTCGCAAGGACATCGTGCCAGGTGTGGTAGATGTGCCCGACGTGGAACTCGGCGGCGCGCGCCTCAGCGCGGGAACGGTCGGCATCGTAGATGCCCGCAACCTCGACCACGCCGGGGTTGGCGGCAATCGCACGCAGGTGCGCCTGCGCAATTGCCCCGCAACCAAGCAGGGCGACGCGCACGGGCTTGTCGGTACTCATCGGTCTCATCCTTCCTCTGTGCCCAGATGCCTGCCAGAGCGAAGCGTCTGCGGACTACTGGTCTACCGGGTTGGCGTCTGGTCCGCGGGCATCGCTGCCCGCCCACCCATCAGCCCCGAAGCGTCCGTGTCTCACGGTGCGACCGGGTGCCATTGCCCAACTAGTCGGCCCGACGCACCTCCTTTGACTGGTCACGCACGTGCGTCGGGCGGATCATGATCTCCTCGATCAGCGCCCGCTGCGGAAGTGACGCCACCAGCAGCACCGCCGCTGCGACATCCTCGGACTTCAGCATCAGGTCGCGCGCCTCGCGGGAGGGCACCACCGGTCGCGCATCCATGATGTCGGTGTCCACCTCACCCGGGAAGATGCTGCATGCCCGGATGTTGTAGGCCTTCTCCTCGTCATTGATCGACTGGGTCAGGGAGGCCTGCCCGGCCTTTGAGGCACTGTAGGCCACGCCCGGCAATGCACCGGCCCGCTTGGCAGCCATCGAGACGAGGTTGATGATGGTCCCCTCGCGCTGCTCCCGCATGACCGGCAGGGCCCGGCGCGCGCAGTAGAACGCGCCCGAGAGGTTGACTGCAACCACGTGTTGCCAGTCTTCCAGGGTGATGTCGTGGATGTTCCGGTGCTTGGTGTTTGTCCCGGCGTTGGTGAACAGGATGTCCAGGCGGCCCCACTTCGCGGCAACGCTGTCGAAGAGGTGATCGACATCGGCTGGATTGGAGACGTCGCCTGCCACGACAATGGCCTCGCCGCCGTGGTCGTGGATCACCTTCGCGACATCCTCGAGGATGCCCGGGCGACGACCACTCAGGGCGACCTTCGCACCCGCGTGGGCCAGGGCAATCGCACTTGCCCGTCCAATGCCTGTCCCGGCCCCGGTGACGATCGCCACCTTGCCTGCCAATGTGCCTGCACTCATCGTCGTTGTCCTGCCTCTCCGGTCTGGTTTCCGGTTGGACAGGGTACCGCGCCCGACGCGTCCGCGCGGGAGGCCCGGCCCCACCCCGCCGGATGTACATGCGCTTCGCTTGTCCCCGCAACCAGTCTCCCCGTGATGGGGAGATGCTGCGCTTCCCCGACACGTCAGCACTGATCGGACGGGTTCGCTGCGACCGGGCCAATCATCCGGATGATGGGCGGACATGCTAAGGTGGGCTTGTCAAGCGTGGTCCGCCGGATGGGTGATCTGGGCGGACCGTTCGTTGGAGGATGATCATGGACGCAACCCGGGCCGCGGCTTCCGGCATGGCTTCGGCTCAACGCGATGTCGCGATCGCCGCTGCGGGCATGGCCGGTTTCGCCGCCACCAATCCGGATGTGCAGCGCGTCCGCGTCGAGGCCCTGGATGCCCAGCGAGGCGCGGTTTCGTCGATTCCTTCCAGCGCGTCCGACGGCGCACCGCGTGCGAACGTGCCCGCAGTAGATGCCTACCGGTTACCCGTCGGTGGAAGTGTCTCCCTTAACCCGGACCTCGCCCAGTCGTTCACCTCGGTTTCGACCGACGGCATTGACGTGTCCCAGGCGATGACCGCGATCATCGTTGGCCGGCAGGCCTTCCAGGCGAGCCGCAACGCCTACCAGGCGGCGCAGTCGATACTTGACAGCACCCTCAGGGTCGGCCTCTAGCACGCCCGGCGCTCCGGGTTCCCCCGCCCGGCCGTCCTGCCGACCCGGGCATCTCTCCTCCTCGTCGCGCCTGACCGCAAGGCTTCGCCGCCGTCGCGCGATCGACTGCCGTACCTCGCAACTTTGGCCCCGGACGGGTCGTTCCCTCCGGTGCGAGTTTCCACGTGAATGGCGCGGCCGCCGTGTCCTTCGGCGCGTGGATTGCGGGCACGACGGGCACCAGATGGAACCGATCCATCTGGTGTCGATGATTGAGAGAGGCAAGCGATGGGCGAGGCGACGTTGGTCACGCGCCTGGAAGCGTCGGCGGATGTGCCCCTTGCCGCCCCGGCGGTCTGGGAAGCCCTGCTCGATGGCACGCGTTGGCCGGACTGGCTTTCTGCCGGTGACCCGCCCGCGCGTGCCTGGCGACGCCACGGCACACTGCCTCGCCTCGTTGCCGTCACCGCGTTCCGCGGGAACGCACGCCAGCCCGAACCTGTGCCATCCGTCGGTGACATGCGTCAGGAGACAGCAATCGTCGGCGTCCCGTTCGGGTTCGGTGCGCGTCGCATCACATGGCGCACGGTCGTCACCGACGTTGAGTTCGGCCGCACCCTGGAATGCGAATCCCCGTCGGTCGGCGGCTACCTCATGGAGTGGCGCCTGCGGTTGACCGTCCTGCCGACGGGAATCCAACCGCTCCCGTCGTGGTTCACGCTTGGCGTCAATCCGGTGCCCCCAACCGATGGCCCCCGCGTCAACGAACGCGACCGCGCCACCGGTTCGAGGGTTCACGTGCAACTCTCCTACCGTCCCGCAGGATTGTTCTCGCGCATGTACAACCGCATGCGTCTGCGGTCAATCCTGCAGGAGCGTCTCGGGTCGTGGCTGTCTGGGTTGACCCACTCGCTCACGCTTCTGGCCGACCTCGAAAGCCGTGCCCTCGGCGAGCCAATCCGGTACATGCCCGAACCGCCGCGACCGCCTCGCCCTACCCCGTACGCGCCCCGTACGACACGCACCGCGCCGGAACCAGCCCGTCCACCACGGCAGCTGCCTGCCGAAATTGCCCAGCGCCTCGCGTCCCGCGCCGAACCCCGGCCTGGCCCGGCCCCACAACCCGGACGTCAGGCACCTGTTGCCGGCATGGCAATCGCGTCCGGTAGTGGCATGGTGCCCCCACCAACCCAGACGCCCGCCCCGCGTGCGCCGGACGCCCCGCAGCGTCGCCAGGCGTCCGGTGGCCTCGGCATGGAAACCCGCGCCGGGGCCGGGGGTCCGGGCGGAACCGTTGTGATTGGACGTGCCAGGCCGCGCGGTGCATCCGCGGATCAGGGGACGACAGGGTGGGGCGCAGTCTCCGGGACATCGGCCATCGCCACGCTTGAGCGACCCGGGGAATCGCCCGCCAAAGCATCGTACCCGGACATCCGGCCCGTGATTGACAACCCGCTGCTGCTGGTGCCGACTGCCGAAGAGATCGCCTACGACGACCTTGTCGCCACCGTCATCGCCACCACGTCTCCCGATGCCCTTGCCCAGGACCCCATCACGACAACGATCGTTGATCTGGCACCTTCGTCACTGCGCGGGCAAAGCAACGATCAGCCATGGGGCGAGGTGGTCGTCGCAGGTGGTCACGTTGATGACCCGGCACGCACCGACGAGACGGCTCATGACCCAAGCGGCATGGCAATGGAGAACGTCGTCGTGGTAGCCGACCAGGCGGCGATGGGTTGGGGGGAGGAACCTCCGGCCAATCTTGTCACTTCCACTGCATCCGACGTGATGTCCGGAGTGATCGCCGAAGTCATCGCCCGGGCGATGATCCTCGCGCCAGTCGTCCGCATCGGAGACCTCCGGACCGGGTCTGGAACTCCACTGGCCAACGACGATACCCCCACCCCGCCCCGACCCGCCCCGCCTGATGTCTCCACGCTTTGCTTGCCCGCACCTGATCAGGGTGTTGCGGAGACTTGCCTTCTCTTGCGCACCGAAGATGCCGATGCCCCGACAACGGCCCGTGCCTTCCTGGCGTGGATGTCGCGGAACCCGGGTGCCGTCGATGGGGCAACCGTCGCGGGATTCATCGAGGATGCCGTGTCCGCGACCGACGTGGTCAACCTGCCGGTGCCGGTTCCGCCGCGCCCCCGCGGGGAGACTGGCAGCCCTGCGTCCACCGACGCCTGACGCCGAGGCGCGGACAGTCGACCTGCCATCGCGGCCCCCCTTCCCAACTCCGCCCCGCCCCGCCTGATCGAAGTACGTTGCGCGTCGCCCGCGTACCCCGTGCGTACCAAGGCTTCACGTGGGACGCCTACCGGACTGGCAAGGCGGGTACACTCGGCGCGTCCGGCTACCGGCGTCACCCGCCAACCCCTTGGAGGGTGATGGGATGCCCTGGGCGGACGTCACGATGGGGAGACCGTCGCCATGTCCCAACCACCCGCACATCGTGGCCCGTTGCTGGTAAGACGATTCGCTTGCCACAGATTGAAAGGTTTGACCAATGACTGCCCGACTGACCGCGGCCCAACTCGACGAGTTGCGCGCAATCGACAGCCCAACCATCGCCAACGCGATCGAGCACTTCGGGATCCGTCCGCGCGTCCATGGCTACCACGGCGCCGGTGTGCGTGCCCTCATCCCGAACCTGGGCAGCATGGTCGGCTATGCCGTGACCTGCCGCGGTGACAGCACCACTGAGGACAAGGACCGTCGCGAGCACGCCGACCTCTACCGCGCCATCTGGGCCGAACAGCCCCACCCGGTGGTCGTCGTGATCGGAGACGATGGTGACCCGGACAAGATTGACCTCTCCTGCCACGCGGGCGAGATCATGGCGACCACCATGAAGCGGGTCGGCGCGTGCGGTCTGGTCACCAACGGTGGCCTGCGCGACATCAAGGAAGTCACCGCCATCGGCGGCTTCCATTACTACGCGCGCGGGCTCGTCGTTGCGCACGGACGTCCGAGCATCTACGACACCGGCGCCACCGTGAGCATCGGTGGCATGACCGTCCGGCCGGGCGACCTCCTGCACGGCGACGAGAACGGCATCACGATCATCCCGGCGGAGATCGCCGACAAGGTTGCCGCCGAGTCGATGAAGGTCCGCGAGGCCGAGGCGATCCGTCTCAAGGACATCAATGGGCCGGACTTCCACAAGCAGTTCGAGAAGTTGACCCAGTACAAGTAGCCACGGCACCGGAATGCATTTCCGGCCAGCCCCGGGGCGGAGGCCGCGCCATTGGTCGGCGGGCATCCCTGCCCGCCCCGGGATTGGGGGATGTCCCACTGATCCCACAGTGGCGCGAACCCTCAGTCCGCCGGGGTCAGGCGCAGGTTGGCAAAGTACGCCTCGGTGCCGATATCCACCCACCGGCCCACGTCCCCACCCCAAGCCGCCTGATTGACATGCGCTTCGCTGCCGCGTGCCGGTAGCGACTTCGCCACGATCTCCCGCAGGAAAGGGTCGCCATTCACGAGTACCGAAAGCGTCGTGATACCGACCTCGACGCGCAGGTTGATCCACTCGTCAGGGCCGATAGCCGCACCGGCTTCGTAGCGACCTTCTGGGTACACCTCCCGCAACCGGTCGAATTTCCAGTCCGGATACGCGAAGTACTGCGCCGCCCGGCGGTCGCGTGGCGCAAGGGGCGAAACTTTCCTCCCGTTCATCGGACGCAGGTAGACCGCTTCGAAACGATGTGCCGAGGCATCGTTCCCCGTCCCCTTTAGCCCCGCCGGATCCAAATACGTTGGGTGGTAGGCGATGCCGGCGAACGCGCGGGCGTACTCGGGCGCGTCCGCAGTGAGGCGCGACAGGACCTCCACCTCAATCGTGCCCGTGGTGAAATCGGTGGGAATCCGCACGAAGGTTGGCATGTCGATGTAATCGACAGAGGGAACCCCGTGAGAGGCAATATTATCGGTGAGTGACACCCGCAGGGCTGCCTGACCGCCGACCGTTGCCGGCGATGCCGTGACCGACAGCGGGAGTGCCCCAGCCGGGAGGGTGTCAAGCGCATAGGTCAATGTCTTGGCGGTCAATGGTAGGCGTCTTCCCGGCAATCCTGGGTTTGTCCTGCACGTGGCGCGGGCGTTTGCCGTTGGCGCATCGTACGGTGACGCCTGGTCCCATGCTGAGAAAGCCACCGCGGACCGCGTGGGTTCCCGCAATCCGGCGCATCCTTGCATGCGGTGATGCGGTATGGTTCATGAACTGTCGCCGTCGGGAGGTCCGTGTGCCAGATTTTGACAACGCCGTGATCCAGGGGCCAGGAAGCACACGCGGTCCCGGCCGTCCCCGTCGCACCACGACCAGCCATTCGTCTGCTTCGGCACGGCCGGCGGACGGCACGGAACCGGTCCGCCGAGGCAGGGGGCGCCCCAAAGGCAGCAAGAACAAGCCGAAGGGCTAGTTGTCGAGTGCCGCGATGATCCGAACGATCATTGCCACGGTGGACGCCACGGTTGGTCCTTTGGCAGCCTCACCCAATAGGCATTCCCGGCGTAGCCATTCGCCTTCGTCTTTGGACATCACACCTTGGGAAACCGCAGAAAGACATAGGGTTTCCAAACTTGAAGTGTGGGTGTCATCACTGACTAATCCCAACCGGCTTCGTAAGACCTCGGCCGCTATCCGCAAGTTTTCCTCGCGTGCCTTCCGAGGACTCGAGACCATGAGGGGGCCGAGACCGACAAACCGCGCGGGTGTCCCCATTGGGTTTCCGTTTCCCAGCGCCACTGATAAAAGCTGACCGAAAAGATTCCAGAAACGCTAGTCACTTCCAGTCCCAGTCTGTAGTTTCGCTACAGGCATTTCAATGGGCTGGGCGGTATCACGCTTCTTGACCTCAAGATCGCGTTTATTGCACACATCAGAAAGAGGACACTCTCCACACACTGGCGACTTTGGACGACAAAACCTCCGTCCCACGTCCCAAGCTGGCCAGTCCAGAAGACCGGGAAACTCGGGATGGTAATGCCGGGCCGCATGCACTGCAGCATCTCGTGTCTCGGCGTCGGCAATCCCGAGCCTATAGAACACGCGAACCACGTGTACGTCTGCCTTGACATCGAGACTGGACAGTTCACTAGGATGAGGCGCGTAACCCGATTCATCCATAAGGAGTTGGACGGCCATGTGAGAGATTCCAGGTCCTACCCATGGCAGTGACTCCAGCGTGGCAATGACGTCGGGCACTTCCCGGCCACGCCAAATACTCGAACCATCACCGCCAAATGTCTTGGTGACAAGCTCGGCAAGCGCGACGACTGTCTTGGCGGCTTGGGCGGGATATCTGGGACGGACTTCCAAGCTATCAAAGGTGGTGGTCATGTCTTCGACAGACATTTGGGCGATACGTGCCGGGTCAAGATGGCCAATTTTTGACCGCAAGTGCATTGGGATTTGCCAGACGCGTTCGGCGGGCATTCCACGCTGCAACACCAATCCGGTTAGCATCGCCATGCTGTCGGAACGAAGGAGCTTGTCAGCATCCTCACTTGCTCCAAGCAGTCCTTGGCCGACGCCCGACGCTCGTGCCGCTTTTCGGTGTTCGAGCAGAGCCACAATGCGTGGATCAACTAAATTAAACATTGCTCATTATTACTGCAATCCAAGCGCAATGTCCAGCCATTGCCGCAAACTGAAGCCGCCTCGATCACAGCGCCTTCGGTGCTGAATTGCTTGAAGCTCATCGAATGTCATTTTATTAGCCGCAAGGAGTGCGTCAACTACTTCTTGAACATCGGCGAGCTCCGTGAGCAGTTCTTCGCGAGTGACAGCGGTGCCGACTTCAGCTGCCTCTTCGCCGAGTTTGACTCGAAGTGCGTGTTGATACTCGGTAGGTGTCAGAACCTTCACCTTAGGTATCCGCCCTGATGACCGGATTATGTCCGGGATGCGGTCCCGAAC
>SHXX01000058.1 GCA_009693165.1 Chloroflexota bacterium
CGCTGGCCAGCGAGGACGAGCGCCAACTTGCACTGGACGCCTTCGTGGAATACTCCAACCACGACCGACCGCACCTTGGCATCAACGGCCTCACCCCCCTCGTCCGCCTCGCTTCCCTGTCAACAACCTTGTGAGAGACAACACCTAGTGCACCTGATCAGTGCATCCCTGTTGATACGGGTGCCGGAAGCGCACTTTCTGCCACCCCGGTGATCAGCCTCTTGCCGGGAATGTGGGCGAAGCCTCAGCAAATCGTGCCGGGGAGGTGAGGTGATGGCCCGGCACTGCTACCCTTCCGGGCGATGCAATCGGCGCCCGCGGGCGAGTCGCCTCCGTACCTCAGCTTGGCGATCACCGCCTACAACGAGGCCGAACGCCTGCCGCCTACGCTGACCCATGCCCTTGGCTTCCTCACTGCACAGCCCTACACCTTCGAAGTCGTCCTGAACGACGACGGTTCCCGAGACGACACCGCCGCTGTGGCCGAACGCATCGGCGCCCGCTTCCCCGGTGCCGTCCGCGTCCTCCGGTCGGTGCGTAACCAGGGCAAGGGTGCCGGCCTCCGCAATGCCATCCTCGCTACCCGGGGCAAGGTCGTCCTCTTCTCCGACGCCGATTTCTCAACCCCCATCGAGGAACTCCCCCGCCTTCTCGCTTCGCTCAACGCCGGTGCCCACGTCGTCATCGGGTCACGTGTCCAACCCGATGGCACCGACATGCGCCGCAGCCAGCCCCTCTACCGCCAACTTTTCGGCAAGGCGTTCCGCATCCTTCGTGGGTCCGTCACCGTCCGCGGCGTCAAGGACACCCAGAGTGGTTTCAAACTCTTCATCGGTGATGTTGCCCGCGAGCTCTTCGCCGAAAGCGTGATCCGAAGCATCATCTTTGATGTGGAAGTCCTCTACCTCGCCCAACAGCGCGGGTACCATATCGCCGAAGTTCCGGTGCAGTGGACCAACGCCGGTGGTTCCCGGATGCGGGTAACCCTTGGCCACGCCCTCCTGGTCTTCTGGGACACCATGCGCATACCGTGGGTACACCGGCGACCGCCCCGGCCTTGACACCCTCTCCCGACTGTGGGTGGGCCAAGCGCAGCGTATACAACAATGGGTGGGGCGGGGTGGCAATCCGATCGGGGCCAATCTCCGGCACCCATCGCGCCTCGAACGAAGGAGACGGACCGTGACCACCGCCGGCACACCTGACGTTCATGCCGTCGACCAGACCATGTTCCGCGAATACGACATCCGAGGGTTCGTGGATCAGAACTTCACCGAACCGGTACTTGGCCGTCTCGGCGGCGCATTGGGAACCTTCCTCGCCGGTGACGGCGAACCAGGTACGGTCGCGGTCGGGCGCGATGTCCGCCTCTCATCGCAACGCTATGCCGCCACATTCATTGATGGCTTGCGCAACACCGGTGCCCACGTCATCGATGTCGGACAGGTGCCAACCCCTCTCCTGTACTACGCGGTCAACACCCTGCACACCAATGGTGGCGGGTGCATCACCGCCAGTCACAACCCACCGCCGTTCAACGGACTGAAGGCACGCAAGCGCGAGACCGGCCTGCCCAACGGCGTTCCATTGCGTCCGTCAGACATCCAGGACCTGTTCCGGCTTGCCCAGGGCGGCACCTTCCGCCGTGCCCCCGCTGGTGCCCACGACCATCATGATGTCGTGGACGACTATGTGCGCTACGTTGCCACGCAGATCAAGCTGGCCCGTCCACTGAAAGTGGTCGTCGATGCGGGGAACGGCGTGGCCGGACCGGTCGCCATCCAGACCTTCACCGCCCTCGGGTGCGAGGTCATTCCCCTCTATTGCGAGCCGGATGGCACCTTCCCCAACCACATGCCCGATCCCCTCAAGCCCGAGAACCTGCGTGACCTGATCGCCAAGGTGAAGGAGACCAAGGCCGACATGGGCATCGCCCTGGACGGCGATGGCGACCGGTTGGGTGTGGTGGATGACGCCGGCGAAATCCTCTGGGCCGACCAGTATCTCGTCATCCTCGCACGCAATGCCCTGCGCACGCACCCCGGTGGCAGTGTGGTCTTCGACGTCAAGTGTTCCCAGGGCCTGATCGATGGCATCACCGCCGCTGGTGGCGTACCGGTCATGTCGCGCACCGGCTACCCCAACATCATGGCGCGCCGACGCGAGACCAACGCCATCCTCGCCGGCGAACTCTCCGGCCACACCTTCTTCGGCGATCCGGTCATCGACTTCGACGACGGCACCTTCGCCGGGGCGAACCTCCTGGCCGCCCTCTCCCGCGAACCGGTGTCGCTGTCACACCTTGTCGCCGATCTTCCCCGGTATCACGCCACCCCGGAAGAGCGCTTCTACTGCGCCGATGACGCCAAGTTCGCCGTGATCGATGCCCTGCAGGAGGCGTTCGCCCATGATGCCGCTGTGCACGAGGTCATCTCCCTCGATGGTGCGCGCGTGGTCCTCGATGGCGGATGGGGATTGGTGCGCGCTTCCAACACCGAACCGGCGATCACGACCCGCTTCGAGGGTGTGACGCCCGAACGAGCCCAGGCCATCCGGACCTCGTTCATGGACCGCTTGGCGCACATCCCGGCCGTGGACCTGCAGCGCCGCGCCGGGCACTGACGTCCACCAAGTTTCCTGATGACCCCTCCTCCGCCAAAGCGGGAGAGGGGTCATCCACGCCACCATTCCTGGTGAACGCTAGACGCCTCGGTCCTGCGCATCGCCAATCCCCGCAAGGATCGCCACCGTGTCGTCGGGGGCGGTGTAGTGCAGCGTGTGCCCCGTCTCAAGCTCGTGATAGGTCCACGCCGGGTCGTCGCGCAGTCGCGCCGCCAGCATGGTGAACGGATCGGTAGGACTCTTGCCTCCATTAAATACACGTACGTGCGCGCCAGATCCGGCAGCGGGTTGGTGAACCGCACCGGTTGCGTGAAGGTTTTCACCGGTTGCCATGACCGGCGCGGACGTGCCCACTCGGTGATCTCGTCCAGTTCGTCTGACGGGACCATGTTCGGGCGATCCGCCATCCGTCACCTTCGGTATCGATTCGTCGCTGGCTCTGGGCGGAGATGCCAATGCTCTCCGGATTATCAGGGGTCGGCACGAACGCATCCAGGTAGACCAACTGCGCCAGACGGTCGGCCGACCGCCTGGCCACGCCGGTGATCACCCGTCCGCCATAACTGTGACCCGCCAGGATCACGTCATGCAGGTCCTCGTAGAAGAGCACGTTGGCGACGTCCTGCACATGGGTGTCCAGATCGATACCGGGGTGTGCCAGGTGCGTGCGGTCGCCCAGACCCGTCAGCGTGGCCGCAAAGACCGTGTGTTTCGATGCCCGGAGACGAGGCACCACGAACTTGTTCCACGACCACGCCCCACCCCAGGCGCCATCAACCACCACGAATGTCGCCACCTGCGTCCTCTTCCGTTCTCCCGGAACATGCGGGACCATCCGGTTTTCGAGCCGGATGGCCAGCATGTTCCCACTGCAATGACCCTCATGTTCGGGGGCTTTGCAGGTGGGACCGGTTCGCAAGACTTGTCAGGGCCGGCCGTGCGCCATCACCGCGTTCAGGGTGGCGACGGCATGGTCAAGGGATGCGGGGGCCGTGTCGCCCGTCACCATCGCCAGGCCAAGCACCGAGGCTACCGGGATTCTTCCCGCACCACTCGTCCCGGCCGGTTCCTGCTGGTACGCGTAGGCATTGTGCAGGTGGATGCTTTCATCCGCCTCGCACTCCACCTCGAACCACCGAACCGACGTGTCGGTGCGTAGCCAGACAACGGCATCGCGGAGGACATCCTCGACGAACTTCGGATTGAAGTAGCCCTGTTCCGTGACGAACTTCTCATCGGCGCGCTTGACCAACGGGAAGATTTCGCAACTGCCCAGGGTCTCGCCATGCCGGATCAGGTCCTCGAAGGTGAGGGTGGAACCGGCCGACGGACGCACACGGAGGCGCAGCCATGCCCGCTGGTTGTGCGCGCCAGCCACCGAGATTTCCTTGCTGCACGGGCAGACGGTCGTGATCGGCACATCCGCACCGATGACCAAGTCAAACTGGTCGCCGTCCAGGGTGGCTTCCACCTTGCAGGTGTAGCCCATCGTGCTGCGCTGCTGGCTGACCGGGGCTGCCTTCGTCATGAAATAGGTGAAGGTGAGACCCACGTGGGCACGCACCGCACCCAGTCGCACCTGCGTTGCCGAAAGCAGTCCGGCAACGGTTGCGGGGGTCAGGGGTTCGTCCTTCCACACCTCGAGCATCTCGACGAGGCGGGACATATGGGTGCCCTTGTATTCCGCAGGAAGGTCAACGGACAGGCGTGTCATCGCCGTGACCGTCTGCACGCCACCACTGCGCTCCTGCACCCGCCACGGCAGTTCGACGCGCTTGATGCCGACGCGTTGCACGTCAACCTGTCGCTCGTCCGGTCGGCTTTGTACGTCGTTCACATTGTCGCCTTGCGCCCGCTGCCTGTCGGTCTGACCAGCACGGTTAGGGGGCCCTCCCTGAAAGACTGTTTCCCGGCAGCTCACCGGGTCGAACGTCGGCTGACGGGAACCCTTCATGGCGCCGGTACGTTGCGATAGAGATTAGCGGGTCGCGATTCGCGCGCGGGTGACGGTTCCGAACAGGAACGGACAGTATGGGGTTTTCCGGCAGGGATACCCGATGTGAAGCGCAACACGTCACAATACGAAGGCACTTCCTTGCGATGGCTTGCCCATCCGTCGCATCACCTCATTTCCGCCAGGGTCGGTGGTGCGTGCGGACCGGGCAGGACTTGGAGATCGTTGATGCGTCCAGACCACATCCTCATCCAGGGTGCGCGCGAACATAATCTCAAGAACGTCACGGTCACCATCCCGCGCGATGCCCTGGTGGTCCTCACCGGTGTCTCCGGTTCCGGCAAGTCTTCCCTCGCCTTCGACACCCTGTACGCCGAGGGGCAGCGACGCTACGTCGAAAGCCTCTCCAGCTACGCGCGCCAGTTCCTGGGAAACCAGCAGAAGCCTTCCGTTGACGCGATCATCGGTCTCTCGCCGGCCATTTCCATTGAACAGAAGTCGGCGTCCAAGAATCCCCGGTCGACCGTTGGCACCGTCACCGAGATCCACGACTACCTGCGCGTCCTCTACGCCCGGGTCGGTCAAGCCCACTGTCCCGAATGTGGTCGGCGCGTCAGCGCGCAGACCCCCGAACAGATTGTCGATCAGATCCTCGCGCAGGCACCCGGCAGCCAGTGGCTCATCCTCGCGCCGATCGCCCGCAACCGCAAGGGTGAGTTCCAGGACGTCTTCCTGCAGGCCCGCCGCGACGGCTTTGCCCGCGTGCGTGTCAATGGTCAGGTCCATTCCCTTGACAGCCCGCCGGTCCTCGACAAGAAGCGCAAGCACGTCATCGACGTCGTCATAGACCGCATCCGCCTGCCTGAACCGGGGCCGGACGGAGTGATGCCCGAGGATGCGATCGACCGGCAGCGTTTGACCGACTCGGTGGAGACGGCCTTGCGCACGGGTGAGGGGAACCTGGTGCTTGCACCCGTCGGCACCGTCACACCTGTCCCAGCCACTCCAGCCACTCCTGAGAGCGAAGCACCCGTGAACCAGGGCGGTGCGGGTGTCACCGCCGCGCCCGGCGTGGCCCTCGCTTCGGCATCGATGGCCATGCGCCGCTGGTGGGGACAACGCCAGTCCGCCCCTGCCGATGGTGCTTCCGGAGGCGGATTGAAGGGCATGCAGGCCGCTGCCGGAGACCTTCTCTTCGCCGAACGCAACTCCTGCGCCTATTGCAACCTGTCGTTCGATGAACTCAGCCCCCAACTCTTCTCGTTCAACAGTCCGGTCGGCGCCTGTCCCGGATGCCTCGGCTTGGGGAACATGATGGTTGTCGACGAGAACCTGGTGGTTCCCGACAAGTCCCTCAGCCTCCGCGAAGGTGCCGTCGTCGCCTGGGCCGACCAGGACGAGGAGAGTGGCACCGGATGGGGTGACCGCTACCGAATCCAGATCCTCGAAGGATTCGGTATTCCCACGGATGTGCCGTGGCGAGACCTCTCGGCGGCCCATCGTGCCCTGCTGATGAATGGGTCCGATGGCGCCAAGGTAAAGATCGCCTGGGGCACCACCGCGGCCGGGGCGGCGGCCCCCGCCAGTGCCTTCATGTCGCGCAAGGAATATGTCTGGGAGGGCATCACCCACCGCATCAAGCGTCTGCTCAAGCAGACCGGTTCCGAAGGGTTGCGCGCCCACTACATGCGCTACTTCAGCCAGCAGAACTGCACCGAATGCCACGGTGAGAAACTCAAGCCCGAGGCCCGCGCCGTCACCGTCGCCGGGTGCCGCCTTCCCGAATTGGAACATCTCTCCATCGGGGACACCTTGAGCTTCTTCCAGACCGTCGAACTGCCTGAGCGGGAGGCGATGATCGCCACCGAACTCATGAAGGAGATCTGCGGCCGACTGGAGTTCCTGGTCAACGTCGGCTTGCACTACCTCACCCTGGATCGCGGCGCGCCCACCCTTTCCGGTGGCGAGTCGCAGCGGATCCGTCTTGCCAGCCAGATCGGCTGCGGGCTTGTTGGTGTCCTGTACATCCTTGACGAACCAAGCATCGGCCTGCACCAGCGGGACAACGGCAAGCTGATCCAGACCCTCGAGACGTTGCGCGACACCGGCAACACCGTCGTCGTCGTCGAACATGACCTCGACACGATGTTCGCCGCCGACTACCTGATCGACTTCGGTCCCGGTGCCGGCGTCAACGGGGGCCATGTCATCGCCGCCGGCACACCCGCCGAAGTCGCGCGCAATCCCAAATCCCTGACCGGTCGCTATCTCTCCGGCGAACTCAAGATCGAGATTCCCGTGCAGCGACGCGTGGCGGGCACCCACTGGCTCACCATCCGCGGTGCGCGAGAACACAACCTCAAGAACGTCGATGCCTCCTTTCCCCTCGAGTGCTTCGTCGCAGTTACCGGCGTCTCGGGGTCGGGCAAGTCGTCGCTCGTCAACGGCATCCTGCGCAAGGCCCTCGAACAGCGCCTGATGCGCTCCCTCGGTCGTCCCGGTGCCCACGACAGCCTCGAGGGTATCGAACATCTCGACAAGGTCATTGCCATCGACCAGGATCCGATCGGTCGGACCCCCCGTTCCAACCCTGCCACCTACGTGGGCGTCTACGACAGCATCCGCGAACTCTTCGCCCAGTTGCCCGAGGCCAAGATCCGCGGCTACAAGCCCGGGCGGTTCTCCTTCAATGTCAAGGGTGGCCGTTGCGAAGCGTGCGAAGGTGATGGCGTCAAGCGCATCGAGATGCAGTTCCTTGCCGACGTCTTCGTGCCGTGCGAGGTCTGCAAGGGCAAGCGGTTCAACCGTGAGACCCTGGAGGTGAAGTTCCGGGGCAAGACCATTGCCGACGTCCTCGACATGAGCATCGAGGAGGCGGTCGACCTCTTCGAGAACGTGCCGGCCATCGCCCGCATCCTGCGCACCCTTCTGGAAGTCGGCCTCAGTTACATGAAACTGGGCCAAGCCTCCACCACGCTCTCGGGTGGTGAGGCGCAGCGGGTGAAGCTTGCCCGGGAACTTTGCCGGCCGGCGACTGGACGCACCCTCTACATCCTGGACGAACCGACGACTGGCTTGCACTTCGCCGACGTGCAGAAGTTGCTTGACGTCCTGCAACGGCTTACCAATGCCGGCAATACCGTCGTCGTGATCGAACACAACCTTGACGTCATCAAGTGCGCCGACTGGATCCTCGACCTCGGCCCCGAGGGAGGTGCCGGGGGTGGCCGGATCCTCGCGACTGGCACGCCCGAGGACGTTGCCCGCACCCGCGGGTCCGACACTGGCCCGTACCTTCACGGCATCCTGTGGCCTCCGTCGCCCCAACCGGAAGTCCTCCACCTCGAGGACGATGGTGTGCATCCGGATCAGGAGGGGATCGGGAGTGGTGAAACCTCAGTCGCCATGACACCGGTGATCCTGCGCGAATGGCGCACCAGGCTTGGCCTTTCGCAGGCCGAGGCGGCGCGCATTGCCGGGGTCTCGCGGGGCCTGCTTGCCGAGGCCGAACGTGGCCGACGCGCCGGTGAACGAACCCTGACCCGAATCGCCGTCGCCCTGCGCGAACACGAATCGCAGGTACCCCAACCCGTCTGACCGTAACCGGGCATCCCTGCCCGAATCTCCGTCGGAGTGTCACGCGTGGTCCACGGGCATCCCTCCCCGCTCCGGATCCGGCCGTGCCGTGAGTGCCGGTGTCCTTTCCACGGTTTACCCAACTGGCAGGTATCGTCATGTGCAAGGAGTTCCACACATGTCCGATATCTCGTCTGACACGATTGCCTCACTGTCCCGGGCACCGTTCAACCTCGCACCAGACGACATCGCATGGGTGCGCCGGACCCTCGCCGATCTCTCCACCACCGACCGCATCGGGCAACTGATGCTCTACGCCACTTTCGGCGACGACCCCGGCACGGTGCGGTCGATCATGGCGACGAAGCCGGGCGGTATCCACCGCTTCATGGGGCCGAACCTCGCTCCCGGTCTCGAGGCAACACGCATCGCCCTTGAGGAATCGGAAATCCCTCCACTCGTCTCCGGCGACCTCGAAGGCGGTCCGATGTCCTTCCCCTTCATGGTTCCGGTGCCAAACCAGCTGGCGATGGCAGCCTGCGGGGACCCGCACCTGACCGCGGAGATCGCCACCATGCTCGCCTCCGAGGCACGGGTGCTGGGCTTCAACTGGTCATTCACACCGGTGGTCGATATCAATGCACGCTTCCGCGCCGCGGCCGTCGGTACCCGCTCATATGGGTCCGATATCGAGACAGTGGTGTCGCACGCGGTGGCATACGTGCGTGCGTTGCAGGCCTCCGGAGTCGCGGCTTCGGTGAAGCACTGGCCGGGCGACGGTTTCGACGAACGTGACCAGCACTTGCTGACCTCGATCAACCCACTCGCCTTCGAGGAGTGGGAGGCCCTGTCCGGCCGCGCCTTCCGCAAGACCATCGAGGCGGGCGTGCTGACGGTGATGGCGGCACACATCGCACTGCCGTCGTGGCAACGGCGCATGGGCGGGACCGACTCCGACCGTTGGCTATACGAACCCGCCTCGCTGTCGCGCCGCCTGACGACCGACCTGTTGCGCGGGCATCTCGGCTTCAATGGCCTTGTGGTGAGCGACGCGACCCCGATGGCGGGCCTGACCGGGTGGGCCGACCGGGCGACCGCGGTTCCACTGGCCATCGACGCCGGGTGCGACGTCTTCCTCTTCCCCGTCGAGGGTGTGGATGCCCGTCTCATGGAAGAGGGCCTGCGCACCGGTCGCCTTTCGGTAGCCCGCTTGGAGGAGGCCTGCCTGCGTGTTCTGGCACTCAAGGCGGCGCTTGGGTTGCACCGCAAGCCGGTGTCGGAACGGATCGCGACCCTTGATGAAGCGCGCGCCACCCTCGCCAGTCCGGCGCATGTGGCGAAATCGGAAACAATCGCACGCCGGTCGGTGACCCTCGTGAAACAGCAGGAGGGATTGCTGCCTCTCGAACCGGCACGCTACCCGCGGGTGGTCGTTATCGGCGATTACCCGGCGCCGCTCATGCCCATCATGCCCCGGCGGTCGTACGAACCGTTCTTCGGCGTCCTGCGCGAGGCGGGTTTTGACGTGCGTGAGTACGACCAGTCGTCACTCCCGACGCCGGCCGACACCGACCTGATCATCTACCTCCTGGGTGGCGAGGCGACCATCGCAGCAACCGGGCACGGCATCGACTGGGGACGGTTGCACGGTGGCGGGTTCCGGGGTTCGATGATCCGGTACTGGGCTGAGATCCCGACGGTGATGGTGTCGTTCGGGCAACCGTATCTCCTGAACGACGCACCGCAACTGGGGACGTACGTGAACGCCTACACGGTGCAGGCGCCCTGGCAACGCGCGGTGGCACGGAAACTGCTCGGGCAGGAGGCATGGGAGGGGGTATCGCCGGTCGACCCGTTCTGCGGTGACCCATCGGCCCGTTTCAGTGGGCCGCTCCCGGTGAAGAAGTAGGGGGAGGCGCGGTCACGATGCGAACGCTTGCTCCTCCTTCCCGCGTCGGGAAGGGGGCTGGGGGGTTAGACGGGCCTGTGGTCACGGCACGTCGTCGGGGGAGTTGATCACGCCGCGCAGGGGGCACCGGCGACACCGGACCGGGCGATACCGGATCCATGACCCGTCGCATACGCATCGGCGCCCGGAGGCCTGATATGCGCGACGCACCCGTGCCTCAAACTCGCGTTGCGCCATCTCTTCGCCCCATGCCAACGACGCTCGCCACCACTCCGGTGGAGGGCCGACTGGTCTGCCTCGCGCGTCGCGTTCGATCATCGTTCCCTCCCGTCACGCACGTGTCTGTCGCCTACAAGATACGGGCACCGGGGTTTGATGACGTGCCCTCCCGTCACGCACGTGTCTGTCACCCATCTGAAAAGGTCGGCGACATCGCCCCTTGTGACACGCTGCCACCCACGACGCGTCCGGGCTTCATCTCCCTGTCTACTTGGGACACGTCACCCGCAGGCAAATCGTGAGCGAAGTCTTCAGTGGTAGACCCCAGAGGCATGCCCCCGAACCGTCGGGGAACGCGTCACCCCGCACCGGTCAGGGATGCGCCATCAGGAATGAGACGGTGCGTGAGAGGATGGCAGCGGCCTCGCCACCGCCAGTCGAAAGGAGATAGTGCCCGCCACCATCCAGGATCATGCCCTCGGCATCCACCCCGGCATCTCGCAGGGCGGACAGGTAGGCCTCTCCCTGCGCCACTGGCACGACATCATCGGACCGGCTATGGATCACCAAAGTAGGCGGATGTGTCGCCGTGACGTGGAGTCGCGCCGAATAGCGGGCGTGTCTCGCCACCTCGCGGTCCGGCACGCCAAGGGCGATCAGGGCGCGTTCGAGCCCGAATGGCGGCCGGTAGTCGCCGGTCTCCAACCGGTGGCGCAGGTCGAGGAGGTCGACCGGAGGCCCCATCAGGACAACCGCACCGATGATGCCCGGGCCGGTGTCCTGCACCACGCGCAGGGCGTGGATGGCGCTGTAACTGCCGGCTAGGATTGCCGGGCGCGACTGCACCGAACGGGATTCCGCACCGCGGTCGGCCCGATCGGACATGCCAAGGGAGGCAAGCAGGAGGCGCAGGATCCGGATCTCGCGTTCGATGGCGAACGTGTACGGCGGACCGTAGGCGATCACCTCGAACCCGGCCGACGCCAGAGGTATCGACGCACAATCCCACTGCGATGCCGGACCGGGGTAGACCACCAGAAGGGGGCGTCGCACGACGGGGTGCGATGTGTCTGCGTTGTCGTCGGCGCGATACCGGAAGATCTCCCCGGACGGCACACCCATTCGGGGGATCGTGACGTCGGACCGACGGGCGGTGGATGCGACGGGCCGTTCGCACGAAAGCGTGGCCTCAGTGGCATCCATGACGGTTTCGGGCGTGTCCGGGACGGGTATCGGCGGGGTTTCCGGAGCGAGAACCACGTTGACACTCGTCCGGGCATCAGCCATCCCGCTTGTGACTTCGATACCGGGTTCGAACCAGGCGCGTAGGTGTCCGGTGATGCCCGCGTCCGCACGATTGAACATGGTGACCGTTGCGAAACCGGGGGCACCGATCCAGACCGGATGCCTGCCAACGGGAATGCCGGTCAAGGTCCAGGTGCCGTCGGCAAGGGTCCGGGCCTCGATGACCGATCCATCCGGCATGGCTACGAGGAGCGTCGCACCAGGGACCGGACGCCCGCCATCGTCGTGGACGGTGCCGCGTAACGACCCGGTACCGACCGCCTGGATGCGCACCGGAACGACAGCCGTGAGGATGCCCGCGACGTCATGGGCCATGATGTTGCGAACCGGCCACAGTGCCTCGACACGCCCGGACACATCCCACGCCACAGGCAGGGCGATGGCCAGGAACGCAACGGCAGCCAGTGCAACGCACCAGGTTCGGTTGGTCAGGACGGGAAGGCGCATGGTTCTGCCCAAGCGAAGCGTAGTTCAATCAGCGGCAATCTGGTGAGTATCCGGTGCGGGTGAATGGGATCGGCATCCCGCACGAGAAGTGATTGTGAAGTAACCTGTGCGCTGGGGTGCCAATGGGTGGCAGGATGGCCAGTCGCATACCCGAAGGAGATCTGGCGATGCGTCTGGGGTACTTCAACATGCCGCTTCACCCGCCCGGTACCGATCTGGCGGTGTCCTTGGCCGGCGACCTCGAACAGATCGAGACCCTCGATGCGCTCGGGTTTGCGGAGGCATGGATTGGTGAACATTTCACGTCGGAATGGGAGAACATCCCATGCCCCGACCTGTTCATTGCCCAGGCCCTCGGCCGGACGACACAGATCAATCTCGGCACGGGTGTCTCATGCCTGCCGAACCACAATCCGCTGATGCTTGCGCAACGGATCGGGCAGCTCGACCAGATGGCACGCGGACGCTTTGCGTGGGGTGTCGGATCGGGTGGGTTTCCGGGCGACTTCGAGCTTTTCGGCATAGATACCGAACGCCTTGAGCAAAGGGCGCTGACCCGCGAAATCCTGGATACCGTCCTGGCCCTCTGGGATGACCCCAAGCCTGCCGAACACGTCCACGACCGGTGGCACTTCCGCGTGCCGGAACCGCAGGTCGACATCGGGTTGAGCCTGCACCTCCGCCCGTATACGCGTCCGCACCCGCCAATCGCGGTCGCCGGGGTCGGACCGAAGTCGGACATGCTGACCCTTGCCGGCGAACGCGGGTGGATCCCGATGAGCATCAACATCGTGCCGACCAAGACCCTCATTGCCCAGTGGGACACGTACTCGGGTGCCGGTGCGCGCGTGGGACGCCCTGCCGACCGCGCGAACTGGCGCATTTGCCGCGATGTCTTCGTGGGCAAGACCACGGCACAGGCGCGCGAGGCGGTCATCGACGGCGTCATCGGGCGCGATTGGCGCGATTACTTCCTGCCGTTGCTGCGCAAGGGGCGCAACATGATCGCCCCGAAGATTGACCCGGCGATGCCCGATGAAGCGGTGACCATCGAGTACCTCTGCGACAACCTCTGGATTGTCGGCGATGTCGACGAAGTCACCCGCCAGTTGCGTTCCCTCTACGACGATGTTGGCGGGTTCGGCACGCTGTTGGTCATCGGCCACGAGGGTAGCCCGCATGACGACTGGGGACAGTCGATGCGCCTTCTCGCCGAGGAGATCGCTCCGCGCATCCCTAGTGTGGCCTAAGGATGCGCTGCACAAGGCTGAATCTCCGGTTCTGGGGACGTCGTCGCGGTCAGTTTCGTCTGGATCGGTCGCCAGCGGTCTGCGGAACCTGGCCGGTGACCCGTCGCGAGGTGGTTCCACCCGCCCGGAGGGGGTCCGGGCACGG
>SHXX01000059.1 GCA_009693165.1 Chloroflexota bacterium
TCGCCATCGCCTCGGCTTCGGCGACGCTCATTGCCAGGGGCTTCTCGCAGCAGACGTGAACGCCCGCCTCGAGGGCAGCCATGACCGCATCGTAATGCGCCACGTGTGGTGTCCCGATCGTGACGCCGTCGACCGGGTGGTCGCGCAGGAGTGCCCGGTAGTCTGTTCCGGACAGCGGTGCGTGCGCCAGGGTTGCAGCGTTCGCTGCCGTTCCGGCGTCCGAATCGGCACACCACGCAAAGTCGACGCGTCCATGCGCAAGCATCTGCGGAATATGGACTGCCTGAACGATCCCGCCTGTTCCGATCACCCCGATGCGTACCCGTTCCATGGTGACATTCCCCCCATTGCCTGCCCGGACGCATGCGTCCGCGCCGTTGCCTTTCAGGGTACTCCCGCGCCCTTGGACGCGGGTATAGTCGCCAAAGAGGCCGGTCTGGAAACCACGCCACGGGCGGGAACCTGCTACCGCCCATGATGGTGTTCGTTCGGGCCGTACGAGGTGATGTACAGATGGTGTCGGCACATGGAGGGCGACGTGTCGTGCCCGTGGCTCTTCAACTCTATTCGCTCCGGACGCAAATGACCGATGCCGAGGGGTTCCGCGGAGCCATCCGGGCAGTCGGGGAGATGGGATACGACGGCGTGCAATTCGCGAGCTATGGCGGGTTGTCGGCCGCTGACCTGCGCTCCCTCCTTGCCGGCGCCGGTGTCCGTCCTGCGGGCACCCACACGGACATGAGCGTCCTTGAGGGCGATCTCGACCGTGAACTGGACTACAACGGCGAGATCGGAAATCACTGGATCTTCTGCCCGAGCACCGCGCCTGAACGGCGTGCCAACCTGGCCGGTTGGAGGGACGTTGCCACTTCCCTGAATCACATCGGCGAACGATGCCGCGACCGGGGTTTTGTCTTCGGATATCACAATCACGCCTTCGAACTGGCCCCGGTTCCGGATGCGCCCGACCGGACCGGTCTCGATGTCCTGCTTGGTGAGACCGACCCGTCCCTCGTGGTCTTCGAACCTGATGTCTACTGGATTGCCAAGGGCGGTGGCGATCCGGTGGCCATGCTTCGGCTCCATGCCGGACGGATCCCGATCATCCATTGCAAGGACATGACCCACGATGATCGGCGCACGTACGCCCCGGTTGGTGCCGGGCGTCTTGACTGGCCATCCATCCTCGATGCCGCTGATGCCGGCGGGGTTGAATGGCACTGTGTCGAACAGGATGCTGGCGATTCGCCGATGATCGACTGCGTCCGGACAAGCATCACCAACCTCCGGTCGTGGGGCATGGGCGAGAAGGGTCGTTGAGGTCATTGACGCGATGACACCGCCACCATCACCGTTCAGCCTATCGGGCGAGATTGCCCTGGTGACCGGCGCCACTGGAGGCCTTGGTTCGGCGATTGCACGTGCCTTGGCATGTGCCGGGGCCGACATAGCCGTTGCCGACCATCCCTCCCGTCAGGCGGAAGCCGCGGGCCTTGTCCATGAACTGGTGCAGGGTGGTCGCCGGGCCGTGGCGGTACCGCTTGATGTCACGAACCTCCCAGGTATCGAGGCGGCCTTTTCATTTGCTGAGGAAGCCTTGGGTCCGGTGGGAATTGTCGTCGCCAACGCAGGGGTCAACATCAGGCGTCCGGCCCTTGAGGTTAGCGAGGCCGATTGGGACACCGTTCTCGACATCAACCTGAAGGGGGTATTCTTTACTTGTCAGGCCGCCGGCAAACGGATGGTTCCCCGGCAACGCGGGGCCATCGTGGCAATCGCGTCACAGCATGGTGTGGTCGCCACGCCACGGTCGCCGGCCTACTGCGCCGCCAAGGCCGGTGTCGTCAATCTCGTCCGCGCGCTTGCCCTCGACTGGTCTCCGCGTGGCGTTCGCGTCAACGCCGTCGGGCCCACGTTCGTGGAAACGGGTCTTACGACCCACCTCCTCCGCGACGATGGCATACGTCAAGATATTGTCAGTCGCATTCCGCTCGGCCGTCTCGGCACACCCGAGGAAGTGGCCCATGCGGTTGTCTTCCTTGCCGGACCCGCCGCCAGCCTCATTACCGGCACCTGTCTCCTTGCCGACGGTGGGTGGACCGCTATCTGATCGTTGTTCGACCGGGGACTGGGGCGCGGTTTCGCCGTACAATCGTGCTTCAGGTGCCGGATGCGTCCGGTGGCCGAACGAGGAGGTGACACGATGGCCGTCGATCGGTCTGACCCTCAGGGTGCCGGCGGGGCAAGGAACGTCCCGGATGCGCTGCGCCGACTTCGCGTTGCCGGGCAGAGCATCTGGCTTGACACCATCAGTCGTGAGATCCTCCGGTCGGGAGAGTTGGCACGGCTCGTCCGGCTCGGTCTTGGTGGGGTCACGTCTAACCCGACCATCTTCGAGAAGGCCCTCGCCGTTGGTGACGCGTATGCGGAAGTTCCGGGTCTCCTGGCGTCGGGCCTCGATCCCGAAGCCGTCTTTGAACAGGTGGCTGTTGCCGATATCCGGGACGCTGCGGACCTGCTTCGCCCGACATTCGACGCCCGCGGTGGGTCGGACGGGTTCGTGAGCCTGGAAGTGTCCCCGCGCTTGGCGAACGACACCGCCGGCACGCTTGCAGCGGTCCGGCGCATCTGGCTTGCGGTCGACCGCCCCAACCTCATGGTCAAGATCCCGGCCACGCTTGCCGGTATCCCGGCGATCGCCGATGCCGTTGCCAATGGCATCAACGTCAACGTCACCCTCCTGTTCAATGTCGAGCGATATGTTGCGGTTGCGGATGCCTATCTGGATGGTCTTGAACGCTACCGCCAGTCCGGGGGCGACCTTTCGCGGGTATCGACGGTCGCGAGTTTCTTCGTCAGCCGTGTCGATACCGCCGTTGATGCAAGGCTTGCGGTCATTCCCGGGACCACGCATCTGATAGGGAAGTCCGCAATCGCAAATGCACGCATCGCCTATGCCCACTACCGGAACATCGGTTCAACGCCGCGGTGGCAGGCATTGGCCAGCCATGGCGCGCGCCCGATGCGCCTCTTGTGGGCAAGTACGAGCGTCAAGAACCCGGCGTTGCATCCGACCTACTACGTTGACGCCCTCATCGGGCCTGATACGGTGAATACGGTGCCAGCCCCGACGCTTGATGCGATCTTCGCCAGGGTCGAAGTGGCCCGGTCGATCGATGCCCCGGGAGAGATCGTGCAGGCTGAAACGCTCCTGCAGGAAGTCATGTCGCACGGGATTGACCTGGATGCGCTGACCGATCGTCTGGAGCACGATGGGGTTGCAGCTTTCGAGGCGTCGTACACGGGGATCATCGATGCCATCACGGCGCGACGCGCCTGAGGCGAGCGGTCACTTCACCGAGATCAGCACGGTTCCGACGAGCGCAAGGCCCACGCCCGTGTGCTGGAGCCCGCCGAGCCGTTCGTGCAGGACGAAGCGGGCGAGCAAGACCGTGATGACCGGGTACAGGGAACTGAGCATCGAGGTCAGGCTCAGCAGCCCGGTGACACTCGCTTCTCCGTAAAGAATATTTGCAAGCATGTCAAACACGCCGGTGATGACCATGCCAACGATCACCCGGATCGAACGCGGTGAGAGGTGGCCCGGCGTGGGTGGCGCCTCGGGTGATTGGCGGTCGCGCCAGGTCATGATGATCCACGCAGTTCCGAGAAGCGCGACCGATGTGATCCGTTGCACCAGGGCCGCTTCCAGGAGGCCTTCGGTGGCAGCGGCGTGGAACAGGGTGAAGAAGGCCCCGAACCCGGTCGCGGCAAGGATGGCGAGGATGATGCTCGCCCGGTGCGCCTGGCCTTCCACCGACAACCGTTGATGCGGTTCCGGGTTCGAGAAGGAGGCCAGGACGACTCCTGCCATCGCGCAGAACATTCCCGCGATGCCGATCAATCCGACCTCTTCCCCGGCCAGGAGGCCAGACAGGACCGGCACGACGACACCCGTGGCGGCAATCGGCGCCACGAGGCTGATGGTGCCTATCGACAGCGCCTGGTAGAACGCCCCCAGGCCCGCGGCACCGGTCAGCCCAGCCCCGAAGGCGAACATGGATGCCGTCTCGCTTGGGAACCCCTTGCCGGTCACGGCACAGGCAGTCACGATGGCGGCAAGACCGCACATCTGCGATAGCGCAATCACCGTGACCGTGCGTACGCGTCGGGAGAGATAGCCCCCGAGGAAGTCGGAGATTCCCCAGGCCAGCGCCGATGCCAAGGCGAACAGGAGGGCCGTCATCGGTTTTCGTTAGCGATCACGACAGCAATCTCGGACGCCAGACGTGCGTTCCGGCGAATGATTTCGAGGTTCACCCGGAGGCTTTCGCCACCGGTCGCGGCATGAAAGTGGGCCAGCAGGAACGGTGTAACCGCCTTGCCCCGGATACCAAGGCGCATGGCCTCGGCCAGGCCACTCGCAAGTGCCTCGTCGTGCACGGTTGCGTCCAGTTCGGAGCCTTCCGGCAGCGGGTTGGCGAGCACCAGGGCTCCGTCCGCGCCGGCGACGCCACTCCGACGCAAGGCATTCCGGGCGTGGGCCACTTTCGCGACACTGGCCACGGTGTCCAGTGACCAGTCAACCGGATAGCCACTGTCACGCCGGTAGAAGCCAGGGAACCGGTTCGTGCGGTATCCGGCAACCGTGACGTTAAGGCTTTCCAATCGCTCGAGTGTCGCGCCGATGTCAAGCAAGGATTTGACGCCTGCACAGATCACGATGATTGGGGCGCGGGCGAGTGTCGCCAGATCGGCAGACTCGTCGAAACTCGCCCGGGCGTCGCGATGCACGCCCCCCAGGCCTCCGGTCGCGAAGACGCTGATGCCCACGGCGGCGGCCAAGGCGGCCGTACTTGCCACGGTTGTCGCGCCATCGATCCCGGTGCCCATGGCGATGGCCAGGTCACGGGCGCTGAGTTTCGCGATGGCGGGGGTCTGCGTCAGGATCGCCATGGCTTCGTCGTCGAGGCCAATGGTCGGAACGCCCCGGATGACCGCCACTGTCGCCGGAACCGCCCCGGCCTCGCGCACAATGGCATCGACTTCCCTGGCGAGTTCGATATTGGCCGGGTAGGAGAGACCGTGCGCGAGCAAGGTGCTTTCCAACGCGACCACCGCTCGCCCGGCATCGATCGCTGCGCGGACTTCGGCGGATAAGGTCACGTTCGTGGGATCGGGCATCCCGATATTCTAGGTGTCGGACTGCCAGAACCGTGCTTTCCCTTCGCGGTGACGCCCGGATCCATCACCCATGGCGTCGGTCTGCTGTGGCGCTTTCGTCAATGCACAGTGAACTACGCTGACCGTCGGGATCGACGGACAGCGTAGCCATCGCCCCTAGGGGAAGCGTCCACTGGTGGTCGGTGTGTCCGATTGGCCAGCCGTATATCACGGGGACCCCGAGATCACCGAGTAGTTCGTCAAGAACCTCAAAAAGGGTCAAGGATGGCCGGGAATCCTTGACTGTCTCACATGTCGGTGACGATCCGAACACGATCCCGAGGCACCCCTCGAAGGTGCCAGCCTGCCGGAGTTGGAGCAGCATCCGGTCGATCCGGTAGGGCGCCTCGTCGACATCTTCCAGGACGATCAACTTCCCCTTGCCCTGCAGTGCCCACGGTGTCCCGACCAGTGATGCGACCAAAGCCAGATTGCCGCCAGTCAGACGACCGGTAGCCGTGCCAGTCCGGGTGACGTGGCGGTGTCCCTGCCATCCGTCAGTCCCGTCCGGGACCGGCAGGACCCCGAGCGGCTTGTTCTGGGACCACGCCCGGTGCAAGATGTCACGGGTGATGGCGGGCCCATCGGCTTTCAGGAGCGCGGCCACCGGCCCGTGCAAGGTGATCCATCCGAGTTCGTGTGCGATAGCCAGGTGGAGGGCCGTGATGTCGCTGTAGCCGGTGATCAGTTTTGGTCGTGCTTCACGCCGGGCGCGTTCCCAGTCGATCAGTGGGAGGAGCCGTCCGGCGCCGTACCCGCCGCGTGCGCACCAGATCGCATCGGTCTCCGGATCGCAGAGTGCCTCGGTGAGTTTGGCTGCGCGCGAGGCATCGGTTTCACCAGCCAGGTAGCCGCGGCCACCATGCACGAGATGGCGGTTCGTGGTCATCAGGCCCCATTCCCCGATGATGGTCGAGGCAAGGGTCAGGCTGTCCGGCGTGACCGGCCGACTTGGGGCGACGAAGGCGACCTGTGCGCCTTTGCCAAGTGCGCGAGGCTTCGCGGGCGATGGTGTCATGCGTTCCCTCCGTGGTGATGGGGTTTGGCGACGTTACCGCGTCGTTGGCCCGGTCCCATTCTGCATACTTCTGCTGGGGAAGTTGGCGTCGGGCATCAGCGCCGTGTGCGGAATTTCCTGCCGACCTGTTGGGTGCGCGGTAGACTTGGGGTTCAGGCAAGGGCGATGAACGAAGGCAACAAGGGTCACAGCGACGATCAGGATGCCGGTCGAACGGCCGACAGTGTGGAAGGGTGGTTGCGCGGCCTTGGGCAGCGCGGTCCCTCGCATGATGCCGTGAACGACCGTCCGCGTAGATCACCAGGCATTGGCGGGAGACGCGCCTCTGGCGACGATGAGGCCGAGGCGTTCTTGCGGGCAGTTCGTCGCTTGGCATCGTCGCCACAGGGCCAGCAAGCCCTCGCCGCGCGCCTGTCCGGCGACGATCCCGGGTCCTCTGACCCGGAACTGGATGCGTTGGCGCAAGTCTTCGCCTCCCTGGGCCGCGAGTTGGGGCGTCAAGGCGGGGACGCAGGTTCCACCGGCGTGCTCGAGAGGCCGGACATCCTGGACCAGATAACCCCATTGCTTGCCGACGGTGGTGGCGGTGGCGGCGACGACGTCCTCGACGATGACGATGATGACGGTGATGGCGACGATGATGACGAGCCATGGCCGTCCGCGTTTGTCGGATACCGGACTGGCGTGGTTGACAACGTTGACCTTGGGAACTGTCGTGACGGGTGTTGCACGGCCCTGTTTGTCGATCATCCGGGCGTGCGTGCGGCGGTCTGGTTTCCCACGGACCACGCCGCCGGGCTTGCCACGGCGATTGGTGAGCACTTGAACCGCACCCGCGGTGAAGATGCGGTCCTCAGTGTCCTGCCGTTCGGCGCTGGCGCGGCGCCACCGCGGGGCATCGTCCAGGCGACAATCCAGTTCTTCACCGACGACATCCATCTCGATCCTGTCGAGCACGAGACGGACCGGGCCCAAGGTGGTGTTGTGAGGTTCCTTGCATACGACCAGGGGCTTGGACATGGCGGGCCCCCGCTCGTCGACATCCTTCTGGATGCGTCGCAGGCAAAGGCCATCAGGAAGGGGCTGCGCCGCGTTTCCCGGAATGCTCCGCGTGGCGGGCGCGAGCAGGGGATGCACGAGTGACGTTGTTGACGACCCTGGGGGCATCCCGGGTCGTCACATCAGCCGTCTTGAAGCGGACACCAACAGGACCATCCCAAGGGTCCATGTCGCGAGCGCGGTGCTTCCCACAAGGTGCCCGACCTCCTCTGGCCGGGGTTCGATGACTACATCCTCGGCAATCGCCTGGTAGAGCGCGTCCCAGTCGCGGGCGGTTGGGTTCGTGATTGTTCGTCCCTGCGTCTGGCGCGAAATCCGGATCAGCACATCAGGTTTGAACGGCAATGGTGTCGCGGTCACTGCGGATGACGGCGCAGCACCGCGCGGCCCGACGGCCACCGTGTGGACCGGTATGCCTGCCTCCTGGATTGCCGCGACCGCGGTTCCAAGAGGTCGTCCCGCGGTTTGGTCGCCCGTCGATACCAGGATGATCGCGCCAGGGACCCGTTTGCCTGATCCGGCATCCGACGCCGGGATTGCCGCCAAAGCTACCGTAAGGGCATCCCCGGGGGCGGCACCGGTGACGCTGCGTACCGCCTGCAATGCTGCCGACACCGCACCATGGTCGTAGGTCGGGTTCGCAACCACGTAGGCTGCTGGTCCGTACGCCACCCCCCCCATTTGCAAGCGTTCCGGTGCGCGGTCGATTGCATTCTGGACGATGCGCCGCGCGGCTTGCAGTCTCGTTGGCGACACATCGGTGGCGCGCATCGCCTCGGACACGTCAAGGATCACGATCACCGTTGCCCGGTCGCGTGGCATGGGGTGCGTCCAGACAGGCCTTGCAAACGCGATGGCCAGACCAGTGAGGCTTGCAAGCGTCAGGAATGAGGCAATGCCCCGGCGCCAGCGGCCTGGTCTTCGAGGGGGGGTGTGCGTCGCGATGCGGAACAGATCGGCTGACCGCTTCCGGGATAGCCTCGCTCCGGCCCAAACGAGCAGAATGCACGGGACTGCCAGGATCCCCCAGAGGAGTTCCGGTTGACGCCATTCGACCCCAGACGCCTCAAGGGCATCGCGCAGCCCGGTTGCCGATGCCAGGATGTCGCCGATGTTCACCGCGCGCCCGCTCCAAAGGGCGTGGGTTGCCCTGGTCGTGGCGCCCGGTCAAGCCACCATGAGGCGAGGGTCGATGCCAAGGTCAGGGTCAATAGGGATCCGACGGCGAAGTACTGCCCGATGTCGTAGCGTTCCCAGTCCCACCCGAGGGCCCGGCCAAGGTCGCCATAGATGCGGTTGAGTTCGCCCGCTCCGGGTGCAAAGTAGTACTGGCCACCAGTCTGCGCGGCGATTTCCTGAAGAAGCGTCTCGTCAACACCGTTCCCGCGGCTTCCACTCCCGAACGGGTTTCCGCGTCCGCCCATCCCGATGGTGAAGACCGGGACACCCGATGTTCTGGCATTGGATGCCGCCACGTGCGGGTCTGGCCCTTCGGTGTTCTGCCCATCAGTAAGCAGGAGGACAACGGCGGGTGGGATTGGCGGTGCGGTCAATGGGGTTCCGTCCGCGTTGACCCCGCCCTGAACGTCCGTGCTGCCCGGTGGCGTCATCGGGGCCTCGATCGGTGTTGCGAAGGTCTCCGGTGGCAACGACGCCAACGCAACCTGAAGTCCGTCACCGATTGCGGTCCCGCCATCTGGTTGCAACTGGTCAATCGCGGTGCGTACCAGGCGCATGTCCTCGGTCACGGGTTGTACAAGTGATGCCTGCGAGGAGAACGAGACCACTCCAACCCGGAACCCGGGAGGCAGGGTATTGACAAAGCCCCGCGCTGCTGCCTTGGCTGCCTCCAGCCTGGTCGGGAAAACATCCCTGCCCGTCATGCTTCCGGAAACATCCAGAACCAGCACTATTGTCGTGCGTTCCCGCGGGATCGGCGTCCGCAGTGCCGGTCGCGCGATCGCGACGGCTGCCAACGCCAGTGCGGCCACGGTGAGCACAGCCGGAATGTGCCGACGCCCTGCGGTTGATGGCCGGGTCGCCATGGCGGCGCGCAGCAGCGACACATCAGGGAACGGCACGGCATCGCGGGCACGGCTCGCCTGGGACCACGCATACGCGGCGAGAAGCACCGCGCCTCCGGCAATCCACCACAGTACCGTTGATACCGCGAATTCCACGCTCTTCCGCCGCCCTTCGCCTACCCGGCTGCCATCCGCGTGCGGCGCAGGCCGGTTGCCATGCGACGACGCGTCTCGAGCAATCGGACGAGTGATGGAACCACTGCTTCAGTTGTGTCGAGGGGCCACAAGAGGCCTCCGGCACGGGTGAAGATCCTGAGCAGTGACCGTTGACGCGCCGTTGCCTGAGCGGTGAATGCCTGCCGGATTCCCGGCTGGCTCGTATCCACCGTCAGTTGCTCGCCCGTCTCCAGATCCTCGAAGGTCACTACCCCGGCGTCAGGGATGACCAGCTCGCGTTGGTCATGTACCCACAGGCCAACGACGTCGTGGCGGGCGGACAGTCCACGCAGGCTTCGTGCCCACAGGTCGTCGGCCCCGGGTCCGCCCTCATTGGTCGCACGATCCAGGAAATCAGACACGATCACCACCATCGACCTTTGCGTGACTGTCGCGAACGACTGGTCGAGCAACGTGGCCAGGTTGGTCACCGGGTGACGTGCGTCTGGGGTATTCCGGTGACCGGGCGTCTGCAGCAGTCCGCGGGCAATCGCCACGGCGCGTTGCAGGAGGCGGAGTGCGTGGGTCCGGCCCGCGCCCGCACTGACGCGCAGGGCGGGCCGTCGGTGTACCCGCGGTGCCCCATCGAACCATCCCGCGAGGCGACGCTTCGTCAAGCCTGGTGTGCGCCGACCGTCTGCTCGGTCACGCACCGATCCGTCAGGTCGGGGTGGGGAACCGGTGTATAGCAGCGCGCCGACCCGGTCACCGCGTGCGGTCAGCAGTCGGACCAGTGTCCCGGAGATTGTCAGTGCGCGCGATGATTTTGTTTCCGTCCCGCTTCCGAACACCATCGATCCGGACAGGTCAAGCACCAGCCAGGCGCTGATGTCGCGGTCCTCGTAGAACCGCCGAACGTGCGGCGTTCCCGTCCGTGCAGTGACGTTCCAGTCCAGACTGCGCACGTCGTCGCCGGGTGCATATGGGCGCAGATCTGCGAGATCCAGTCCCGGACCAAAGGCGGCCGTCGGATGCTCCCCCTGTCGTAGCCCGTCGAGTTTCCGCACCACTGACACGTCAAGGCGACGCAACAGGCGCTCCACTTCGCCCGGCGCTGTGGTCGGGGCGCGGCTTTCGCTTGCCGATGGGGCGGTTGCGGTGCGTCGCCACCACTGCCATGCCGGTCTCACGACCCGCCCCGTCGTCCGAATGGCCACCATCGACCGCGAGGCGCGCGAGCGTCTTGACCCAGGTTTGCTGCCAGGATCCGTTCACTCCGTTCGGCCGGTCCGCGACGTTCCCCCGGATAGCCGAGGTGTGGTGGAGGCACCTTCTCGAGGATCTGCGTCACGATGTCCGAGACTGCGACGTCCTCCGCTAGGGCTTCGTACGAGAGGACGAGGCGGTGGCGCAGGATGTCTGGCGCCAGTGTCCAGAGGTCTTCCGGCAGGGCATACGACCGCCCGCGTAGCAACGCAAGGGCCCGCGCACTCGTGATCATGTTGATCGAGGCGCGTGGGCTCGCCCCGAAGGTAATGAACCGCCGAAGGTGCGTCAGGTCGAACAATTCCGGATTTCGGGTCGCGGTCACGATCTGTACGGCATAGTCATGCAACTTCGTATCGATCGTGATCCGGTCGGCCTCGGCCTGCCACCATCGCAGGCGTTCGGGTGTCAGACGCGCCTTGACCTTGGCGGCGGTGCCCGTCACCCGGGCCACGATTTCCAGTTCGTCCTGCAGGCTCGGGTAGCCGACGATGGTCTTGAACATGAACCGGTCCACCTGCGCTTCGGGCAATGCGTACGTCCCGTCATGTTCGATCGGGTTCTGCGTCGCCAGGACGAGGAAGGGATCCGGCACGGCATAGGACGTCCCGCCGATGGTCACCTGGCGTTCCTGCATGACTTCAAGCAGGGCACTCTGGACCTTTGCCGGCGCACGGTTGATCTCGTCCGCCAGGAGGAGGTTTGCGAAGACCGGCCCGAGTTCGACCCCGAAGTCCCCGGTAGCCTGCCTGTAGATACGGGTACCAACCAGGTCGGCCGGCACAAGGTCAGGGGTGAACTGGATGCGCCGGAACGTGCCTCCGACCACCTCGGCGATCGTCTTGACCGCGAGGGTCTTTGCCAGTCCGGGAACGCCCTCCAGCAGGATGTGCCCGCGGGCAAGCAGCGCAACAAGCAACCGTTCAATCAGGGTGTCCTGACCGACGATCACCTGTTTGACTTCGCTGAAGACCCGCTTGAGTTCGTCGGACCCGCCGACACGGTCTTCAACCCGGGACTCGGACGCAATCGCCAAGGCCGTCACCCTCCATGATCCCGGTGCGTGCCGGTCCACCTGGCCGGCACCAATTCCTTGCCGGCCATCTAACAGTACCGTTCCCGGCGTCGTGCCTGACGGGTCACGCCGTCGTGCCGAACTTCCAGAATTTCGTCGCGGTCCCGCCCATCAGGGCTGAACGCAGGTGGGTGTTGGCAATTGGGATGTGCTTCCGCCCGAATGTGATCGCGTTCCCGTACCCCTCGCGACCGCTTACCGGCGGGAAGTCCGACCCCCACATCATCCGTTCCGGTCCATACGCCTCGAGCGCCATGTCCACGAACCGCAGGGTATCCAGGTAGGGGGACCATGGCGATGTCGTGAAACTGTAGATGCCGCTTACCTTCAGCACCGTGTTGTCAAAGGCGCTCAGCGCCAATGCACGCTGGTACATCGGGCAGGGGGCATCCTCACGCGGGTTCGGGTGCGACAGGTGTTCCACATGCAGGCGTGCCTTGGGGTAGCGCCGGACCGTCGCGACCATCTTGTCGGATGCGAGGTGGGCCAGCGTCCCGGCCATCGTGATGTTCAGGCCCAGATCGTTCGCCTTCTCCCAGAGAGCGATCGCACCCGGGATGCCGGCAAAGAGATCGGCCAGGTAGAGGCGTATTCCCTGGACAGCCGGGTGAGTTCCCACGACTGCCTCCAGCGTTGCGGGCGCATGAGGGTCCTCGGGGTTGATCAGGCAGGCGATCGCGAAACGGCCGGGGTGCCGTCGCGCGCAGTCAATGAGATAGTCGTTGTCGAACATGCCCATGTGTTGCACCAGGACAGCATGGTCGACTCCGTGATGCCCCATCTGGTCGATCAGGCTTTCAACGGGTTCGTACTTCGTGAGGCCGGCATGGACATGGGTGTCGACGGTCGGTACGTGGGACGGGGTCGGCATGGCTTGGTGATCCTTTCGGTGTCGTATCGCCCGGCATGTTGCCCGAGACGATACCCGTCAGGACGACTGGCTTGGACGGTCCAGTCCATTGCCAATCGGGTGTTCCCTGACGGATCAGGGTGCAGTGTCGACCGGGCCATTGATTGCGGTGAGATGCCACCGTTCCGGGTGGTCGAGGGGTGGTTGTGGCGGGGCCTGCCACGGAAGCGGCCCCCCTTGCAGGATGGTCACGACTGGGCCAAGTTGATCGCGCAGTCGACCGAGGGCATCAGTATTCCGCGCCGCAAGCGGGACCAGAAGCAATCGCCGGTTCCCCGACGGATCATCCAGGCCGGTGAGTTCCGCAGATGTGGCGCGCGCGATCCGTTCATCTGCGGCCCGGATATCGGGGACTATGGTGAGGTCCATGGTTCCCGTGCACGCCCGGATTGCGAGTGGGTGTGAGAAAGACGTCGTGGTGGTCGGTGTCCGATGCGGGTCTGGCACCGGTCCGGCGAAGGTCACGGTTACGTGCTTCACGCCCGTCGGCGTACATGCATTTCCAGTGGCGGGGCCTTGCCCGGTGATCGACACTTGCCTCGCCTGACCA
>SHXX01000060.1 GCA_009693165.1 Chloroflexota bacterium
CGGCCGAGGCCTCCAGGAGGTCGGCGGACCGTGCCCGGACCCCCTCCGGGCGGGTGGAACCACCTCGCGACGGGTCACCGGCCAGGTTCCGCAGACCGCTGGCGACCGATCCAGACGAAACTGACCGCGACGACGTCCCCAGAACCGGAAATTCGGCCTTGTGCAGCGCATCCCTAAGGTTCCTGCACAACGCGGATGGCGACATCGCGTGCGATCCGACTACCATCAGAGACATGCCAACCCAAGTGACCGAAGTCACCGACCATCTCCCGACCGCCGCCGACATGGTCGTCATCGGCGGAGGAATCCTCGGCGCCACCACCGCGTTCACTGCGTCGCGCCGAGGCCTTCGGGTGGTCGTCGTGGAACGAGGCAAGAGGCTCGGGGGCCTGACCACCCAGGCGTCAGCGGGTGGCTACCGAATGCAGTTCGACACTCCTGATGAGATCGCGCTTCTCAAGGAGTCGCTGGATTTCTGGGATGCGTTTGCCGACCAAGTCGGAGATACGACCGCAGATCTGCGCCGAACAGTCAACGGGTATCTCTGGGTCACCCGACGGCATGATCGCGTCGCCGCACAGAAAGCGCAAGTCGCGCATCAGGTCTCCATGGGTGTTGACGGGGTGGAATGGTGGAACGGGAACGACGCCTGTCGCCGTTTCCCGTACCTTGCAGAGGATGTCGCTGGGGTCAGGTACCGTGCCGGCGACGGTTGGATCGACCCTGTCCGTGCCACCGTCGCCCTGGCCGAAGGTGCATCGCGTCACGGCGTTGTGTTCGCATTCAACACGACCGTGACCGGGTTCGGCGCGCACCAAGGGCGCGTCACCTCGGTTATCACCGACCATGGCAACATTGCCTGCGATTACGCGATTGTCGCCGCTGGCCCATTCACTGGCCAGATCCTCAGCCTCGCGGGGATCAACCTACCCATTTCCCCCCGCGTACGGCAGCGGCTTGTCCTGCCCGATGCACCGGAAGTCCCATCAAACGCGCCGATGACCATCGACGAGGACACTGGGTCACATTGGCGCCCAGAAGGTGGGGGTGCGTATGTCCTGCGACCGGACCCCACCGCGCCTTCAGGACCACCCGCGCTCGATCCGCAAGCATCCCGTGGGTTCTACGACCTGTTGCTCGACCCTGACAGCGAAGTCGCCGTGGCCAAGCATGCCCCGTTCTGGCGTGATGTGTGGGCACGACGCACGCAACATTGGTACGTCACTGCCGGCCAGTACAGCTACTCCCCAGACCACATGCCCTTGTTGGGACCAACGTCCATCCCGAACCTGGGAGTGAATGGTGGCTACTCCGGTCACGGCATTATGGCGAGTCCTGCAGGAAGCCGGATCGCCGTGGACACACTTCTCGGCGTCGTCGACAACCAAACGAACCCGTTCAGGGCCTCACGCGACTTCCCGCAGCAATCCTCAGCGAAGCATAGTGCCAGCGGGGGTCAAGAGACAGGGATCCAACGCGGCCCACTCTAGGTCCAAATCAGATCAGTGGAAGACCCCGAATGCGGTTGCAATGAATACCGCCACCGCCCAGAACACCAAAAGCGAAACGATTGTCATGATGTTGCGCCGGAAGAGTTCGCTTTCCGGCGGTCCCTGAATTGCCCGCGCCGATAGCCAAGGGTTCGCCAAGGGTTCATCCGCAAACGGTGTTGGAACCGACGACGCGGTGCTTGGAACCGCTACCTCCGCCACAGCAGGGGTGGACGCAGCCGGTGAAGGAGCAGCGGCCTCTCCAGCGGGTGCAGCAGCACGCCCGCGTGGCTCAAGGATTCGCGCCGGTGTCTGATCATTGGCGCACGCGTTTCCGCCATCCCGCCAGCACTGTGCATGGTGCGGGATGTAGCACTTCGGGCAAAGCACTGCCTGATCGCCCGCAGAAATGCCCTTGCTGCACTTGGGGCAGGTTGCACCCGCCCACTTCGAGGTCGCAGTTGTTGGTCGCAGCGAAATCGCCGCGGTCGTCTCACTCATCGGATTGCTTTTGACGGTACCACACTGTCCAGCCACCAGAGGTCGCCGGCCACAGGGTTCGTGTGTTGCCGCATGTCACGAACTTGCACTTGAATACTCTCGCAACGCACGCTTCCACAGTTTGTTGGACGCAATGACGGCACTTACCGCCGCAACGATGGAGAACGGCACGTGCCACGTTTCACCAGCACCCAACAGTGCACGCGCCGGAACGGTGCCCGCGAAGGCCAGCGGAATCACGAACGTGAATGCCAGGCGCATTGGTCCTTTCAGCACGTCCGTAGGCACTCGCGCCATTGACACCACTGGTTCGAATACCGCCGCAATGTTCTGCATCCGGCCCGTCCAGAAGACCAACAGGACGCTTGAGAACCACATTGCATAGCAGAGTGCGACACCGCACCCGCAGAGAACCAGATATGCCAGGATGTCAGCCAGTCCCGGCTGGATCCCGAGGCGCGTGATCCCGTAGGAAGCGATCACGAAGCCGAACGCAACGGGTGCCAGGTTCATGAACGCAATCCGCCGCACCGACACCAGGAATTGCCCATTGACTGGTTTGGTGAGCACGAGGTCGAGTTCACCGGTATTTACCAGACCTGATAGTCCCGTCATCGTCTCCCAGAACAGGCAGTACGTCAGGTTCGTGACGACCGTGTATGACCCCATCAGCACCAGCATCCGGTCTGACGACCAATCACCGACAGACTTCACGTTCAGGTAGATCAGGTTCACGAACATGACCTGGAGGCCGGCGTAAAACGCCTCACGAAATAGGTTGAACACCATGTTGGTGCGGTATTCAAGGTCTCGCGCGAGGCAGTACCGGGCAACCGCCCCATAGAGGCGAAGGTAGCGACGGAACTGGTGCAAGGTGGTGGTGGTGGGAACAACTGCAATGTCAACGGTCGCCACGTTATCCACCAAAGGCGGCATACCGCCTTATCCCGGCCGTTCGGACCATTCGCATCATGACGTAGCCGCCAATCACCCATGCAAGTTGCGTCAGGATGCCGCTCGCAAGTTCGGCCTCCGTGAACGTCCCGCGCAGGATTTGGGTGGAAAAGAAATAGAAGTACCGGTAAGGCAACCAGTCACCAATCATGCGTACCCAGTCAGGCATCGCTTGCAGGGGCAGGAAGTTTCCAGTGAAAACCATCTCGAGAGAAATAATGAATACGAAGATGCCCTCGGTATTCGTTGCCCAGAACGCCACGTAGCCCATCGTCATCTTCAGGAAGAAGGCCGTGAGGTACCCGAGCGGGACTGACACCGCGAACGCCGCCCAATGCAGCGGAGGCACCACCGGGGACTGGAGATACTCCCAGAAGATTGCGATGCAGATGGCCATCGATGGCACAAGCCAAAAAAGGCGGACCACTTTCCAAGCAACTTCTCCCGCAAGGTGATAGCCGACGATTGACATCGGGCGAAGCAGGATCTGACCGTATGTGCCCTTGGCAATCTTCTCGGCAATATCCCATTCGGGATGCGGGTTCAGTATCGTCCGAAGTGCGATGACACCCAAGTAATACTGGATCATTCCAGCAACGTCGTACCCCGCAACAGTGTCCCCGGGCCGGTATGCCCCAAGCCACAGCAACAGCATGCCCATTGGTGGAAGCAGGTCATAGAGGAACCAGACCGCCCCTTCAAGCCGGTACTGGAGTGCGTCCTGCCAGGAAGCAAGCAGCAATCTGCCGAACTTTCGTGTGCTCGGGAAGGACGACCGGGGAAATTGGACCGGCACCGTACGTGCCGTGGCGGTTGAAGGTGTGATCGTCATGGTCGGGCAGCCCAAGCGGAGGGTCGACCCCCGAACGGTAACGGAACCGCCCCCCCCTCTCCGGCCGCAACGGGAGAGGGGCAAGTGGTGAAGGCCACCCGGCAATGGAAAGGGTTGCGTCTCATTCAGTGTCCAAAGGTGGCAAGGCGATCAAGGACCTCCTGCAGTACGGCGCGCGAGGCTGCGTAACTCATGCGGAGCGTGCCTGAACCATCGAAGAAGGCGGCACCAGCAACGCACGAGATGAATGCCTCGTCGAGCAACCGCAACGCATAGGCATTCGAATCACCCGGTTCGCCACCCGGTGCTGACGGTATGCGGGGATAGGCGTAGAACGCGCCCTCAGGCATCGGGCACTCATAGCCCACCCCGCGAAGTCCCGACACAAACATCTTCCGACGCGCGTCGAACTCCGCAACCATGTCACGGACGCAGTCCTGCGACCCGTTGAGCGCCTCGACCGCAGCCCACTGCGCAATGCTGCACGGGTTTGAGGTCGTCTGTGTCATCAACGAATCCACGGCCTTGACGATTGTCTTGGGACCAGCTACGAACCCAATCCGCCAACCGGTCATCGCATATGTCTTGGAAACGGTATTGACTGCCAGTACCCAGTCGCGCGCTCCCGGCACGTCAGCAGCCGCGAACTGGTGGACCGCCCCGTCATACAGGAAATGCTCGTACGTGTCATCAGTGATCACATAGATCCCGTGCTCGATGGCGAACCGGGTAACCGCACGGACTTCCTCGGGATCCATGACCACGCCGGTCGGGTTCGAAGGGCTATTCACGATCACGGCACGTGTGCGGGGAGTGACGTGGCCAACGACATCAGACGCCCGCAACTTGTGGTCCGGTCCCAGCGGCACATGGACCGGTACGCCACCCACAAGTGCAACCTGATCGGAAAACGTGGCCCACGTGGGGACCGGCACAAGCACCTCGTCGCCCGGGTTCAGGAGGGCAACCATGAGGTTGTAGAGGGCCTGCTTGCCTCCGATGCAGATGCAGACCTCCGAAGCTGGGTCGTACTGAACCCCATTCTCACGATGCAACTTGTGCGCGACCGCTTCCTTGAGTTCGATGATCCCACCCGATGGCGTGTACTTCGTCTTGCCATCGCGGATTGCACGGTAGGCAGCTTCCTTGATGTGTTCCGGAGTATCGAAGTCAGGTTCACCAACGGTCAGTTCCAGGACAGGCTTCCCCTGGCGTGCAAGTGCCTTGGCGCGCGCACTGGCAGCGATTGTCGGTGACGGTGCCATTGCCCGGACGAGGGTACTGAGCCCCGGTTGCGTGTGACCCTGCCTGGTCGTCTCGGCCATCGTCCTACCCCCCGGCTACAGATAAGTTCGTGCCACTTGAGATTCGGGCAAGGCCACAGGGCGGAGCCAGCCTCGCGCCCGACAACGAATCGTTTCGGCTTATCCGAACCGCGCGGGCAGGCCATTGCCTACTCGCTGTCGTCATACTCCGGGCAGTCGATGTACCAGCGGCGAACCGCATGGGCATTGAGTTCGACCGCCGTAATGGTTGGTTTTACCCACAGGTTCTTGTCGCACCTGGCCAACGACACGCCATCACGCTTGAACGCGATTGCGTGCCAGCAATCGGCGCATTGCCGGCGATCGGTCTCGACGACCTCGGCCTCGACCGGCGCGGCCTCACTGTCCTTGGCCTGGTCCTGCTGGGCTCGTTGAGCCGCCTGGGCACGCTGCAGAAGCACGCCGAGCGTTCCAAGCGCCCCACTGTCATCTGTTCCGGGCACCATCGGCATCGGGCTGCGACCCGAGTGGGGGCGGCTGCCGGAATCACGCGATGAACGTGTCGCGCCCGGATTGCCTCGAGGACGGTCGGTGGTCAAGGTACAGCCTCCAACCGGGTGTGTTGCTGATGCGACCAACGACGGTGAACATGAACGATCATCGTTCCAGCTCCCCTGACGATTTCAGGGTTGGTCCCGCGCCTGACGTGGTGCCGAACCGCATGTTGGACACAATCGAACTGTTACCGTGGTCCGCACACCCGCCCCGGCCGGCGCCGGGAGAACGTCGGATCAGTGCGCGGATGACAGAGAATCATCAGGCCCGCGCGCAGTTATGACGGGCATGGTATCGCAATTCACCCCTCGCCGACAATGAACAATCCGCGGCGATGACCGATTCGCAGCACCAGCATCATCGCCCTCCGCTGCGTTCACTTTCCTATACAGAATGTGCTGAAAATTCTTGAAAGCACTTCTTCGGTAATAGTCTGGCCCGTGATCTCCCCAAGTCCGCGCAATCCATCCCTCAAGTCGGTCGCGACCACGTCATCGGGAAGTCCCGCGGTTATCCCTTCAACCGCGCGTTCAAGCGACCCCGAAGCCCGCGCAAGAAGCGCGACGTGCCGAGGGTTTGTGACGACGACCGACGCGGATTGACTGCCATCACCGCCAGTTCGAGTGGCCGACCGGGCCAAGTCGCCCAAGGTGCGACGCAGCGTGTCGATGCCCTGTCCGGTTACCGCAGAAACGGCCAACGCGCTCCCCTGATACGTGGTCATTCGTGCGTATAGCGACTGGTCCGCGCCCAGATCCGCTTTGGTGATCGCGATTACCTGAGTCGCGTCCGAGGTTAGGGCGGAAATCAGCGCTCGGTGTGTATCGAAGCCGTCGCCAGAACACCTCGACCCATCGATAACGTGAATGACCGCATCGGCTTCCTTGACAACCTCATAGCTGCGGTCAACGCCAATCCGCTCGACGACGGCCAATTCACGTCGATTATCAAGTGGCCATCCGGCAGTATCCGTCAGGACCACCGCCATCCCATCGAGGTCAAGGGTCTCTTCAAGGGTGTCACGCGTGGTGCCCGGTTCGTCAGTGACGATTGCCCGCGACCGATCAAGCAGGGCGTTGAAAAGGCTGCTCTTGCCGGCATTCGGCGCGCCAACGATTGCGATACGCCAGCCATGACGTCTGATGCGGCCGGCCCGTGCCGATCGAGCAAGTGCGTCAATCTGCTCCCTGAGAGCGTCGACCCGCGCGCGCAGGACCGTTCTGTCAATCGCCGGAACATCATCGTCAGTAAAATCGAAGGTCGCCTCAAGTTCAGCGTCAACCGCAATCAGGTTTTCTCGGATCAAGCCGATGGCCCGTGCCAGCGAACCGGCCAGATGGTCGACGGCTACCTCGACACCGGCACGCGTTGGGGCACGCACCGCATCGAGGACCGCCTCGGCCTGAGTGAGATCGATCCGTCCGTTGAGAAAGGCGCGCAAGGTGAACTCACCACGGTTCGCCAGCCGTGCCCCGGCACCAATCACCGCTGTAAGTACCGCTTCGGTCGCCGCGCAACCTCCATGGCACATGATCTCGAGGGTCGGCTCACGGGTATACGTCCGCGGCCCAGCCATGTAGACCGCCATCGCCTGGTCAATCTTCTCGCCGGTTTCAGGGTCGATTACCCATGCCAACGCAACCCGGCGCGATGCCAGCCTGCCCTTCCCGACAACACGGATGATCCGACCGATGATCGTGGCCACGTCCGGACCACTAACTCGCACGACCCCGATGGCACCCTCGCCAGGCGGGGTTGCAACCGCGACAATGGTGTCGCCCGTCGCCGACGCCACATTGTCCTCGGGCATCCCTGCCTGCTCCCCAGTCGCACTCGCACCGATGGTCTTTCCCGATGTCATCTGGTTCCCATTCGCAGACCGATGCCATCGACGCGCCGATGGCGTGTGGGCACTCCCGGATATGATCGAGGTATCCCCACCGCGGATTAATCGAGCCGTTTAAGCGACGTTCGTAGACGTGATGGGTCAATGAACTGGGACGTTCAAAGCAAGCCACCAACGCTCCGACCAAGTATCCAAGACGATGAAAGAACACGTGTCTACCGCGATCGGGGAAACGCTCGCTGGGATTGCCATGGTGATCCTGCTCACGCTTGGCGTTGTCGCCGCGTGGGACGGATACGACACGGAAATCCGACCGCTTGCGCGCATTGTCCCCACATTCACCGCAACCCCAATCCCGGACCCGGAACGCGCAAAGGTTGAGGGCCGTCGGACACGGCTCATCATTGACTACCTTGGGGCAGCGAATGCGTTCCGCACCGCCGGCCAGAGAGAGTGGGCGATTGATCGGTATCGAGAGGTCCTTGCGATAGATCCCGGCAATCTGGAGGCCCGTGCGGGATTGCGGGACCTGGGCGCGATTGTCCCGACTGGTTCAATTCTCAACACGCCGGTGCCAACCCCGCTTCCCATCGAACCAACCAACACTCCGACCAAGCGGTAGACACGCCACCTTTCGTTAAAATGCCCCGTCTCCCCTCCCCCGGAGATGGGCACGCGCCAGGCGATGCGCATGAAGATGATGGGGCGATGGGGTGGGGCGAGCGAAGCGACGGGAGATCACCGGACCATGACCGCTACCGACACTGGCAACGTTACGCGCGCGCGGGACCAAGATCCCCTGGCGACCTATGACCCATTGGCTATCGAGCCAGGTTGGCAGGCACGTTGGCAGGCCCAGGACCTCTACGCGAGTCACGCGGATCCGACCCGTCCCAAGTACTACTGCCTGGATTTCTTTCCGTATCCGTCCGGTGACGGTCTCTCAGTTGGCCATTGCCGCAACTATGTCCCCACCGACACGCTTAGCCGGTTCCTGCGTGCCCGTGGCTACAACGTGCTGCACCCGATGGGTTGGGACGCGTTCGGCGAACCTGCTGAACAGTTCGCGGTGTCCCAGGGAGTTCACCCCCGCGTCACCACCGATCGCAACGCCGCCAACTACCGTCGCCAGTTCGACCTGATCGGCATCTCATTTGACTGGTCCCGCGAACTCGATTCGTCAAGCCCGGACTACTACCGCTGGACCCAATGGCTTTTCCTACTCCTACACAAGCGAGGCCTCGCGTATCGCGACATGAACTGGCAATGGTGGTGCCCAAGCTGCCAGACCACGCTGTCTAACCAGGAGGCACAGGACGGGGTCTGTTGGCGAGGCCACTCCGGACTTACCAAGCGCCAGATTCCGGCGTGGTATTTCCGCATCACCGCGTACGCTGACCAGCTCCTCCAAGGCCTCGACACGATCGAATGGCCGGACCGAATCAAGGCAATGCAGGCGAATTGGATCGGTCGCAGTGCCGGCGTACAAGTGGAGTTCCAGAGCGAATCCGGACACCCCCTGCCGATTTTCACCACTCACCCGGACACCCTGTTCGGGGTGACGTTCATGGTGGTGGCGCCGGAACACCCGATCGTTTCAGACTTGGTCACCCCCGAACATGCTGACGCGGTCGCGTCGTACATCGAAGCCTCGAAGAAGACGAGCGAAATCGATCGTATGTCGACTGATCGAGAAAAGACCGGCGTGTTTACTGGCACTTACGCCGTCAACCCCTTGAATGGCGACAGGGTGCAGGTCTGGATTGCTGATTACGTTCTGGCAACCTACGGGACGGGCATCGTCATGGGCGTTCCGGCGCACGACACGCGCGACTTCTCATTCGCCCGCAAGTATGGCCTGCCGATCAAGATGGTCGTGCGCCCGCTCGACTGGGACGACTCCCGCACCGGCGCCGACCTGAGCGACGCATATACCGCCCCTGGCATCATGGTCAATTCTCCCGGCTTCAACGGAATGCTTTCCCCGGGCGAATGGCTCAAGCTCGGCGGCACCGAACGGACCGAACTATCCGGTAAATGGGGCTTCGATGTGGCCGCTGTCGATGCTCTTGTCAGCAAGGCGGGCGACAACCACGCAATCAACGCTATTGCGGAGGATGTCGAGAAGAGGCAGGTTGGTCGTCGGGTCGTCAATTACCGGATGCGGGACTGGCTAATCTCTCGCCAAAGGTACTGGGGCGCCCCCATCCCGATCATTCACTGCAGTACATGTGGTGAGGTTCCGGTTCCGGAGGATCAACTCCCGGTGGAGCTGCCGGCAATGGTCGACTTCATGCCCGACGGCACCGGCCGTTCACCACTGGCGCGCGATGCCAACTGGGTTCGAACCACCTGCCCCACGTGCGATGCCGAGGCTCGACGCGAGACCGACACCATGGGCGGATTCGCCTGTTCGTCGTGGTACTTCCTGCGGTTTGCAAGTCCGGGATATCACGAGGGTCCGTCCCGTCCCGAAGACGTGGCAACGTGGTTGCCCGTGGACCAGTATGTCGGCGGCGCCGAACACGCCGTCCTTCATCTGTTGTACGCCCGGTTCTGGACCCATGTCCTCCATGACGCCGGCCTCCTACCGTTCACCGAACCTTTCACGCGCCTGAAGAACCAAGGCATGCTGGTGGTGCGCACACCGCATCGTCGCTCATCCGATCCGAACGCCACTGAGGGTTGGGTGCCAATCACATCCGCCGAGGCATCCACCCTGCCGCCGGAAGAAGTGATCTTCCGTGCCGCAAAGATGTCCAAGTCGCTACGGAATGTCATCACCCCGGACGAAATGGTCGGCAAGTACGGCGCCGACAGCCTCCGCCTCTACGAGTTATTCATGGCGCCGTTCGATCAGGAAGTGGAATGGAGCGAGGAAGGCATCAACGGCGCCCGACGCTTCCTGGGTCGCGTCTGGGACCTCGTGATCAAATGGGACCAGGCACGACAGGCAGACCGCACGACCACCTACGATACCTCGGACGAAGCGATCCGGCGCCTGCGACACAAGACCGTCGCGCGGGTCACCCGGGATCTCGAACGCTTCCGGTTCAACACGATGGTCGCTGCGCTGATGGAGTTCGCGAATGCCCTCGGTGAACGGTTCCGCGCCAATTCGTGGCGGACGCCGGAGTTTGCCGAGTCCATTGAAATGCTTGTCAGGTTGCTCGCTCCCGCTTCGCCGTTCATGACCGAATCCCTTTGGCAGCACACCGGCGCGTTCGGCCGGGCGCCTCGCACCGCTTTCGCCAGTGGCGCCGCCGATGCACCATTTGACGCGTCCGGGCCGGGAAGCATCCATCGGCAGGATTGGCCATCGTGGGACGACGCACTTGCGCAGGACGAGACCTCAACGGTCGTCATTCAGGTGAATGGCAAGGTACGAGACAGGTTTGACGTTCCAGTCGGGACCGAAGAAAGCGAGGTCCGCGCCCTGGCCCTTGCCCGTGCTCGCATCCAGGACCTTGTTCCAGACCCCGACGGATCCCGCTACCATTACGTGACCGGGCGTCTAATGAACATTGTCACCGCAAGTTCCAAAGGGTCCTGAAACCGCTGATGGCCTCCGTCTCGCCAGCAATCGCGTACACCTCGGCAATTCCGGCCGTTTCCGATGCCGAGGTTCCCACCCAGAAAAATGGTGCTTTGGGTTCCGGCACTGGTCACGTGAGCCTTGTTATCCGGCGACGCGCGATCTGGATCGGGGTGGCAATCGTTGTCAGTTTGCTCGCACCCTGTCACGCACCTAACGCCGGCCAGGCAGGCGCAACTGGCACGTGGCAGATCGCATTGCTGTGCCCGACGTGGTTGGTGCCGGGACGGTGACCACCTGCCATCATCTTCAATTCGACCGACCATGACCCGCACCACTTCGCCAATCCACTACTCCTGGATTGTGGCCGCGATCACGCTGCTCATCCTCATCGTCTCCGCGGGGATCCGATCCATTCCTAGCGTTCTGATGTTGCCGTTCGAGGCCGAATTCGGTTGGGACCGTGCAACGATCTCGTTGGCTGCGTCGGTCAACCTCTTCCTCTACGGCATGGTCGGGCCATTCGGGGCCTCCATTGCCGAGCGAATTGGCATCCGGCAGACGACAACGGGTGCCCTGATAGTCATCTTCGCGGGCTTGACTGTCACCCCGTTCATTTCGCAACCATGGCACTTGGTAATCCTCTGGGGCGGGCTCGTCGGCATTTCAGGGGGGATGATGGCCGGATGGCTCGGAGCCGTGGTGGCCAGCCGGTGGTTCGTTGCGCGCCGAGGCGTCGTGACTGGCGTATTCTCTGCAAATTCGGCAGCCGGACAACTCGTCTTCCTGCCGGTGCTCGCCTCAGTAACGCACATCTGGGGATGGCGCACGGCAACCGGCATCGCCGCCGTCGCCGTTGCGGTACTCACCCCCCTCGCCTGGCGGTTCCTACGTGACTGGCCGAGTGACATCGGCACCACCGCCTACGGTTCGAGCGCAAATGAAGTGGTGCCTGGTCGGCCCCGACCTTCGAGGAACCCATTCTCCGGAGCCATCATGACGCTTGCGGATGTGGCGCGCTACCGCACGTTCTGGCTTCTCGCCGCAACGTTCTTCATTTGTGGTGCGAGTACGAACGGACTTATCGGCACTCACCTCATTTCGGCCTCGCACGACCACGGCATCCCTGAAGTCACCGCCGCCAGCATGCTCGCCTTTATCGGCATCTTTGATCTCATCGGCACCACCGGATCGGGGTGGCTAACCGACAGGTTCCAAAGCCGGACCCTTCTGACTTGGTACTACGGACTCCGGGGCATTTCACTGGTCCTGCTACCGATCGCATACGACGCGGGAACATTCGGTCTTGGAGCATTCATCATCCTCTACGGTCTCGACTGGGTCGCAACCGTCCCCCCGACCATCCGTCTGGCCGCCGACCACTTCGGCCGTGAGCGTGTCGGTACGGTCTTTGCCTGGGTCCTTGCGTCGCACCAACTCGGCGCGGCATCGATTGCCTATCTCGCCGGGGCACTGCGCGTCACGTACGGGGACTACGAATCAGCGTTCTGGTTGTCCGGAGCCCTATGCATCGTGGCCGCGCTCCTCACCCGACTGATCCGACGGTCTCCAGACCTGTCAGCGCCACCTGTCCTCGATGACCGCCCCCTGCCAGCCGGTGCGAGACCCGCCTGACCGCCAGTTGGGGCCTCACCAATATCCTCAGGGAGGTAGAGCGCGCCGACCCAGAGGCCGCACGCATGTCGGTGAAACGCCAGCGAAAAGAGCGTCCCGCCGAGTACAAGCCCCAGCACAAGTGGCAGGATTGGCGCCCTCTCAAATACGGCACCCCACCAGATCCCGATTGTTGCGAGGATCGTGGTCGTCACCAGATTGATCGCCATTCCGCCAGTGACTTCACCAGTGCGCGTCTCGATAGGGGCGCGACACGCCGGGCATGCCTCGACAGGGTTGAACAATGAGGCACTGATATGCCCGCGCCCACACCGCGGACAGCGCAAGGCAAGACCTCGCAGGAGCAACCGGAGTGGAACGTTCATGCCTCGATTATGCGGGCATCCGAGATTGTCCCCTAGGGAAGGGCTGCACAAGGCACGGTTCGCGTCCAGTGCGAGGCAAGTGACCGGGTATCGCGGTCGGTGAGGCTTCCTCAAGCGCCATTTCCGCTCCAGAACCGGGTTTCGGGCGTCTCCATGCCCGCCGGCGTGGCGTCCGGTGCGCATTCGGGCACGCGGCGGCCTACCCCGCCAGCAGCGTGCGCCGTGCCATCCAGAGGTTGGAGAGGGCGAACAGGGTCACCAGCTGCGACCCGTTCTTCGCCAGGCCCCGGTACCGCGCCT
>SHXX01000061.1 GCA_009693165.1 Chloroflexota bacterium
GCACCACCGCCAGCATCTCCTCCAGGAACACCTGCTTGACCGTCCGCTTGGTCCCGCGCTCGAATCCCGTCATCAGGCTCAGTTGGTTCATGCCTTCATGATTCCCCATCACACTCCCCCACCGCTACCTTATGCAGATGATCCCTAGGACGAATATCCGCGCAACAGCCTCACGCAAAGGCCAATGGTCAACCGGAGGGTGCATGAAACTGGGGAAGACTGCGCGGATGCTCGTGAGGCGGAACAACGTCGGCGGTATGGATGTACCAGTCCAGCAGCCGTTGCTCAAGCTCACTTCGTACCGTTGCGTACTGAACGTCTCCGTAGACGCTCTGCAACTCCAAGGGGTCCACCACAAGATCGTAGAGTTCGGAGACGCCGAGGGGCCTCCGGACCAAGCGGTGGGTCATTGTCCGGATTGACGTCGCACGGCACACACTGAGCGGATGATCCTGTTGAAGGCGCCCTTTCGGGTAGTAGATGTGGGACGGGTCACGGAACAACCCACCCGATTCGGGACGACCTTCGAAAGCATGCGGCTCATGCGGGTCGTATCCACCCTCACTGAACGCGGCGCGGTCAGGGTCGCCCGGGGCACCGGCCAACTGCGGAACAAGTGAACGCGCAAAGTGCGTATGTGTCGGAACGATCCCGGCCAGGTCCAGTGCGGTCGCCATCACATCGAAGAGTTCGACAGGTTCGGCGACGACATGCCCCCGAGCGAACCCAGCTCCCGGAATGCGAGCAATCAGTGGAACGCGGGTCAGGCAATCGTCCAGTGCCGATGGCCACTTCTCGACCAGTCCGTAGTCACCTGCCCAGTCCCCGTGATCGGCGAACAGGAATACCGCCGTGTCAGAGGCGTGCCCGGTCTCGTCAAGCGCATCCAGAACCATGCCCAGCAGCGCATCGGTCACTCCGATCATGCCCAGGTACACGGCATGGAGTTCCCTGAAAAACCGGTCATCGAGTTCGCCAAGCCGGCGTGTCTCCCGGATCAGTGCATGGAAGTCCGGCTTGCCGGGAAGTCCTGATGGGCGCAAGGGGCCAATCTGATCGGCGGAATACCGGGTGTGGAACGGTTCAGGCGCGTGATACGGGCAATGCGGGAAGGTCAGTGGCAGGTAGATCGCAAACGGTCGCGCGCTATCGTGCGGACGCTGCCGAAGCCATTCAACAGCTCCGTCGACGTGTTGGAAATCACCAACCGTCTCGATGCCACCCGGCATAGCGTCATAAAGGAACGAGTAGTAGCGCGGGTCATCTATCGGAACAGGTGGTGTCCCGTGGCCTCCCGGACGCGCGCGGGTGCTGAACCTTCCAACGTCCCAATCCGAAACGCTTTCGGCGAACGCTTCGGACGAAAGCAGGTCGTTCTTTCCACCCCAGACGACGTCATAGCCGGCCTGCTTGAGGTACTTGAGGAGGTTTGGATCCTCGGGACGAAGCATGTTCCAGAGGGTGCGGTGCCCCCGGACGTGCGGATACCACCCAGTCGTGAAACTTGTCCGTGATGGCGTGCACACGGTGTGCTGTACGTGGCACTGATCGAACCGGGTTCCCTCAGCCGCAAGGCGGTCGATGTTCGGGGTTGATGAAACCGGATCTCCATAGCACCCGACACTTGAGGCGCGGAGTTCGTCCGGGATGAAGAAGATCAGGTTAGGGCGGTGCGTTGACGCGGTCATGTTGCCCCCAAGCCGGACCCTCGGATCACCACAAGGGTCCTACCGATGCGGTTGCCGGGACAGCCTCAGGCATGGCCAAAGGTGTGCGCGGCCTCGAGGACACGAGCAAGCAACGTCACGGCTGCATCGAGATCGGTCACACTGGCCATCTCGTTGACAGTGTGCACGTACCTGACGGGAACGCTAAAGGTGATCGTCGGCCGACTTCCGTGAATGCGCTGAAGCATTCCGGCGTCAGTGCCACCGGCAGGCAGGATTTCAAGCTGGTACGCAATGTCGTGTTTCGTCGCGATATCACGGGAGAACCGGACCAGCCTCGGATCGCTGATCGACGACGAATCCATCACCTTGATCGCGACGCCCTTGCCAAGTTCAGTGACCATGTTCTCCTCACTGCCTCCCGGAATGTCAACCGCGAGTGTCGCATCGAGAGCAATCGCGATGTCCGGGTGCCAGTCGTGAGCAATTGCCTGCGCACCGCGCAAGCCCACCTCTTCCTGGACCGTGGCGACGGCAATCACCTCAACCTCGTGGTCACCGAGGGCGCGGAGTGCCTCCAGCATGACGTACGCGCACGCGCGGTCGTCAAGGCACTTTCCGGAAACGTGGTCGCCAACGTGTTCGAAGGCACGGTGCAAGGTGACCATGTCCCCGATTTCAACCTTGGAGTGCACAATTTCGGCAGGCAACCCCAGGTCCACGAACAGTTCCTCAATCTTAGGCGCTTTCGGTTCCTCGCCCCGCATGAGATGGATCGGCTTGCCCTGCGGCATCAAGAGCCCACGCAGCTGCTCCCCATCACGGGTGGTCACGGTCACGCGCTGTGCCACGAGGTTTCGGGGGTCGAAACCTCCAACCGGTTGCAAGCGCAGGAAGCCCTTCTTGTCGACGTGACGCACCAGGAACCCAATCTCGTCCATGTGCGCAGCGATCAGGACCCGCCGTGCCAGGGCCGACGACCCAGTGTGACCGCGCGGATGCCGGATGCCAATCGCGTTGCCAATCGCATCAATGCGGATTTCGTCAACCAAGGGGCGCATTGCCTCGACGATGACCTCGCGGATTGCCTCCTCCCGTGATGGCACGCCGGGCGTTTCGGAAAGTGACTTCAGCAATTCGTAATTCAGGGTCATGTTTGGGTCTCCGTGGAGTGGCCCGCATCGAAGGCTTGATTGGAGGATACGGGGTTCGTGCCCCCTCACGTTCCGGCGTGGGTCCGCTCCCAGTCCAGATATAGGCATCGGCGTGACCGATCCCGACCGATGGCGGTGGTCACGCCGATGTTCGAACGCGTCTGAGGCTAGTTCGTTGCTACTTCAGGAGCTGAAGGACCAGCGAAGGGGCCTGGTTCGCCTGAGCCAGAACGGAAATGCCCGCCTGCTGCAGGATCTGTGCCCGAACCAGTTCGCTCATGCTGCTCGCGATGTCCGCGTCAGTAATTCGGCTATTTGCAGCGGCTGTGTTCTCGGACGCAACGCCAAGGTAGTTCGTGGCCGATGACAACCGGTTCTGCATCGCACCGATGTTTGACCGGTACGTGCTCACTTTGTCAATTGCCGTGTCAAGTGCCGAGATCACGGCACTCGCCGTCGTCTGGAACCCGACAGTCAAGGTCGTTGCGGTGTTCATCGCGACGAAAGCTGCATTCAGGCTTGTGGCCTTCGCGCTGCTGATGGTGAAGGTAAGGGCGTCGGCCGAGTTCGCGCCAATCTGGATGGACATGCCGGTGACGACGCTGCTGTTATCGAGCAAGACCGTACCGTCGAACTGGGTGGCACTTGCGATGCGGTCGATCTCGGCGTAAAGGGCCGTGAACTCGAGCTGCGCGCTCGCCCGGTCGCTGGCCTGCAGGGTGTCATTGCTTGCCTGCACCGCAAGCTCACGCATCCGTGCCAGCAGTGAGTGGGTCTCGGTGAGTGCACCTTCGGCGGTCTGCAGAAGGCTTGACGCATCCTGGACATTCCGCTGAGCCTGATTGAGGCCACGAACCTGGTTCTTCAGCTTTTCACTGATCGCCATGCCCGCGGTGTCATCTGCAGCTTGGTTGATGCGAAGGCCAGAAGCCAACTGCGCCCCGGCCCGTTGCCCAAGCTTTTCCGCCGCCCCGAAACCACGCTGTGCCTGTAACGACGCATAGTTGAAGTTGATCCTGAGTGCCATGAGTTGACCGATCCCTCCCTGTAGTTCGCCCGGAAACCGTCCGCCAGTCACTCCCGTCTGCACACCCCGATGGGTGCACACTCACGGTCACGATCCCGGGATCCGGTGCCTGGTACAAGTCGCGTGTCGGCCAACACGCCCGCATTGCTGTCGACTGGCAGGTCGTCAGCAATACCGTTCGTTCTGCATCAACATTTTCGGCGTCTGCGGTCACGACCCACAGTTCACATCGGCCAGATGACCGATCCGCAACTTCTTGCGCGGCCGCCGCAGCGCCGCGCACTTCCCTGCACATCCAAATTTCCTTACCTGCAAAGCGATTCTCACTGCCGCACCACATGCGGCACTTGCGGCCATGATTTCCCCTTCAGACATGGACTGAAATGCCGTGGCCGTGTTTGAACTCCGACCCGGTTCGGAACCGAACCTTCCGAAGACTCGGGTGCGCCTCGCGAACTCGGGGCGACGCCCTGCGCGACTACCTGTCGGTCTAGCCGTATTCCAATCGATGCGCTGACGCACCCGGACACGTGTCGGACTGAGCGGGGAGGTGAGGCGAAATGGATCAAACGTTGAGGCCACGCGCGATCGGGACAGGCGCGATTGGCCCAGGTCCCGGTTCTCGCACGATGAATGCCACGACCGTCCGTCAGGAATCGCGTGGTGTCGTCCAACGGGTCTACCACGGTGACCATCGGGTGATAGTGGAACGTAGTGGCATTCCGGTCGCAGCCATCGTTTCCGTCGCCGACCTGAACCAGTTGCTAGAGATTGCCTCGTACCTCAGTCCGGATTCGCGCAGCGGGCAAACCGTCAGCCTCCGTTGACCGGGTTTGGCCGGAACCAGACATCACGCCATCACGTTCCGGCACTTAAGACACACCGTCACCACTGTGGATGTGAATATCAAGCGCGCGAGTTACTGCCTCCCGTGACGAGGCTAGCTCCGGGTGTCGGGCCGGAACATCGCTACTGCTTGGCGTGCCCGTTCGACACCCTTGGTGGCCGACGCGTACGCCGCCGATACGCGTGCAGCTTCGTCCTCAGCGGCGGACCATCTCAATCCGGCGACCCGGCGTTCGGATGACCCGTGCGGGTGGTCTCGTCGGGCTGATTCATATCCCTCCCGTGCCTGTTGCAGTTCCGCCTGCGAGGCGACGTATGCTTCGCTTGCCGTGGCAAACGTGCGCTCGGCCTGCTCAAGAACCTGCTTCAGCCGGGCCTCCCGGTTGAGTGGAACACGGGTTCGCTTGGTTGGGTGCGGTACTGACATGGAAACATGCTATCGCAATCTGGGTCCCGTGTGAAAGTCCGAATGCCTCAGGCACGACAGGAAAGACATGTCAAAGTGGTGCGTGAACAAAAGCGACCACAAAGGGAATCGGGACAATGAACGAACCGAAGACTACGCGTCAACTTGGTGCGCAGGGCCCCGTGACCTTTCCGATCGGGCTAGGGTGCATGGGCATGTCGGGCATTTACGGCAAGACCGATGAGAGTGAAAGTCTTGCCACGATCCATGCGGCCCTCGACGCCGGTGTCAATCTCATTGACACCGGCGACTTCTATGGGATGGGTCACAACGAACTGCTGATCCGAGAAGTAATGCGCACCCGACGCGACGACGCAATCCTCTCGGTGAAATTCGGCGCGCTCCGGGGACCCGCCGGCGAATGGCTCGGTTTCGACACGCGCCCGGCTGCCGTCAAGAATTCGCTGGCGCATAGTCTGACCCGCCTAGGGGTAGACCATATTGACATCTACCGGCCCTCGAGGCTTGATCCGGATGTCCCGATCGAAGACACAATCGGAGCGATTGCCGACATGGTCCAGGCCGGGTACGTTCGTCACATCGGGCTGTCCGAAATGGGTTCAGCCACCATTCGCCTCGCGATGGCCGTCCATCCGATCGTAGACCTCCAGATCGAGTACGCCCTCGTGTCGAGGTCACCAGAATCCGCGATCATGCCTCTCCTTGCCGAGGCAGGAATAGGAATGACCGCTTACGGTGTACTCTCGCGCGGACTGCTTAGTGGATCGCTCCCCAAGGATCGCTCGGACATGCGGGGACACATGCCACGGTTTGCCACGGAAAACAGGCCAACGAACGACCTTGCCGTGACGACACTCGATGCCTTGGCAAGGGAATGGGGACACACTCCGGTTCAGGTGGCGATCGCGTGGGTCCTGTCACGGGGCGAGATGGTTGTCCCGATCGTTGGGTCCAGGACCCGGGTCCAGTTGGTGGATGCCCTTGGTGCACTCACTGTCCATCTGGACGCATCACAGCGTGCGCGTCTCGAGACCCTGGTGTCTCCAGCCGTCGTCGCGGGCACAAGGTACGCCGCCGAACAGATGCGCACCCTGGATAGCGAACGCGCCGGGTGACGCACCTCCCACACCAAAGGGAGTTCCGCACTATGATTGGCCCCGGTCGGTGCCACGCAGGTCCGACCGGGAGAATGCCAGATGCCCAGGAATATCCGGATCACGCGGATTGTCGTCACCCACTTCTCGTTCGTCGTGAACGATCTCGGGCCTGAGGAACACCTCGGTTTCGACCAGGTCTATCGTCCCGGATACCGTCTAGATCAGGATGGATCGATCCTTACCATCGAGACAGATGCCGGCATCACAGGGGAGGTGCCAGGGTCGATTGACCGCCGTGACGCCCTCTATCTATTGGGGCGCAATCCACTTGAACGCGACACGATCTGGCATGACCTCAAGCGCGCGCAGCGGGGCTGGATGAACGCCCCGAACGGCGCAATCGACATGGCCCTCTGGGACATCGCAGGCAAGCTCTACGGTGCCTCCATCCACCAGATGCTTGGTGGCGGCGGTCAAGGGCGAATGAAGCTTCCCTGCTACGCAAGCACCTACCACGGCGACGAGAACGGTGGCCTCACACGACCGGAGGACTACGGGGACTTTGCCCTCGCGTGTCGCGACCGGTTCGGGTACCCCGCCTTCAAGATCCACGGCTGGATCGGTGGACCGATCGGTCGCGAAGTCGATGCAGTACTCGCGATACGCCGTGCCGTTGGCGACAGCATGGCGCTCATGCTTGACCCTGCCGGCGCATTCCGGACTTTTGACGACGTGCTGCGGGTGGGGCGCGCCTGCGACGAAGCGAACTACTTCTGGTACGAAGATGCCTTCCGCGGGGGCGGACTTTCGCAGTCCGCTCACTCGAAGCTGCGCGAGTTCATCAAGACCCCTCTGCTGATGGGCGAACATATCCGTGGTCTTGAACCGAAGGCTGACCTGATCACGGCGCGCGCCACTGACTACGTGCGGGCCAACTCGTACACGGACGGCGGCATCACCGGTGTGATGAAACTTGCCGCGCTTGCCGAAGCGAACGGCCTCGACGTGGAACTCCATGGCGGCAGCCTTGCGCACCGGCATTGCATGGCGTCCATGCGGAACAGTAACTGGTACGAACTCGGACTCGTGCACCCGCTTGTGAATGCGAACAAGCCTCCCATTTATGGTGACCCGAAGTGGATAGACCTGTTGGAATCGGTCGATTCGAAGGGATGCCTCGACGTGCCAACCGGCCCAGGCCTGGGTGTCCCACTTGACTGGGAATGGATTTCCGCCCACCGCACGGGCGAGGTCGTGTACGAAAGCGAGTAGGTGGAACCCAACCCATACCATCGGGGCATGGGAAATCCGAGTTGGCACTGAAGGCGACGATCTACAAGACCCACCTGCGCATCGCTGACATGGACCGAAACGTCTATGTTGACCACCCACTGACCTTGGCACTTCACCCATCGGAGAATGTGACCCGGCTACTGGTGCGTGTACTCGCATTCGCGTTTACCGTCCCGGAGGAAAACCTCCGGGGCACACTCGAGTTCGCGCAGGGCCTGACTGAGGGTGACGAACCTGACCTTTGGCAACGGGACCTGACAGGGCAGATCGTGCATTGGGTGGAGGTGGGTCAGCCAGACCTGCGCGCGTTGTCCAAAGCGTGCGGGCGTTCCGAACGGGTGTCCCTGTTCACGCACGGTCCCGCATGGACCACTTGGTGGGATGGCATCGAAGGCAAGCTGGCGCGCCTTACCAATCTTGCTGTCTGGCACATCCCCTCCGAACAGCTTGCCTCACTTGAGGCGATCACCGAACGGTCGGTCCAGTGGCAGGTGAATATTCAGGATGGCGTCGTGTCAATCCACGACGGCAAGCGGTCGGCGGAAGTAACACCGGAACGCCTGAAGTCCGCATCCTTGCCCCGCAATTGACCTGACCAGATGTGCGCCACGGGCAGTAGGGAGTGGCGCCCCAGTTCCGTTGCGGAAAAGCGGCGCCACTCGAATTCGGAGAAGGTGGGGGCGTGCTACCGGCGAGCGGATTCGGACAGCCCTATCGAGGTGGGAACCATGGGCATCCCACGCTAATGAGCGGGAGTCCTTTTAGGAGCCGCCGTGCAAGACGAGACGGACGAGCGCGCCCGGCGACCTCCGAATGACCCACCCGCCCGAGCACGCTGACTGCCCCTACTTAATTCCCTTGCTGGAGAGGGGCATGGATTTGCAACATCCGGTGCTCCGGATCCAAGGACACCCAAAATGTTGCAAGTGTGTCCAGGACCACTGCGTTACCGCGCGCGCGGGAGCTGTCTAAGCCCGAAAATGCAGCACTTCGGAGGAGCCCAACGGATTGGTCACAGGCAGTGCCATGCGCTCCGAGATGCTCGCACCGTAGGGATGTCAGAAAGCCGGCCCCCCAGACTGCCCGCAGCGCAGTCGCACCAAGACCGCCAGGTCGTAACGAGAAGATATTGGTCCTTAGTGGTACGCGACGCGCCCACTGCGTGCATTGCGGAGAGCGCGTCGATCGCCACGCGATGACCCCGGAGCGCGCGGAAGCGATCAACTAGGAGATGGCCGTGTGGCGAGGCTATCGGAGAAGGCTGGAGTGTCAGACTCGTTCGGCACCCACGGTGCCTCGCTGCGCTTCCGCAACTCCGGACGTGATGGCTCGAAGAGGCCGCGGCGCTCTCCGGGCACACGACACCGATTTCGACGATGCCGCAGCACGACGTTGCCTGCGATCTGAGTCGGGTGCCGGGACACGCCGGAGGCAATCTCATCCGCGTGTCCAGGCATAGCGGTCGTCGGAAAGGCGGTTGAGCGTCTGGTCGCTCCGGTGGGTCATTTGCCGTTCTGCGCCCTACAGCGACGTTTGCTAGAAGACATTCGTGAAGTCAAATGCATGTGGCTCAATTGACGGCATAGTCCCGACGGGTTCGGGCGATTGTGGAAAGCAGTTGCAGGGCCGAAGCAACGACGCTGAAAGCCGGTTCCATTCGGGAAGACCGCCAATCTGGCAATCCCTGCAACAGCCCTTTCCTAGTGGCAAACCGGCCACTGTGGACAATGACTGATTCCAGCAATCATGCTGGCTTATCGCAAGGCTTTTCGTGCTAGGTACGTAATGGTATTGACAGCCTAAGTAACGGAATGTATGCTGCCGGAGAGGACCAACCAGCGCGCCGGGGGGCGGCGCCCATTTGGTTGGACGCTGGGGGATAGAGTTCATGGCACTGACGACAGGCGCAGCCGCTCGATCACGCCGGGCAATCATTGGCGGGTTCGCAGGTTTGCTGTCAGCGAGCCTGGTTTCAGCGTGCGGAGGCGACGCACCATCGGCTTCAAACCCTGAGCCGACGAAGGCAGCGCCCGCACCTGCGCCGACCGCTCCGGCCGCCGTGGTCCCGACCAAGGCACCCGAACCGACCAAAGCCCCGCCGGCACCTGTGAAACTCTCGGTATGGTTCACTGCAAACTGGAATGAGGTCACCGATAAGACGATCGGCGCGATTTTCGACGAGTGGGGCAAGGCCAACAACGCGCAGGTTGAGTGGCAGTCAATCCCCTCATCACCGCAGTATCTGGCCAAGCAGTCGGCCGCTGTCGCGGCCGGCGAGCCCCCTGAGATTGACAACGGCAACAACATTTACTGGTATGCCCAGGGCGAACGCACCGACCTGACCAGCCTCACTGCGAAATTCAAGGATCAGGCGGGGGGGATTTACCAGATTGCCATGGCGTCCAACACCGCCACGGACGGGAAGATTTTCGCGGTGCCGTACGCCGTCGATTGCTGGCCGATGCACTGGCGCAAGGACATCATCGGTCAAAGTACCGGGAACAAGTACTTCGAGAATTGGGAACAGTTGATCGAACTGGGCCCCAAGATCCAGCAGCCGCCCAAGACGTTTCTCATTGCCTTCGCGACGGGGCACGAGGGTGACCATGTGAACAACGTCGCTACGGTCTTGTGGGCTTACGGGGGGCGCCTTGCCGACGAGAAAGGCGTGCCGGACATCAAGAACCCGGCGAACAAGGCCGGTCTGGAAACCATCGCCAAGCTGTGGAAGAACAAGCTTGTCCCGCCCGATAGCCAGGGCGCGACGGTGACCTCGTGGAACAATGAGGCCTTCCAGAAGCAGAGGGCGCTGATGGCAATGAACCCGGCAACGATTTACGGATGGCTCGCAGTCAACGACAAGGAGACCGCCGCAAATACCGGCCTGGCAATCCCGCCTAAGGGAACGGCTGGACAGTTCGCCGAGGGCTCAGGCGTCGGGTTCGGTGTCTTCAAGAAGGCAAAAGGCGCTGAAAAGGCGCTTTCTGCCCTCGAGTACTTCATGGCCCCCGAGCGGCTCCAGAGGATGTCGTCAGCGGTAGAAGGACGGTACGTACCGGTGTACCGCGACCACACGAAGACCGAGTTCTGGCAGAAGAGTGCTTTCGCCGACATGCGCTCCATCGCGGAGGTCGGCCGAATTCGCGAGTGGCCGGCCTCTCCGCAGCCATGGCTGGCTGACGTAACCGACGCCCGCTTCACCCTATCCGACATGCTCCAGAAGATTTTCAATGGTGAAGCCATCGAGAAGGCTCAGGAATGGGCCCAAGCCGACATGATGGAGTCGTACAACAAGTTCGTTAAGAGGTGATGACGGACCGGAGTACTGGAATGGCTCGGCTCGCGACAGTCGGTACGGTCACAACGGCTGCTCGGATGCCTAATTTGGGAATCGTCGGGTGGCGGATGGCGACCCGTCGCCTGCTTGGACGCGACGCCGCGCTCGGGTGGACCCTCCTCTTGCCGGCACTGGTCATCCTAGGGACGCTGCTCGCGTATCCGTTCTTCGACTCCGTGATCCTGAGTTTCCAAGACAGGTTCATCGGCAAGACAGGCACTTGGATCGGTCTGAAGAACTACGCCGACCTGATTGGGAACCCGAACCTCCATTTCTGGGAAGCGACGCGGAACACAATCGTCTTTGTCGGGGCAGCCATCGCCGGCAAGTTCGCGATCGGATTGACCATGGCAGCGGTCTTGAACCAAGAGGTTCCGGGTCGCAATGTATTGCGTGGCCTGATGTTCCTTCCGTGGGCGCTGCCGGCCGTGGTTTCCGCGTATGCGTGGCGGTTCATCTTGGACGATACCGGACCGATAAACGGGTTTATTGCTGCATTTCAGCTACGTGATGACTACCTGCTGTTCTTCAACGACCCCAAACTCGCCATGTTCGCGCTTGTCACGGTAGTAGTCTGGTCTGGCACTCCGTTCTGGACCATGAACTTCTTGGCCGCGATGCAAGCCGTCTCGCAAGAGTTGTATGAGGCCGCCGAGATTGACGGCGCTGGGACGTTCGCTCGGTTCCGGTACATCACATTTCCAAGCATCCAGCCAGTGCTACTTGTGACAACCATGCTTTCCACAATCTGGACGTCAGCCAACCTGACGCAAATCTTCGTCTTGACTGGCGGAGGACCGAACTACGCAACGATCACGGTCCCTCTTTTGAGCTATCTCGTGGCGATACCGGGTAAGCAGCTGGGTGCGGGTGCGGCCGCTTCGATGCTGATGGTGCCCGCGTATCTAGTCCTAGTCGTGCTCCTTTCACGCCGGATGCTCGATCAGGAGTAAAGCAAGCATGGTTGGAAGCACCGTTCACAATGCAGTTCACGCGCACCGGCGAATGCGCCGTGGTCCGGGCGCTGGTTGGGTGGTTGCTACCTACGCCGCGATCGCAATCTTTCTGGTTTGGACACTGGTGCCCTTCGTCTGGATGGTGCTCACCTCGGTTAAGACGAACAAGGAGATCTATCGCGACTTCACCTTCTTGCCCAAGGAGGTTTACTGGGATCACTATGAGAAGTTGCTCACCGGTCGGATGGGCGTCTGGCTCCGCAACAGTGCGTTCGTCTCGTCAGTAACTACCGCTTTGTCTCTGGTGATGGGCTCGATTGGCGCCTACGCGGTGACGCGCCTCCGGTTCGCCGGTCGTCGTGTGGTGGCACAAGCGCTTGTTCTGACGTATCTCGTGCCATCGTCGTTGCTGTTCATCCCGCTCTTCCAGACCGTCTCAAGCGTTGGGCTTTCAAACACGCTCGGCGCATTGCTGCTTGTCTACCCCACATTTACACTTCCATATTGCACATGGATGATGATGAGCTACTTCAAGAGCATCCCAGTGGAGCTCGAGGAGGCTGCTCTCATCGACGGATGCAGCCGGCTCGGAGTTCTCTGGCGGGTCACACTTCCACTTTCGCTGCCGGCCATCGCGGTCGTGGCGCTCTTCAGCTTCACGCAATCATGGAACGAGTTCCTCTATGCGCTTGTGTTCACGAACTCGCAGGCGAGCCGGACAGTGACCGTTGGACTGACCCAGATGCTCGGTGACGATGTCTTCTTCTGGGGCCAAATGATGGCGGGAGCCGTCATGGCAGCGCTGCCGTCCGTGGTCTTGTATACAGCAGCCCAACGGCTCGTGATCCGTGGACTGACTGTTGGTGGCATTAAGGGATAAAGGGGTCAGTGGCGCCAACCCAGACACGGCCAGCGAGCTAGGGATTGACTGCAAAAGGTAGCGGCGCCAGGGCCGTTGCGGGAATCATGGTGGCATGAACCAGTTGAGTCTCGCGAACGGTTTCGAACGATCCACCAAGCGCACGCGCCGGCAGGCCTTCCTCGCGGAGATGCTCGCCGTCGTCCCGTGGGACGCCCTCGTCGCCCGGATTGCCCCCTTCGCCCCGGCGGGGACCACGGGACGCCCGCCGTACCCGGTCCTGGTGCTGCTGCGGGTCCACTTCCTGCAGCAGTGGTTCTCGCTTGCGGATGAGGCCGTCGAGGAAACCTTGCACGATATCCCGGTGTACCGCGCCTTCGCGGGCATCGACCCCGGCACCACCGGCATCCCGGACGCCACCACCATCCTGCGCTTCCGCCACCTCCCCGGGCGCCATGACCTGGCCACCGCACTCCTCCAGACGGTCAACGCGCTGCTCGAGGCGCGTGGCCAGATGGTCCGCCGGGGCACGCTGGTCGATGCGACGATCGTCGCGGCCCCAAGCTCGACGAAGAACCGGACGGGCA
>SHXX01000062.1 GCA_009693165.1 Chloroflexota bacterium
GCTGGCCAGCGAGGACGAGCGCCAACTTGCACTGGACGCCTTCGTGGAATACTCCAACCACGACCGACCGCACCTTGGCATCAACGGCCTCACCCCCCTCGTCCGCCTCGCTTCCCTGTCAACAACCTTGTGAGAGACAACACCTAGACAGTGCAACTCCGACACGTCCCAGTCACATCAAGCTCAACATTGTTGATGGTGAACCCGTAGTCTCGTCTGAGTGCATCGCTGAGTGTCTCAATAGCCTGCGCGCCGAACTCCTCCACACGGCCACATTGGCGGCAAACAAGGTGGTAATGGGCATCACCGGTAACTGGCTCGTAGTGATGGTGTTCTTCACTAAGGTGGATCTCGGCCACGAGCTTGTGGCGCTTTAGCAGCGATAACGTCCGATATACCGTCGATAAACTGATGCGTCCGTCACGTGCCCGCGCTAGGCGGTAAAGATCATCAGCATTCAAATGGTCAGCGGATTGACCAATCAGGTCGATCAGCACACCACGCTGCTGGGTCAGGCGATACCCCTCAGCCCTCAATGCGGCCAACGCACCAACCCTGAATGTTTCCAACATCGTGACTGCCCCGCCTCTGGCGACTTCAGCCGCTCGGTGACGACCGTGGTCACCCCGTGAAGGTCCCGAAGATGGTCGTTCCATGGCGACAGTCTACTAGGTTCCAAGCCGAAAGTGATCAGATGGAAATGCCATGAAAAGGGACGTGCCATCCAAGTCCACTGGCCCAATGGTCTAGATCGCGCTCCCGGGATGGCACATGCCGTGCAAAGCGTTCCGCGGTAGACCCGCGTCAGGCCCTGAACGGCACGACTGACGAACCGCCATGACCGGTCTCCGGGACCCCATAGCGGGTTCCCCTACCGAAGCGTACCGGGTACAACTTCGCAGGAAAGTCTTTACTCGAAGAAAAGTCGATGCTACTCTATTGTCACCATTCCGGGACGTTCTGTCACGCGGTGTGGCGGGGTGATCCGAGGATGCGCCAGATAATCACTCGGGCCGTCACCAAAGGCTCGTTACTGGTAACCGGTGCACAGGTTTGGTCCCAAAGGGATCGGTCCTGACAATTAGGCGGATGTGAATCGAGGCACAGTGCAAGGGACTGAGGCGTCGCCGAACGGCCCCCGACGACCGGCAACGATTCTACGGCGTGTGCGGACGATTGTGGCGCGACGCGTGCCGAGACCTAGCGCTACACCCCCGGCGCATCGACGAGGCTTCGGGGTCACCACACCCCTCGGTGGTGTGGAACGCCGGCTCTCTGCCCTCTCACCGCGCTACAGGGTTCAGGACGTCATCAGGATTTCCGCCCCCTTAGCCCAGTGGATGATGGTGGCCGTCCTGATCGGGGTGACCGCAGCCCGCCTGACGGCCAGTGCCTTCCTAGGTTGGATGATCAGCGTTGGCTCCATCAGCTTTGCCAGTATCGTGATCGGTCGCGCCATGGTTCGTCGTGTCGGGCCATACGAGATTGCACGACGTACTGACGCCTCGCTCGGACTGCACGCACAGCTTGCGACGGCCCTTGAGCTGACGGATGCAGGCACTTCCGGAGAACTGGCCGAACTCCAGATCGAACGGGCCTCTCGGACGGCGCTGGCAATCAGTCCTTCGGCTGCAATTCCCCTGCTACCGCGTGATCCAGTCTGGCGCCGCACCGCGCGCGTAAATCTGACGGCAGCCACGGTTTCACTGGCCGCTGCCGTTCTGGTCGGGATATGGCCTTCAACCGCGACCAATTCGCTAGAGGCCACGGAACCGACCCTCGTACTCGCCGATGCGCGAACGCCATCGGAAAGCCCGGCAGGGGAACCCACCCCACTTGGCCAGGCACAAGTAACGTCACCGGTTGGAGACGCCGTCGAGGCGCGCACAAACCGGCCTGGCGACACCGGAACCTCATCGTCAGGGCTACTTGGCCAGCGTGAGGATCAGGCGCAACCGCATGGTCGGGAGCAGCAAGGGGATGCAAGCCGTGGCGCACCTGACGCCGCATCACAGGCGACGACCGCAGCACAGCGGGGCGAAGCACTCCAGAAGTTGGGCGATGCCCTCAGACAAGCACAGGCATCGCGCGCCGCCGGTGAGTCGCTCCGACGAGGCGATACCGAACGCGCAGCTGATCAACTGAACCAACTGGCCGACCAAATCCCACGCCTGCCACCCAGTGAACGCGAGTCACTGGCTGAAGCATTCAATCAGGCAGGAGCGCAGACGAGCAGTGGTGACCGCCAGGTCTCCGAGGCTGCAAAGCAGGCTGCCCAAGCACTCTCGCAGTACAAGACCAGTGACGCACGGGACGCAATACGGCGCGAGGCATCTGCCGTACGGCAGGCCGGGGATGCAAATGCCGCCGAACGAGATCGCGACAGTCGTGCCCGGGACCTCGCACGCTCCGGCCAGGCAACTTTGCCGGAACGAAGTGATAGTTCCGGAGAACCTGCAGGCGGTGAACAAGGTTCAGCATCAGGCGACCAACCGCGCAACGCGACCGGACGGCCGGGCCAGAACGGACAACCCGGACAGGGTGCTCAGGGGCGTGACGGATCAGTCAATGAGGGCAGTCTAGGCAACCTCGAACAACAATTGCGGGCGGGTGGACTGGACGGTGACGGAATCGGATCTGGCCAGGGATCCGGCGCCGGGCGAGGTATCGGGAGTACCTCCCCGGGACCGGCAACACGGCTTGACGCACAGTCCGTTCCGGTCAGCGTTCAGGCCCAGGAAGGCGACGGGCCGTCGACCTGGCGTCCGCCACGCCCGGACACTCCGCTAGTTGCTCCACCCCCAGCACCCGCAGTCGCCGCGGGACCAGCGAGCAACTCGCCAGTCGGGGCAGGTCCTGACATCAACGCGGTGCCCCGTGAATACACCGAAGCGGTGCGCCAGTACTTCCTTCCTGAAAGAGCCCCGTCGGCCGGACCAGCCTCAGCACCGGCAGGGATTCGGCCATGACCATTCCTTGAATTCCTCGATTTCGATGGTCACTCGATAAGGCAAGACCGAGCGCACCGAAAACCACCTAACCCGAAAGCGACGATCACGATGGCATCCACCTACAACCGGCCCGGAACACGTGAAACCGACCTTGACCTGTTCGGAAGGGTGTCTGCCGGCATCATTACCGAGGTCAGGCGCGTGATTGTCGGGCAGGACGAAGTACTTAATGGCGCCTTGGTCGGCCTGCTTACCGGCGGACATGTGCTTCTCGAAGGTGTACCTGGCCTGGGCAAGACGCGCCTCGTCAGGGCACTCGCCAGTGCCCTCGACCTCGCGTACAGCCGCGTCCAGTTCACGCCTGACCTGATGCCCGCCGACATTACCGGCACGAATATCATTGCCGACGACCCTTCGGGCACCCGTCGATTCAGGTTCGAACCGGGACCAGTCTTTGCAAACCTCCTACTTGCGGACGAAGTCAACCGGGCAACCCCAAAGACGCAATCCGCCCTCCTCGAAGCGATGGCCGAAAGCCAGGTCACCGTGGCAAATGTCGCCCACCGGCTTCCTGAACCCTTCATGGTCCTGGCCACCCAGAACCCATTGGAAATGGAAGGCACGTACCCGTTGCCAGAAGCGCAACTGGACCGGTTCGCGTACAAGATCCTTGTGACGTTCCCAACCCTCGAGGAGTTGACCGCCATCCTCGACCTGACTACTGGCGATACCTCACCAACCGTGACACCTGTGGCGAGCGCGCCAGAAATCCTCCGATTGCAATCGCTGATCAGGCAGGTCCCAATGGGGCAGCACGTGCGGGACTATGTGGCCAGGCTCGTTCTTGGCACTCACCCTGACCAACGCGACGCCACGCGGTCCGTCAGGCAGTACGTCCGCTTCGGTGCAAGTCCGCGCGCCGGTCAGGCCCTGATCCTTGCCGGGAAGGTCTATGCCCTCCTTGACGGTCGCTACAACGTCGGGTTTGAGGACATCCGCCGCGCGGCGCATATTGCCCTTCGGCACCGGCTTCTGCTCAATTTCGAAGCCGAAGCAGGTGGCATCAGCACCGACGCCGTGATCGATCAACTCGTGATGACCCTTCGCACCGATGAGGTGGCTGATCGGGGCCGCGCATCGTGACCACTGAGGAGGCTAACCAGGATGAGCCCCGACCGACACGGCCGGGGCTCAAGATCCCATGGTTCAAGGTCGCCGGATCCGGCGCTAACTGGCGTCGGGTCCTTGGAAACACACCCGGCCTGCTTCGGCGGTCTGCGAACTCGGGCACGAAGGATGAAGTGCCCGGAACCACACCGGGTTCCCGGATTGAGCCGGAAGGGCCAACGGTATTTGACGACGCGTTTCTTCGCCGCCTCGAACGCCTCCAGGTTGTCGCCAGACGCCAGCAGGGCGCAAATTTCGGTGGTCGTCGAAGTCGTCAGCGCGGTTCGTCGATCGAGTTTGCCGACTACCGGGAATACGCTGTCGGTGATGATCTCCGCAATATCGACTGGAACATCTACGGCCGATCTGATCGCCTCTTCGTCAAGTTGCGAGAAGACGAAGAGAGTCTCGTCATTCATCTCATCGTCGACACTTCGCGCAGCATGGACTGGGGTGCCGTCAGCAAACTTGGCCACGCAAGGCGTCTTGCATCAGCGATTGGCTATGCGGGCCTGTGTAGTTCCGACACAATCGTCGGCGCAGGTATCAGTGATCGGGTGGCTGTTGCATCACCGCCGATCAGGGGAAAGGCGTCATATCGGCGTCTCTTCCAATTCTTCGGCACCCTGTCCCCTGCGTGGCGGACAGACCTTGGCACATCCCTTCGAGCCTACGCCGCTAGCCATCGGCAGCGCGGTCTTGCGGTGATCATTTCCGACCTCCTCGGCCCAGGCGTGCATGAGGGTATTGCCGCCCTCCTCGAACGCGGGTTCGAGGTCGCAGTAATGCATGTGATCGACCCTACAGAAATGGATCCGGACCTCGATGGAGATCTGGATGTCTACGATAGGGAGACCGGTGAGGTTCTAAGGATCACCGTTGACGATGACCTAGCCACAAGATATCGCGCCAGGGTCGCCTCCTGGCTCGCGGAAACTGAGTCCCGATGTATCGCCCGTCAGGTTCGCTACATCCCGATCTCGACCACGACACCCATCCAGGAGTTCCTGTTTCATGACGCCCGTGCACGACGCCTGCTTGCGTGAACCCATGGCGCCAGTAGTTGTCCGGCCTTCTCACTACGCTCGCCAGCCCCGACGGTGCGGGGGCGGGGGAACGGGTATTCAACCCGGGATCATCGCGTGAACACTCCGCAGTTGCTATCGCCCTGGAACCTGCTTTGGCTCGGATCGGCCGTGGCGATAGCCGCCCTCTACCTGCTCAGGCCACGTAGCCGCCGTGTCGAGGTCTCGAGCATTTTCCTGTGGCGGCGGGCCATCGCACCCGAAACCGCCCGAAGCCCGCTCACTTTCCTACGGCGACACTTCCTGATCATCTTGCAAATTCTCGCGGCTATCCTCGCCGCCATCGCCCTCGGACGTCCGGCAATCGCTCGCTTGCTACCCGTCGGTCGCACTCTGGCCGTCATCATCGACACCTCGGTCCCAATGCTTGCCTCCGACGGCGACCCACGCATCGTTGCTGACGGCCCATTTGCACCAGCAACACTTCGGGCATCCCCGCCAACCGCAACAAGGCTCGATGAAGCGAAGGCGCGTGCATCCGTAGCGCTCTCACGGTTGCGTCCCGGCGACCGGGCAGTTGTCATTGGGGCAAGCGGTGATTCACGCGTCATCGCTGCGGGAATTGCGCCAGACGACCTCGCCACGCTCGACCGCGCGATTGGGTCGCTCGTCGCTCAGCCATCCGAGATCAACCTGGCGCAGGCCCTCGAGGTTGCGGGTGCACAGATCCTGGAGGCCCGCCACGGCGAAATCCTCATCCTGACAGGCGGAGTTGCGGAAGTATCGCCGGGCATCGCGCGACCGGCAGTGCCAATCCAGGTGGTACGCACCGGACGGGGCTCGCCCTCCAACACTGCAATCACTGCACTTGTTGCTCGTCGCGCACCGGTATCCGGAACTGTCACCGATCCGACGACAACCGCCGAACAACTGCAAATTGGGACGGCAGGGCGTGCCGACGACCGCGTGCAAGTCTTCGTCCGGATCAGCAACAACGGACCGTTGCGGGCCGATGGGACGCTTCGCCTTCGCGTGGACGGTGCTCCGTTTGGCGAACGCATAGTCTCAATTGGCCCAGACGCCAGTGAGGCCCTCGCCATCGACGGCGTGCCCGCAACTGCAAATTGGATTGAAGCCTTCTTTGATCACCCGGACCTACTCGCAATCGACAACCTGGCAACCGCCGCTGTTCCACGACCATTCTCACGACGCGTCGCGTTGGTTGGCGGGCGGACCGATCAGTTGGAACGTGCCCTCCGCGCGGTCCCCGGGGTCACACTTGACCGGATCGACCCGAACCGATACGACCCGACCGCACGATATGACGTCACAGTCTTCGAGGCCTGGTTCCCACCGAAGGCACCTGCGTCACACTGGATGCTCATTGACCCGCCCCGAACCGAGGGACCAGTGGCAGTGAATGGCCTGTTGGGTCGGCGCAGCGACGGTTCCCGCGAATGGAATTCGGCCCAGATTGCGCGCATCCTGCCAAGTCCACTGCTGGCAGGCGTCGACCTTGCGGGTGTTCAGATCGCCGAAGCGAGGCAAGTCTTACTGCCCCGATGGGCCGAGGAAGCGGTTTCGGCCCGGAACGCACCCCTGATCTTCCTTGGCTACCCAAGTTCATGGCGTGCGGTCGTGGTCGCATTCGACCTCCGTTCGTCAAACCTCCTCGGGCGGGTTGGCTTCCCGGTACTGATCGCGAATAGCATCGACTGGCTCACTGGCACCGCAGATGCCCGTGCGGCGAGTAACCCCGCCAACGACCAAGCTCAAACGGTCGGCGCCACGATCTTTTCGGTGCCGGGCCAGGCACTGCTGATCAATCCTCTCCCGCGTACCACCAGCGTGACAGTCCAGTCACCGGGCATGGCTGCCCGCGACGTTCCTCTGCCACAGGGACGGTCAATCCGGTTCCTGGATACTGCACGACCGGGCGCCTACATCATCAGGGAGTTCGAAAATACCGCCGAGATCGCAAGTCATGTCGAGATTGCGCGGGCCATTCCGGTTGGCCGTGAAGTTGCCCTCGCCGACCTGCGCCCGAGGCCCAGTGTGTTCAGCGTTGCGTCTGTTGGACCAGGATCAGAACCCGGTCCACTCATTGCCGGGCGGGGAGAGACTTCCACGCGCGATGAATGGTGGATGTGGGTCGCCCTTACATTCCTCGGCATTGTCGCCGTCGAGTGGTGGTGGTATCACCGGAACCGTGTCACCATGACGCTACGGTCACTCGGTGCAAGAGACGTCTCCTTGGGTTCGGCCCCTGTGCTTTCCGACACGCCCCAATCACTTCGTGATTTCGGAGGGCCCCGACCCTCGGGGCGGGCGCATGACGGGATTGCCGGCGCCTCGCCGGGCGGACTACCCCCCGGACAAGAGGTCCGCGAGTGAACGAGTTCCTTGGGTGGGCACACACCCTCGCGTCCTCAGTGCGGTTCGCGCAGCCTTGGTGGCTGCTTCTCATGGCGGTCTTGCCGTGGTTCTGGTGGATTGCCCGCCCGGCGAAACCAACCCTTCCGTTCGGCTTGGGAAAGTCGACCGTGGGGACAGGCACGTCAATTGGGGGAAGCCGGGCAAGCACGCGAGCAACCGGCAGCACCTGGGGGCGACTGGCGATCCGTTCCGTCATCGTCGTGACCACGATCCTTGCCGTCGCTGGCCTGACAGTGGCCGCCCCAGTTGTTGGGGTGGCTACCGTGTTCCTTATCGACACCTCCGCAAGCATTCCCGCTGACGTGCAGGCCGGCGCAATGGGCTTTGTCACCGCCGCACTTGATGCCCGCGGACCAGATGACCTCGGCGGCATCGTCACCTTCGCGCGGGGCGCCCACATTGACACACCGCTTGCCCATCGCGACGCCAACCGCCCGGATACGCGTGTCGCCCCCGTGCGAGCCACCGACGCCTCTTCGAGTCCAGCTGTGAACACCGCCACCAATCTCGAGGACGCCATCTCGACCGGGGCCGCACTGTTGCCACCTGCAACCGCTGGATACCTTCGCCGCCTTGTCCTTCTGACGGACGGAAATGAGACGACCGGGAGCGCGAGGTCTGCTTCCCGGGCCCCGGCACTCGCCAATGTCGAGATTGCGACCTACTCAGTTCCGGGCCGCCTTGATGACGCCGCGATCGTCTCGTTCGTTGTTGCGCCAACATTGCACGATGGTGACGACGCCGATGGGCGCGTCTCAATCATTGCCCCGTCTCCGATCACCGCCAAACTCAAAGTCTGGGCGCGCGCTGTCGGAGAACCCGCAGGGTCAACTGGGACCGGCGACCGTGGGACCCTCGTATTCGACCGAACACTTGACCTTGATCAGGGCCCCGCGGAAATTCCCGTCGCACTCGGACGATTGAGCCCGGGCGCGTGGGCATTTGCCGCCGAACTCACGGCACCTGCCGACGCGCTTCCAGACAACAACACGGCCTGGGCGCACACTCTCGTGTCCAACCCCGCACGGGTGCTCGTCGTCGAGGGCGCTTCGGATACCGCAACGGCACTCCGCCGTGCCCTCGGTGAGGCGCGAATACTGTCGGATGTGATCACCCCATATGGAATCCCCTCAACCGCACAAGGGTTCGCCAACTACGACGCCATCCTGCTTGTCGATGTGCCTACGACGGCAATGACAAATGCGCAGATGATGGCAATCCGGGAGGCGGTGTCATCAGATGGCCGCGGTCTCGTGGTCACGGGCGGGGAACACACGTTTGGGCAGGGACAGTACGCCGGGACCCCGCTTGAAGACGCACTCCCAGTCACGGTGCAGTTACCTGAAAAGGATCAGGCGTCAACGCTCGCCATCGTCATCGTGATCGACCGTTCCGGCAGCATGTCGGGTATCGACACTCGCGACCGACGTGCCAGCCGCATGGATCTCGCCAAGGAAGGCGCCACCCTCGCTATCGAAACCTTGCGCGAAGGTGATCAGATCGGTGTGGTCGCCTTCGATTACAACGCCCGGTGGGTCTCCGAAATTCGTCCCCTACGCGGGCCCGCAGACTTCAAGACGGTGACCGACCGCATTGCAACGATCCAACCCGATGGCGGCACCGACATCTACGCCGCCCTTGACGTCGCCTACCGGGGACTTCAGACGACCCAGGCACGCGTCAAGCACGTCATTCTGCTAACCGACGGCGAGGGTACACCGGCGCCATTCCCGAACCTGCTCAATGCCTACCGAAGGGCAAACATCACCCTTTCGACCGTCGGCGTGTCCAGTGAAGCTGGGAAAAGCCTGCTCCAGGATCTCGCCCGTCGCGGAAGTGGACGCTATTACTTCACCGACACCCCTTCCGCCGTGCCCCAGATCATGACCCAAGAGGCACGTCTGGCGGGACGCGCGCACAAGCAGGAACGAGACTTCAAGCCCAGGCTCGCGGCCGCGTCAAGTGCAGTGCGAGGCCTTGTCCCAAATGACTTCCCCCAACTCCACGGATACATGCGGACCACGCCTCGTCCGGGTGCCGAGATCATCCTCACCAGCGACCAGGAAGAGACAGTCCTCGCGCAGTGGCAATACGGGCTCGGTCGCGCCCTCGTGTGGACTGCCGACCTGGAGGGACCCTGGTCCCGCGACTGGTCCGATACCCCGGCATTCCGGTCACTCTGGGTGCAAGCGATCCGTTGGTCTATGCCCGCGCCTGGCAATCCAAACATTGCTGTCCGGGTAATGCCCTCATCAGAAGGTGATGGAACGCGGGCACGCGTCCTTGTCGATGCCTGGGCACCCGGAGGCGGGTTCAGGGACCTTCTGACGTCTTCTGCCGACATCGCCGGGCGAGACGGTCCTTCACGACGCGTCACCCTTGCACAGGTCGCTCCCGGACACTACCAAGGCGACTTTGACGCGCCGACCCCTGGCGTCTACTTCGTGCGGGTAACCCAGACCGACACCGGGGGGCAGGTCGTCGCATCAGAGATTGCCGGATTTGACCGCTCATATCCGGACGAATACGCACCGGCATGGGGAAACCGGACACTGCTCGAACGCCTTGCCTCCGAGAGTGGTGCGCCGACCATCCCGACCCCGGCGGACACATGGCGCCGCGACACCATTCATCGCAACGCCCCACGCGACATCTGGCCGGAACTGTTGATGACATCGGTGTTCCTCTTCGTCGTCGATGTAGCCCTCCGACGACTGAGGCCGACATGGGCAGATGTCCGTGGCGTCATCGCAACCGCCAAATCAATCGGACGAATGCCAGTCATCGCGACCGCGCGCGCATGGGAATGGTTTGTGGCATGGCCGGGGCAGGGAAATGAGCGGTAGAGAACTGGCTTCATTGACCCATCCATCGTTTCAGGCAGTCCAAGGTGGCAACCCAAAATCTGGACCGAAGCGCCCCGGGTTGGCGTCAATTAATCAATGCGTCCGGCGAATGAACCCACCATCTTGGGAGGCTCTGGCGTGAAGCGTCTCGTCGTAGGTGCGATCGCGGTTGTCATGGCCCTAGGGGTTATCGGAGCAATTCGGATCACCGCCGTAAACGAGGGCATCTCGCTCCTTGACGCGATCGATCCGGCAGGTGCACCTGGAACGACTGGAACGACGAACCCCACACCGCAACCACGGTTTCCGGTCCGCATCCGCATCCGCGATGCCTCCGGCGCCCCGATTGCCGATGCAATCGTCGAAGTCCGGGACCGGTTTGGTGGCCTGATCCTCGAGATCCAACCGACCGATGCGCGTGGTGAACTTCGTTTCACTTCTCCCCCAACAAATGGGGTAGTAATCCGGGCACGCAAGGCCCAAGTCGGCCAGGTGGTCTCGGACCCAATCACTCTCGGCCCACCGGGCACCGGGCAAACCTCCCGGGACATAGACCTTGCGCTCTCCGCAACCACCACGCAACCAACCACGGACGCCGTCCCCACGAATGCGGCTGCGGCAGCATCAAAGCCAGTCGCACCGGCGACACCATCCGTCGCACGGGCACCGATGGTTGGCCCAGCTACCTCGCCGGGCCAGACACCAACTCGGGGTCCAGCGACCATGGCACGACTGTTTGTAGGTCACTTGCAACCGCGCATCTCGGTCATCGACATTGCGTCGGGCACCGTTCTCAACCCGTTCTCGCCTCCAACCCTTGGAGGCGGGCGGTTCACCTACCTTGCCGGCGCGCTTGCGGCGCGTCGCCTGTTCGCAAGTTGGGGCGGATCGAACGAACTCGTGACCATTCGCGCCGATGACATGTCCGTCGAGACACGCACCGCCCTTAACGCCGGCGCGATCAGTGCAATCGCCGTTGGGCCCGTTGACGGTCACGTGTGGGTTGCTACGGCAGGCGCCGAAGGGCAGGAGTATTCGAACGTGATCGAGCTTGACGCCCGTGGAAGCCGGGTGATCCGGCGCCTGAACTTCCCGCGGCGGACCGGAACACTCCGTTTCACATCTCAGGGAACCATCCTGGCAGTTTCGCATCGCACAACGAGCGAAGTCTCGCTTGTCGACGTTGCGACAGGGACTATCCGACCGCCGATCCGTACCCCCATCTGGCCGGGCGAGACCCAACTTTCGGATGATGGCCAGACCCTCTACCTTGGCAACCAATCAACCACGACCGTCTACGCGCTAGACGCCTCAAACGGCGAAACCCGCAAGATCATCGACGTTGGAAACGGCGTGAATGGGTTCGTCCTCCACCCGGACGGCGTGCGACTGCTGGTGGTGAATGGTCAGTTGGGCCTAATCCAGGTGGTCAATCGCGAGACCACCGAGGTCCAGGAAGTGATCCCGGTCGGTCAGCAGCCCCAAGCGATTGTCCTCAGTGGCGATGGTCAGCGCGCGTATGTTGCGAATTCGATGTCCGGCACCGTCTCGGTAATCGACCTTGCCACGATGGCAGTGACCGACACCATCACTGTGGGAGTCGGCGCGTCGACCCTCGCCGTCGTTCCATGACCGCGGGATTCTGGAAATCCCAGAGCGGTTGCGATTAGCAGTCTCTCTTGCCAACTGCTAACGGCCCTCGTATACTCATATTGGCACTCGACCCGGACGACTGCTAATCCCTGCGGGACGTTGGCAACGCGCGCAGGTTGGGACACACAGATGGTCCGGAGCCGAGGCACTGCACGCGGCAACGCGTGGGTCTGGATTGAAGCGGTCGACTGCCCACCACGGCGGTGAGACTAGCGACCACACCCCCGAAGTAGGGGTACCTGATACCGGTAGGAGGATGAACCGTGCCGAAGCAGTTGGCTTTCGATGCGGATGCCCGGCGAAAGCTGAAGCAGGGCGTGGATACCCTGGCGGAAGCGGTCAAGACGACACTCGGCCCAAAAGGCCGCAATGTCGCCATTGACAAGAAGTACGGCGCACCGACGGTGAGTCATGACGGTGTGACCGTCGCCAAGGAAATCGAACTTCCTGATCCGTTCGAAAACATGGGCGCGCAGCTCCTCAAGGAAGCCGCGACAAAGACCAATGACGTGGCCGGTGACGGCACCACCACGGCAACGGTCCTCGCCCAGGCAATCGTCCACGAAGGCCTCAAGAACCTCGCGGCCGGTGCCAATCCCATGATCATCAAGCGGGGCCTCGACAAGGGCTCCGCCGCGGTTGTCCAGGCGATTCGCAATGCCGCTACCGCGGTCTCCGGACGTGACGAGATTGCAAACGTCGCCACCATCTCTGCCTCCGACGCCGAAATTGGCAATCTCATTGCCGATGTCATGGACAAGGTTGGCAAGGATGGGGTGATCACCGTCGAGGAAAGCAAGGGCCTCCAGTACGAGATTTCGTACGTCGAGGGCATGCAGTTCGACCGCGGGTACATCTCCCCGTACTTCGTGTCGAACCCCGACCGCATGACTGCGGAGATCGAGGATCCCTTCATCCTGATCACCGAGAAGAAGCTCTCAGCCATCGGCGACAT
>SHXX01000063.1 GCA_009693165.1 Chloroflexota bacterium
CGGGACGACGGCGAGCATCTCCTCGAGGAAGGCCTGCCGGCGCGTGCGCTTGGTGGATCGTTCGAAACCGTTCGCGAGGCTCAACTGGTTCATGCCACCATGATTCCCGGTCAGGCCCCGCCGCCGCTACCTTTTGCAGTCAATCCCTAGTAAATCATGAGGTGACGGGCACTTGGCAATCCAAGTGCCCGTCACCGCCCCACCCCATCGCCCCTGCTTGCAAGATGCTTCGCTGATCCCCAGAGGAAGCGCGAACCCTGCGGTCAGGTTTCGAGCGTGCCGAATGGGATGACGAGGCGCGCCGCCTCTCCCTTGGGCAGGTCAATCACGGCGATATCGGGGTTCCGCAATCGACGCCACGCACGTTTGGCATCGGCACCGGACCAACCCAGGCAGAACGCAAGCCACGCAATCGCGACGCGTCCGCCCGTCGAGACGACCACCACTCCGGGAACGGCCCGGTCACGGTTCACGTGAGGCGGATGCGACGCACGGAGCGCCTCCAGTTGCGCGCCGAACCGGTGCGCCGCGACCGAACCGGCTTCCCAACCCGGCGCGGGCACGATGTCCGGGTGTGCGAAGTACCGACCGATCACCTCGGCGAACCGATCGTCCGGAAGCCACCCGCCAGCCGCCGTTTCGGCAAGCGCGGCCATGGGCACGACTTCACGACCTCGGGATGTCGCACCCGGCGCAAGCGTTCCGACCATCCGCGCCTCCGGGCCCGCGTAGAACCCGGTGGCCAGGTCGAAGAGGTTCAACCAGCGAAGCCGGTCGGCCTGTGCCATACCGTCTGCCGTCAAGGGCTGGTCGGCGGCCACACCGGCACCGGGTGGCGCCGCGCCCGCATGACGGACCAGAACGACCCGCAACACCTGGGGGACGCGGTCAGGATCGAGCCCGGGAGGCACCGGCGCACTGACCGATTGGTGCCGGCTGCCGGCAATCACCACCATCAGGCCGGTTCTCCAAAATACTGCGCGTGCAGGAAAGTGTGCGGGGGCGTGCGGTCGCGAGGGGTGTCGCCCGCGAGTTCGAACACGACCGCCATTGGCGCGGGACCAAGATCATCCGGCCGGTTGTTGTACTGCTGCGTGCCCGCCCGTGGGCCAGACGCCGCCAGATCGAAGCGTACGAACCGGCCGGTCAACCGATCCCACTCAGCCTCGCCCGAAAGGGTGGCGTCAAACGAACACGGTGACGCATGCGCCTCGCCATCACCTTGACGGACCCACCGGAACTCCGCCACGAGGCGGATCCGACCATGCAGGGAAACCGTGGTCCGGTCAGCCGACACGCCCGTCACGACAGACGCCAGTGAAGCCTCACGCAATGCATCAGCCGGCCACGGCGCCGGTTCGCCGCGCACGAAATCACGCAGGTGAAACCGCCCAAGCCGCCGCACCAGTTCCGGCGAAGCCTCGGACGTTGCACCGGGACGTGCCGGGTCGGGAACCAGCGACGAGGCCTCCTCGCGGGTAAACCACGCGTAATCGAGGTTCCACGCAATCTTCCGCCAGTCATCGACGCGCGTGTCCACCTCGCGGGGCAGGTCACGGGCGATGGCCCGCAGGACCAGTCCGCCGTGCGGATAGCGGTCGGGACGGAACCGGTCATACCCGCCGGGAGCCTCCGAAGTGGCATGCACGGCAAGGTGATCCCACCGTTGGAGGGCCGTCTGGAGCATCTCCAGGAGCGGACCAGCATCGCGGGTGTTAAGTGCGCCGAGGGTCGTGCCTCCGGGAGTGCAGACGTACAGGCCCTGCCGGGTCGGCGTCGGGAAGGTGCGTCCGCCATAGTGACCCTGCTCGGCAACAAGGCGGAAGAACTCACCCTTGGCATCGGGTTGCGACTGCAGTGGTGAACAGTTCTCCGCCACCGGCAGGAAGCGCTGGGTGAGGAGCGCAATGACATCGGGAGCGCTGAATGCCAGCCCACGGGCGGCGACACCGTTGTTTCAAGTGCAGCCGAGTGGGTTGCCATTCATCGCCCACAGGAAGATCGGCCGGCCGACCTCGAGGGCGATGCGGCGCGCCTCCCAGAGGTCGGTCTGCCACGGGATCGCCTGCCAGCGGAGTTCATCGGCTTGCGGCTGGACGGCGGCAATGATGTCGCGGAACGAGGGCGCTTCGGCAGTCGTCAAGGATCGTGCCTCCGGTCGGATTTCGAGGCACACGATATCCGATGGACACCCGATCAGTCAGGCGGCTGTTCACGGGTTCCGACTGAGGCCCGATGACCATGCGTCCAGCAAGGGACCTGACGGATCTGCCCGGGACCCGGCAGGGACCACGGCTACAATCGGAAGCATGACCGGGGTAAAGCGACCACGCGCGCGCACGGGCGTTGCCACGGATACGGCCGTGGCACCCGAACACGTGCATGGGGACCACAGCCACTCCCACGACGCGACCACGCACGAACTGCACCCGCACGCCCACCGGGACGACGTCGATCGGCGCCTCGCCCGGGCTGCCGGTCATCTGGAGGCCGTGCGACGAATGGCACAGACCGGCCGGGAGTGCCCCGAACTGTTGCGACAGATCGCGGCCGTACGCGCTGCCCTCGACGCCACGGCGAAGATCATCCTCGCCGACCACATCGAGTCATGCCTGCACGGTGCCGTCGAAGGTGGTGACGCCGAGGTAGCCTGGGCCGATCTCCGCACCGCTCTCGAAACCTTCATCCGCTAGCCCGGCGGAGTACGGGCAACTGCGTACAACTCATCAGGGTGTCATCGCGCCCTTGGGTCCGCGCAGGTATTCCGCCTGGTCCGCGGGCATCGAACCAACGCGACCATCCGCATTACCACCTCGGTGAGTAGCCAGGAGATGATCGCCAGGCATGTGCGACGAACCGGGGTCGTCAGTGTTCCGCCCGCTCAGACGGAGGGATTAGGCCTTCCCACAAGGCGCGCAGCGTTCACCACCACCCCGACCGATCCGATGTTGTGGATCAGTGCGCCCGGCACTATCCCGGCGAGGCCGGTCGCGGCGAGGGCAACCGCAGCGACGTTCCAGACCGTCGCGATGACCAGGTTCTGCCGGATGACCTCAAGCGCGCGGCGTGCGTCACGCAGGACCGTCGCAACCTGACGCAGATCGTCGGTCATGAGAATCACGTCGGCACTGGCAAGCGTCAGGTCGGATCCGATGCCGCCCATGGCAATGGCCACATCGGCACTCGCCAGGGCCGGGGCATCGTTCACACCGTCCCCGACCATCGCCACCCGGTGTCCCTTGTCGCGCAGGGCACGGATCGCCGACGCCTTCTGTTCGGGCAGGAGACCCGCGCGGACGTCGGCCTCGGGAATGCCCACCGCACGCGCCACGGCCAGGGCAGGGCCGGCACGGTCACCGGTAAGGAGGATGATCCGGTTCATCCCGGATCGGCGCAGTGACGCAATCGCAACCGCAGCGTGCGGGCGGACGGTGTCCGAGATGGCGATGACCCCGGCCACCTTGCCTGCGATGGAAACCGCAACCGGCGACATTCCGTCACGTTCGACGGCCTCCACGTGCGACGCCGCCTCATCGGTCCAGATGACCCCGCGCGATTGCAGGAGTTCGGGTCGGCCGACGATCACTTCGGCAGCACCGTGTGGGCCCACCTCCCTGTCGCCCGCTGACTTCGAGGCTCCACCGACCGCCGCACTACCCGATGATTGCAAGGCACGGCTCGTGAAGAGTGCGACAACCCCCGATCCGGCGACTGCCTCGAACCCGCTAACGTGGCCGGCATCCGCGTCAGTTCCCTCGGCGGTAGCGATCCCCATCACTGACTCACGCCCTGATTGCGCAGCTTCGCTGAGGATCGCGCGGGCAAGCGGATGTTCCGACAGGCGTTCCGCGCGAGCCGCCAGGGCAATCAGATCGGATGCACCGAACCCCCCCAGGGGGATCACCTTGGCAACCCGTGGTTGTCCGGTCGTCAGGGTGCCGGTCTTGTCGAGACAGATCACATCGACCCGGCCGGCAGCCTCGAGGCGTCCGCCACCGCGGACGAGGGTGCCCTGGCGGGCAGCCCGGGCGACGGTGGCCACGATCGCGGTCGGCGTCGCGAGGGTCAGGGCACACGGGCACGCGACGACCAACACCGAGACCGCAGGGAGGAAGTCCCCGGTTGCAAGGTAGACGGCACCGGCAAGGACCAGGATGACCGGCGTGAACCACTTGGCCCATGTATCCGCGATGCGCACGATCGGCGCACGATCGGTCTCGGCGTCGCGGACCAGCGTCGCGATGCGTCCGAGGGTCGTCGCCTCCCCGACACGCGCCACCCGGATATCCAGCGCACCACCGGTCGCAAGCGTGCCGGCATGAACCGTATCGCCAGTGGAGCGGGAGGCTGGCACGAACTCCCCGGTGATGCCAGATTCGTCGACCAGTGCCTGTCCGGCCACCACCGTGCCGTCGGCCGGCAGACGTTCGCCCGGTCTTACCACCACGATGTCACCTGGCACAAGCGCCTCGACCGGGACGATCGTCTCTCCGTTCCCGTCACGACGCAATGCAACCGACGGCACCATCCGGCCGAGACCCTCGATGGCATCGTTCGCGCGGGCGGCGGTCACATCCTCTAGGACCTTGCCGAACAGCATCATGAAGGCGACGAGGGCCGCGCCCCAGTACTCCCCGATCCACAGGGAGGCAACGATGGCGATGGTCACGAGTTCGTCGACATTGACCTCGCGGTTCCACACCCCGGCAATCGCGCCTCGGGCAATGACCGCGCCGCCGACGAGCGCGCCAAGCCATCCGGTGGCGACGCTTGCCACCGACCAGACCGGATCATCGCCACCCACAAGCCAGATGGCCCACGAGATGATCGTCAGGCCGAGGGTCAGGAAGGCCGAAACAAACTCGGTGCCAGTGATGACCTCGCGGTAGGCGTCCCACCACGTTCCGGACCCGGTTCCGGTCGGGGCACTAACTCCGGCCTGCCGTTGTTCCTCGATGCGTACGGACTTGACCATGGCTTATCCCCCCCGGGGGGATACGTTAGCATGACACTCCTGCACGCGGCGAGGTAAGCTCCCCTCTATCTCCGGGGGTGGAGGGGGTGGGGACCGGTCTCCCACGACGATTTACGTGCAAGGCGTGTCTAATCGCGGATCCCGGGCACGGGTTTGGGCGTGACCGGCATGAAGAAGCCGATGCTTGCGGTGTGGGAGTGCACGAACGTACGGCCACCAACCGGGCCAATCTCTCCGTAGCACGCGAAGCCGGCGACCGGCATCCCCGGCGCGACATTCTGCACCGCCACGGCGTCATGGTCCGGGTCATCCTTCCCGAACAGGCCGACGCCTCGACCATTGCACGAACAGATGAGCGCGGCGGCCGGGATGGACGTGCCCCAACGCAGGACCGCGTCGTGAAGCAGGGTGCGTAGATCCTCGACCGCCGCGCCGGGATCGCGCACCTGGAACTGGATCGTCTGCCCAAGGACCGGCGTGCCACCGACCAACAAGGCACCGGTGCCCTCATCCGCGCCGACCAAAGTGCGCACCAGGTAGTCCCCCCGTCCGAGGTTCGACCGGCGCTCATCCACGGCAATGCCCGCGAAGAGATTGCCCCGAACCCGCCCCATCTGGTCGGTCGGCAAGGCGCGCACCGTCTCGGCGAGGACCTCGATCGCCGCCCGCCGACCAATGGTCCTGATCATGTGGTCGCCTTCGATCCCGGTGATCGTCCACGGGCGTCCGATCGGTTGGCATCCCTGCGAGACCACGGTGTCGAGGGTCCACGCGCCACCAATCGCGATCGCAACCGCGCCATCGTGGAGGACCTGCCCATCCAGGAAGAGTTCGGTCGCACGAAGGTCCGGGGTGGTCGAGGCGACCCCACCAATCACCGGCACGCCGGGATACGCAGTGTTCCACTGGTCGACGAGGACATTGGCATCCACAGTGAACGGATCGGTGAAGAGGATCCACGCGTTCACGGTATCCGGCAGGACGCCGAGGGCCCGGTGCCACCGCGCGGCCCGCTCGTCATCGGCAAGCGGCAGGTGCGTCGTGCGTTCGACCACCTCGGGCGAGACCGCGATCGCATGCAGGTTGGCCCCGGGCAGGGTGACCGCAAGCAGGGCAATCGCGTCCCGGTCCTCGAGTTCGCGCCCTCCCGAGATGACCGACCACGCGCTGCTGCCGATGACGTGCCGCCCGGGCATTTCCGCGCGGACCCGCTCGACGATGCGCGGGTAATCGTTGCGGAATCCGGCGGACGCGAAGACGATCACCAGTCCGGGGCTTGATGGCGCACGGTCAGGCGAGGAGATCGAACCGAAGACCGAGGCGTGCGGGGGCGTCTCTTCGGCGACGCGACCGGTGAGCGGTGGTTGCGTTACCAGAAGCGATCCTGAAGCGGTCTCTCCCGTGACACGGACGCCGGCGGACGGCAGCCCCCCGGTCTCGTAGAGACGTGCGAATGCCTGTTCAAGGGCGTCGTCCCAGGTTACGCCTTCACCCCACCCGGACGCCGCCCAGGTGCCAACGGGGTTCACCACCCCACCGCCCGGTGAGTGCAATGCTTGGCCGGTATCATGCTGTGCGCTCCAATCCGAACCCCCACCACCCAGTCTGACCGGATATTCCGCACGTACAGATCACCGAGGGACCTCAGGAAGGGAGGTACGTCGATGTGTACGCGTCGCCCGTCTCACCAATGGGGTGGTAGGACCGCGGGCTCGGCGCGTTTCGTTATCAGAACCGTGCGCAGAAGAGTATGCGCTTGAACGCGTAATAATAGGGTGCGTGTGCCCCGAGCGTATCGATCAGGCGGTCGTGATAGCGGTCCAGGAATGCCTCGAAAGAACCTGGCGAAAGGCGGGACTGGTAATCGGTCAAGAGAGACCCTCGTACCCACTCTACCACCGATCCGGTATCCGCGAGGACATGGCCGTAGACCTGCAGGCGGACATGGGTCGACTTCGCCCCGAGATTGAACAGGGTTTCGGCATACCACTCGGGTGACATCGTGCCGAAGATGCGGACATGGCCCTGCAGTTCGGTGCGGAACGGTTCCTCGCGGGCAATCGACGCAGCGATGACATGCGACGCGTGATCGGCATTCGCCGGAACCTGCACCGCGAGTTGCCCGCCCGGCGCAAGGCGCGCGACCATCCGGGGGAGGAGGTCGCCGTGACCGCGGAGCCAGTGCAGGGTGGCGTTGCTGAAGATGAGGTCGAACGGGCCGAGGGTGGGATCGAGATCGGCGATATCGCCCGTGACGAACGTCAGGTCGGGACTAGCGTGCCCGACGGTCCGGGCAAGCATCGACGACGACTGGTCAAGGCCGACGGTGGATGCGCACCCGAGGACGTCGTGCATGATGCGCGTCAGTTCGCCGGTGCCACACCCGAGGTCGATGGCCCGCATGCCCGGCAACGGTTCCACCAGCGACACGAGGTCGTGGAATGGTTGGGTGCGTTCGTTGCGGAACCGTTCGTACTGCGCCGGGTTCCACGCATCCGTTGGAGCGGGGTTCTGATCGGGCGTCACCATCGATCCAGTCTACCCGCCCCCAGGGCCAGAAACGTCATCACCGCGGTTGGACGGGAACTGTGTCCAGCGTCCGGCCCAACGCGAGGCGAACCGCCCCCTGGGAGCGCCGGCGCCGCCGCCGGCCCATCACGACGGACACGCATCCTCCACCCCCGATAGGAACCGCAACCACGGCTTCGTCTATCGGCGGCGAAGACCAAAGACCACCTGACCAGAGGAAGACTGTGCCGGCCGGGACATCCACCCCTCTCCCGTCGCAACGGGAGCCACGCGAAGCGGGTGGGGGCGTTGTCCCCGGAGATCAGGCAGCAGGTACGGGCGCGTCAGGGCGTACCACCACCCTGGGAGCACCGGCGTTCGCAGCACTGAGCATGACGGCGTTCGCAGCACTGAGCATGACGGCGAACCCACAATGGAGCGTGAAGGCGAACCCACGAATGACCTTGCGGCCGGGACATACACCCCTCACCGTCGCAACGGGAGCCATGCGAAGCGGGTGGGGGCGTTGTCCCCGGAGGTCAGGCAGCAGGTACGGGCGCGTCAGGGCGTACCACCACTTTGGGAGCGCCGGCGCCCCCGTCCGGCCCATCACGACGAACATTTACCCGCCACCACCCGGCAGGGAGCGCACCCACGGATTTCATCTACCGGTGGCGAAGAATGGAGACCCCCTACCAGGGGAAGACCTTGCGGCCGGGACACCCCCCTCTGCCGTCGCAACGGGAGCCACGCGAAGGGGGTGGGGGCGTTGTCTCCGGAGGTCAGGCAGAGGCAGCAGGCACGGGCACGTCAGGGCGAACCACTCCCTGGGAGCGCCAGCGCCCTCGCCGGCCCATTACGACGGTCATGTACCCGCCATCCCGGCAGGCAACCCAAACACGGCTTCACGAATTGATGGCGAAGACCCAAGACCGCCTGAACGGAGGAAGACCGTGCTGGCGAGGGCGCCGGCGTTCCCAGGACGGAGCGGCGTTCCCAGGATGGAGCGGGGCGGGCAGGGGGTGGGGGCCTTGTCTCCGGGGATCAGGCAGAGGCAGCAGGTACGGGCGCGTCAGGGCGGAGCAATCCCTCGGACTTGAGATCGAGCCAGAGGGCCGTCGGTACCTCGGTGCGAAGCCACGCCATGTTGGTACGCACCTGGTCGGGGTGGTTCGGGCCGGGAATGATCGACGCCACCAACGGGTGCGCCAAGGGGAACTGCAGGGCGACGGCACCGATTGGCACGCCATGCGCGTGGCAGACATCGTCGATGCGCGCCACCTTCGTGGCCGTCGGCGTCTCCACCGGACGGTAGGCATAGGTGGCTCCCGGACCGGTGCGGCTCGCAAGGATGCCCGAGGCGAACGGCGCACCAATGATGACGCCGGCACCGTGTTCGGCGCAGAGTGGAAGTTCGTGTTCCAGTGCGCCCTGGTCAAGCAGGGTGTACGGCATCGCCACCAGGAAGAAGTCAATGGGGAACCGCGGGATGAAGCGCGGGATCATGCCGAGCATGTTGATGCCCACACCGATGGCCTTAATCTCGCCACTCGCCTTCAGGGCCTGGAGGGAGGCAAACCCGCCACCGTCCTCGAGCTGGCGCAGGAACGGTTCCACGCCGTCGTCGCCGTGGTGCATCGGGTCGAGGTCGTGGATGAGGAGCGCATCGATGACCGGGATGCCCATCCGCTGGATGCTGTCTTCATAGGAACGCATCACGCCGTCACGGGTGTAATCGAAGCGGATCTCGATCGGCAGGGATCCGTCGGTCATCGTCGCGGCGAAGGCGGCGGGGTCGGTCGGCCGGTGCAGGGTGCGACCGATCTTGGTGGTGAGGGTATAGGCATCGCGGGGCTTGGCGCGCAGGACGGACCCGAGGCGGAGCTCGCTCTTGCCCCGGCCGTACCACGGCGCGGAGTCATACAAGGAGATGCCCGCAGCCCAAGCGGCGTCGAGGGTGGCGGTCGACTGCGCTTCCGGGATGAGCCCGCGCATGTCACCGATGGTTGCGGTGCCACAGCCGAGGGCCGGAAGGGAGAGGGAGGTGCGTCCGAGTTGCTTCAGGCGGTACGGATTCATGGTGCCTTCAGTATTGCACCGGCGCCGGGTGGAATGCGCGGTCGTGGGTCAATCGGCGTGCCCTCACCCCCAACCCCTCGCCCCCTGGCGCGGGGTTGGGGGGAGGCAGGCTGGTTGGCACCTGACTTCGGAGGCACGGTGGACGGATGCACAAGCATCGCTGGCGGTTACGGTGCATTCACGTTGAGACCAGCCGAGTAAAGGCCGTTGGCGTTGATGGCTGGCAGGGTCAGGACTGCATCGTTGTTGCCGGCGTCGCGAACCGTGCCGGTCGTCGCAAGTGCGGTCGTTGATGCGTAGGTCAACGGGTTGGCCGTATCCCCCGGCACGACCACGTAGTTGCAGACGAGCGTGGGTTGCGCGGTCACGGCGACACACGTTGCGTTGTGTGGCGTTGGTGACGTGTTCAGCGTGAGGGTTGACAAAGCTGATGTGGTGATCGGCAACGAGAAGTTGACTGAAATCGGAATGACCGAGCCAGCGGCCATACTTCCACTGTAGGCCGTGGTCACGATGGTGAACTTTGGCGGGCTGTAGTCCGCAACGATTAATACCGTTGCCCTTGTCAACACATTCGGTGGGGACGCAGAGTCGTACAAGCGCACCAAAAGTGTGTGACCGCCGGAAGGGATCAGTATCTGCAATTGGGCGTTGTTGGTCGTGCCAAGCGAGATGGATACTCGCGTCGTGGTATTTGACGGGATGCCTGGCGTCGTCTTGATCGGTGTCGCGAACGACGCGCCATCAAGGAGCAGTTCGGCGTAGCCAGCCGGCCCAACCTGACCGGCGTTGATGGTTGCGGTCAGGGTCAGGGTCGTGTTGGTGCCATTGAGCGAGTTGGCTACGGAGGTGCCACCGCCGGCGGTGAACACCGGTGCGGTCGGCACCGTGGTGTCGACAAGCACCTGACTGCCGGCAGAAAGCAGCGTCGCCGCAACCGTCAATGACGTGCCGTTCGAGGATGACATGACCCCGCCACCAGACTGCCTGGCGATGTCGCAGGAAGAGGCAGGGCAGACGATCGGTGTGTTGTTCGTCAGGTCAGCACTGGCCTGGCCTGCCATGACCACGTAGCGGAAGATGAGGGTGTTGGTGCCCGATCCGCTGTAGTACGGCGCCTGGGTGGTCGTCGTCCCTGTCGTGCTGGTGATCGGCAGGGTGAGGGTCGTGGCGAACATTGCCTGGGATGAGGCGTTCTGCGACTGGCTGATCGTGTATCGACCCTTGCCTCCTGTCACTTCACCGGTTCCGAGCGTGAGCTGCGCGGTGATCGTGGTGTTTCCGACAAGTCCTCCGCCACTCGATACCCATGTGTCCCAACTAATTCGCCGGATCGCTGCACCGGTTGGCGCGGCAACGCGGCACCCTGCCGCATGGTTTCACGACGCCCGCAACACCCCGTGTCCCCATCCCTCCCGCCGGTGCACCGTGCACCGGGTGACATCTCCCTCGATCAGGTCGAGGCGATCCTGCGCGACCTCGTCGCCGATGTAGCACCGGACCCGGGCGCCGCACGCGGGCACGTGGTGCCTCCTCACGGGCGCCGGCCTCTGGTGTTTCCCCGCTTCCCCATCACCGACCAGGCCGTCGCCAAGCGCATCGCCGAGGACGACGGCGCCACCATCCGCGCCATGGTCGCCGCCATCTCCTCGCTCCCCCCTCCCCGTCGGTGACCGTCGCCTCCTCCCCGGCAAGCTGGCCTGCGCCTTCGACCTGCGCGCCCAGCAGTTCCTGCACGTCGACCACTTTCCCGACCCCTGCCAGCGGAAGACCGTGCACGCCCGCGCCCTGCTCGCGACCCTGCCCCCGGCTCCCTCGTCATCGCCGACATGGGGTACGTCTCCTGCGCATGGTTCGACTACGTCGTCGATGCCGGCCACCACTGGCTCTCCCGCTGCCGTGCCCGCACCTCCATGGTCACCCGCCAGGTGCGCTACGCCGCTGGCGACGGCTCGGTCTCCGACCGCATCGTCTGGCTCGGCGTCCACCCGGGCCGCCCACCCCGTGCGCCTGGTCGAGTTCCGGACCGGGGGCACCACCCGCACCTGCCTGATCAGCGTCCCCGACCCCGCGAAGCTCAGCGTGCGGGACATCGAGATGGCCTTCGACCTCCTCAAGCGCCACCTCGACCTCCACATGGGCTGGTCCCCGCGCCCGGCGCTGGTGGTCGCGCAGGTGCACGCCACCCTTGCGGTCGCCCAGAACGTGCAGGCGCTGCGCATGGAGGTCGCCATCCGGGCCGGCGCCGACCCGTTCGAGGTGTCCCTCCCGCTCCTGATGGAGATGGTCCCAATGCACGCACGCCAGGGCGACCCGGACCCGCTCGCCACACTGGTGGAACGTGCACTGGGGGTCATCCGCCCGAGCCGGCGCGTGACCATCGTGGTCCCAGACGTGCCAGACGGCGCCTACACCGCGGTCGATACCGCGGCGACAACCAGACGAGAACCCCCCTACCAACGCGCCATCGCCGCGCCGCGGGCGATTTAGTTGGGACACATGACTCGATAGCGTGATCGGACGACCAGATGCTATCCATTGCGTCGATGCGACGGTCGCGGTAGTGGTCATGTAGTACGTGCCGATGCCTCGGGTACCAGTGCCCGGGCCTCCCCCGACGGACGGTGGCCTACCACGGTCCGACGCACCCCGACGAAGCGGACTCGATAGGGCGCGGGTCTTCCCAGGTTGCGCCGACTCGCACCCGGTCGGCGCAACCGTGCAGGCCTGCGGTTCCCAGGTCGCTGCGTCACGATCGGTTGCTCGCGTGCCAGGTGGAAACCCGCAGTCGGGCCGTGCACCGTCCCCAGCCTGACGGAGAGGAAGGTCATGGCCAGCCTGACCCTGTCCGTTCCCGGTTAGGGAAGGGCTGCACAAGGCACGATTCGCGTCCAGTGCGAGGCAAGTGACCGGGAATCGTGGCCGGTGCGGCTTCCTCCAGCCCCGTTTTCGCCCCAGAACCGGCCTGCCGAAGGCGTCCCTGGCCCGCCGGCGCGCCGTCCGGTGCGCACGTGGGCATGCGGCGGCCTACCCCGCCAGCAGCGTGCGCCGTGCCATCCAGAGGGTGGAGAGGGCGAACAGCGTCACCAGCTGCGCCCCGTTCTTGGCCAGGCCCCGGTACCGCGCCTTGACGTGGCCGAACTGCCGCTTGATGACCCGGAACGGGTGCCCGACCTTCGCGCGGACCGAGGCCTTGGCCCGCTCCACCACCGCCTCGGCCG